>JANLPP010000036.1:0-1569 GCA_031367295.1 Hyphomicrobiales bacterium | reverse complement strand
GAACATTTCGGCCCGCAGCGCGCCGCCGTTGATCATGGTGAGCACGAGACTTTCGATCAGCCCGACGCGGAACTCCTCCATCAGGTCAAACACGCAGGCGTCCCGGTAGTCGCCGGTGGCATGCAGCACGCCAAAACCCGGGTGCAGCCCCGCCCCCAGCACAATCGCGCCGATGTCACGCGCCAGCAGCCAGCTGGCCAGATCCAGCGCCACATTGACCGGGTCCGCCCCGCTGCGCCGGGTGCGCCCGGCAAAGGCAAAGCCGCCGAGCAGCAGCCGCCCCCACGCCTTCCAATAGGCTTTGGTGCCGACGCCCTCATAGCCCATGACGCCATCAATGGCGCCGGCGCGTTCCACCCGCGCCATGGCGCGCCCGACAATCGCCGCCGTGCGCGCCACAAAGGCAATGCCGCGCCGCTGGTTGACGCGGCGCAGCAGCGCCCGCTGGTTGGCGAGACGCCCGGCGGCCAGAATGCGCGCCAGCGCCAGCCGCCGCGCCGGATCAAGCACGCAGCGCGCCTGCGCCAGGTGGCGGCCGGCATGGGGGCTGAGTGTTGGCGACAAGTGCCCGGTGGCGCGCCCGTGCCCGTCGGTAAAAGCGACGGGAATGGCGCAGGCGAGCGCGTGGCGCAGCGTTTCAAGGTCAGTTTCCCCACGCGGCCCAAGCTCGATGCGGTCAATGCGGGTGTGGTGGATGGCGGCAAGCTCGCGCCCCGCCGCCTCGCCACCTGTATCTCCGCTGGCCTCCAGCACGGCAAAAGACTGGTTGCGCAGGGTGAGGCGGCGGCCGGGGGTCGCCACATGCAGCACGCGCAGGCCGCGGTCATAGCCGGCGCTGTCCTGCGCCGCCTCCTCCTGCGCCGCGCCGCTGACCGCTTGCGCCGCCGCGCGGTCCGCATCGGCGAGGCGGGCGAGCGCCGCCTGCGTGCGGTCAAGCCCCTCGCCCTCGCCTTGCGGGTCGGCCATGGCCCAGCCGCGCACGAAAATATGGCCGAGAAAGCGCAGGCTGTCGTCATAGGCGGCCAGCCGCGTCTTGCCCGGATCGAGTTTCAGCCCGTGCTCGCCCAGCAGTTTTTCCACCCTGGCAAAGCCCGCCTCGGCCGCCGGGCGGTCCTTGGCCAGCACCAGAAAATCATCGGCATAGCGCACGATGCGCAGATTATTGCGTGAAAAGGTCTCGTCCAGCGTGTCGAGATAGAGGTTGGCCAGCAGCGGCGACAGGGGCGAGCCTTGCGCTATGCCCCGGCCCTGCGCCGCCGCCTGCTCCAGCCACAGGGCCAGCAGGTCGCTCAGCGGCCCGTCGCTGACCGACTGGTGAAAGCGGGCGAGCAGGCCGTCAATCGGGATGGTGTCAAAAAAATCGTCAATGTCGGCGTCAATGGTCCAGACATAGCCCTGGCGGCGCAGCGCCTCGACGCGGGCGACGGCTTGCGCCACGCCGCGCCCGGGGCGGTAGCCGAAACTGGCGTCCTCCATCTCGGCATCGAGCAGGGGGGTGAGGATTTGCGCCACCGCCGACTGCGCCACCCGGTCGCGCACGCAGGGGATGGTGAGCTTGCGCTTTTGGCC
>JANLPP010000018.1:0-12762 GCA_031367295.1 Hyphomicrobiales bacterium | reverse complement strand
TATGTGAATGGCGCGTGGATCGGCGCTGACAGCGGCAAAACGCTGGCGGTTCACAATCCGGCAACCCGCCAGCCGCTCGGCACCGTGCCCGACTGTGGCGCGGCCGAGACCGCCCGCGCAATCGCCGCCGCCGATGCGGCCATGCCTGCGTGGCGCGGCCGCACCGCCAAGGACCGCGCCAAAATCCTGCACCGGCTGGCCGATATTGTGGAGCAGAACGCCGAGGCGCTGGCGACGCTGCTGACCCTGGAGCAGGGCAAATCGCTGACCGAGGCCAAGGGCGAGATCGGGTTGTCCGCAAGCTATGTGCGCTGGTTTGCCGAGGAGGCGCAGCGCATCTACGGCGACGTTATCCCCTCGCCCTGGCCCGGCCGCCGCATTCTGGTGACCAAGGAGCCGGTGGGCGTTGTCGGCGCCATCGCGCCGTGGAATTTTCCCTCGCTGATGATCGCCCGCAAGCTCAGCCCGGCGCTCGCCGCAGGCTGCACCATTGTCATCAAGCCCGCCGCGCAGACGCCCTATTCGGGCCTTGCCTGGGGCGCGCTGTGCGAGATGGCGGGCATTCCGGCAGGGGTTGTCAATGTGCTGACCGGTTCGGCCAGCGCCATCGGCGGCGAACTGACATCCAACCCGCTGGTGCGCAAGATAACCTTCACCGGCTCGACGCCGGTCGGCAAGCTGCTGGTCGAGCAATCCGCCAGGACACTGAAAAAAGTCTCGATGGAGCTGGGCGGCAACGCGCCCTTCATCGTGTTTGACGACGCCGATATTGACCGCGCGGTTGAAGGCGCAATGATCGCCAAATACCGCAACTCGGGCCAGACCTGCGTCTGTACCAACCGCTTTCTGGTGCAGGCGGGAATCCACGACCGGTTTGTGGACAAGCTGATTGTCGCCTCCAGCGCGCTGAAGGTCGGCAACGGCATGGAGCCGGGCGTGCAGCAGGGGCCGCTGATCGACGAGAAAGCGGTGCTGAAGGTGGAGGAGCATATCCGCGATGCTGTCGCCAAAGGCGCGAGGGTAGCCACAGGCGGCAGGCGCCACCCGCTCGGCGGCACATTTTTTGAGCCGACGGTGCTGACCGGCGTCACCTCCGACATGATTGTGGCGCGCGACGAAACCTTTGGCCCGCTGTCGCCGGTCTTCAAGTTTGAGACGGAGGAAGAAGCGGTGCGCCTCGCCAATGACACCGAGTTTGGCCTCGCCTCGTATTTTTACACCCGCGACCTCGCCCGCGCCTTCCGCGTTGCCGAGGCGCTGAAATATGGCATGGTCGGCATCAACGAGGGCCTGATCACCACCGAGGTGGCACCCTTTGGCGGTGTCAAAGAATCCGGCATGGGCAAGGAAGGCTCAAAATACGGCATCGAGGATTATATCGTGGCCAAATATGTCTGCATTGGCGGGCTGGGGTGACCCGGACGGGGCCGGCGGCTGTGCCGGGGCGCGCTGCTTTCATGGGCGGGCCGCCTGTGGCGCGCCCAGCCCGTTGAATGCCGCCAGCGAGCGCTGCACCAGCGCAGGGTCAAGCCCGTCCAGAATGAAAACGATGCGCGAGCGCCGGTCCGCGCCGGGCCAGCCCGCCATATGCACCGGCGTGTGGACAAGATGCTGCACGCCATGAATGGCAACCGGCGCGTCCTCGCCCGCAACATTGAGAATGCCCTTGACGCGCAGCACACGCCCGCCGTGGCGGTTGAGCAGCATGGTCAGCCAGATGCCGAATGCTGTCCAGTCGAGGGGCGCGTCGAGCGTCAGCACAAACGAGCGGATGCGATCGGCATGACTGGCGCGCGCTGGCGCTGATGCATCCGGATCATCGCTGCGGAATGTGTCATGCAGCAGGGCGCGGGCGGAGAGCGTCGGCGCGCTGTCATCCAGCAGCGCGCTGGCGTCAAAGCCGGCCTCCGCCGCACGCAGCAGCGGCGCGTCAGGATTGAGCCTGCGCAGCGGGCCGGTGAGCCGCGCGACTGTCTGCGCATCGGCAAGGTCGGTCTTGGTCAGCACCAGCCGGTCCGCCACCGCCGCCTGGCGGGTTGATTCGATGTGTGCGCCGAGCTGCGCAAGGCCGTTGACCGCATCGACCGTGGTGATGACAAGGCCAGGCCGGAAATGGTGGCGCAGCACCGGATCGGCCTTGAGGGTGGATAGAATCGGGAAGGGATCGGCCAGCCCCGTGCTCTCGACAACCAGCCGGTCAAAGGCTGGAATCTCGCCCCGCTCGCGCCGTGCATGCAGTGCCCGCATCGACTGGGCAAGATCGTCGCGGATGGTGCAGCAGATGCAGCCAGAGCGCAGCAGCACCATCGTATCGTCAATCCGCTCCACCAGATCGTGGTCAAGCCCGATCTCGCCAAACTCGTTGATCAGCACGGCGGTTCTGGCCATGGCCGGACCGGCCAGCAGGCGCCGCAGCAAAGTTGTCTTGCCCGAGCCCAGAAAGCCGGTGATGAGGTTGACTGGCGTGAAGGCGGGCGCGGCATCAGTCATGCTGGCGCTCCAGGGCCTCGATCACCGGCAGCGCCAGCGGATCGCATAACCGGCCCGCGAGGCGCTCGGCGGCCGGCCATAAATGCCCAAGGTCTTCGATGATCTCGGTTTTGCCGGTGCGCGTCGACACCAGGAACGCCGCGCCCTGCCAGTCGGACAGGGTCATGCCGAAAGGATGCAGCACCAGGTTGGCGATGCGCACCCGGCTTGCCCGCTCGCGGCGGCGGTCCACGCGCTCCGTGTTGCGTGTGTAGACGCCCGGCCGCGCCACGGCGTCGGCCCAGTGCTCATTGCCGCCGAGAACGCCGCAGAGCGAACACACGGGACCACTCTCCTCGTATAATGGGCCGGGCGGCACCAGCGCCGCCCGGTTGCCTCGCTTATTTTTTGCGCGGAAAGCGCCGGGCAAAATCGTCGGCCATCTCGTTCATGGTGACAAACCTGACGCCCGGGTGTTTGGCGATATGCGCGTACAGCCGTTCCAGCATCATCAGCACCTGCGGGCGGCCGGCGACGTCGGGGTGAATGGTGATCGGGAACACCGCGTAATCCATCTCGCGGTAGACCCAGTCGAACTGGTCGCGCCACATCTGCTCGATGTCATGCGGGTTGACGAAGCCGTGGCTGTTGGGAGCCTTCTTGATGAACATCATCGGCGGCAGGTCGTCGAGATACCAGGAGGCCGGGATTTCGATCAGATCCGTCTCCTTGCCGCGCTGCAAGGGCACCATCCAGTCTTTCGGCTGCTTCGAATAATCGATCTTGGTCCAGCTGTCGCCGACGCGCACGTAATAGGGCGTGAAGTCATTGTGCATCAGCGAATGGTCATATTTTATGCCGCGCTCCAGCAGCAGCTCATTAGTGACATTGGAAAACTCCCACCACGGCGCGACATAGCCGGTCGGGCGCTTGCCGCAGAGTTTGGTGACCAGCGCGATGCATTTGTCGAGCACCGCCATTTCCTGCTCGCGCGTCATCGCAATCGGGTTCTCATGCGTGTAGCCGTGAATGCCGATCTCATGGCCGGCGTCGGCGACCGCCTGCATCTGCTTTGGAAACGTCTCGATCGAGTGGCCCGGGATGAACCAGGTGGTCTTGATGCCAAGCCGCTCAAACAGTTTCAGCAGGCGCGGCGAGCCGACCTCGCCGGCAAACAGGCCGCGCGATATATCGTCGGGCGAATCCTCGCCGCCGTAGGAGCCGAGCCAGCCCGCAACCGCGTCAACGTCGATGCCGAAGCCGCAGAGTATGTCTTTTGCCATGTGTGTTTCCCCTCTGGTGAAGTTGGAGCCGGCCCGCCGCGCTCAGGCAGCGGGAATGACGGTTGCCTCGCCCGCGTCCGGTTCCTCAAAACCGGCAATGACACGCAGCACTGTGGTTTTTCCCGATCCGCTTGGCCCCAGCAGCGACACATAGGCGTTGCCGGGAATCGCCAGGTCAAAGCCATCGAACGACTGCAAAGCGCCGTAGCGTCTCATAACTCCCGACAGCTGCAGAACATCCGGCAAGGCCACTCCCGCTTGGGTTTGCGCAGGCCCGCTGCTGCCGCATTGCCGGACAGGATGGCACCCGAAACCCGCGTTCAACGGAACCTAACTCGAACGATTTTTGTATGCAACCCGCTTCCTGCGGGCAGATATTGCTGTCCGCGCGCAGCGCAAAATGTTGCGGCAGGTGTCCAGAGACCGCATATATTTCAAGGCATCCTGCTGACGGGACACGAATTTTTGAAAGCCTGTGCCCGTCGCGGAAACGGCGCAGGGGGAGGTTATGAGCGCAGAAATACGACAGAGGTATCGTATGCACTACTCATTTCAATGCCCGGCGGGAACGGTGGCCCGGACAGCGACGAAGGCTGGGTGTGCCCATCTTGACGCCGCGATGAACCGCACCATCGCGCAAATGAAAATCGTCGCCGTCATCCCCGGCCCGCGCTCGATCGCGCCCTGCCTGACGCGCGTGGCGGAGTAGCGCGCGAACCGACATGGCAGGAGGCGAATGTCTCGGGCGGCCGTCCGCCTCCCCATTTGACAACCCACCCCTGCCGCACCTACAAATTTTTCCGGGCTGACATTTTAGCAATCAGGTCAGGCGTAAAGTTTGGTTAAGGGGAGTGGCAGGCATGGCTCAATCAAGACGCGACGTTCTCAAACTCAGCGCGGCTGGCGCCGCCGCCCTCACGCTCGGCCTCGACACCTCCGGTGCCAGCGCCGAGGCGGGCACGCTGACCATCGCCTATAATGTCAACCTGCCCTCGTGGGACCCCACCACCGGCCCCTCTGCCGTCAACCCGACAATCCAGGGCATCTATCAATCCGTCTTCGATCTTTACATCGCGCAAAAGCCGGACCTGTCGTTTGCGCCCGGCCTGATCACCGAATGGGGCTGGACCGACGAAAACAAGAAAATCCGCATGAAAGTGCGCCAGGGCGTCAAGTGGCATGACGGTTCGCCCTTCACGCCCGAGGATGTGGTGTGGTCGCTGGAGCGGGCGGCAAAACCCGACACCGGAAACCCGATCATGTTTGTCTGGGCCAAGGTCGGCAATTTCAAAATCGACGGCGACGTCATCACCGCTGACGTGAAAGAGTTTGAGCCGACGCTGTTCAAGTGGATGGCTTTCCTCACCGGCTACATCATGCCGAAGGCTTATTACACCAAGGTCGGGGCGGAGGGCTTTGAAGCGGCGCCCGTCGGCACCGGCCCCTATATGGTCGAGAAATACGAGCGCAACGCCTTTGTGCGGCTGAAAGCCAACGCCAGTTACTGGGGTGGCAAGCCGGCGTTTGAAACCGTCATCATCAAGTTTGTGCCGGACGCGGCGAGCCGCGTGGCGGAGGTTGAGTCGGGCAAGTCGCAGGTCACGTTCGATGTGCCTTACGAGGAGTATGACCGCCTTAAAAGCGCCAAGGGTTTAGCGGGCGTGACGACTCCGGTGTCCGACATAGCGATGCTGTTCCTCACCAATGTCGATCCGGTGATGCTCGACAAGAATGTGCGCAAGGCCGCCGCCCACGCGATTGACAAAAAGCTGATTGTTGAACGCCTGCTGAAGGGCTATGGCGTGCCGATCGACACGCTGCAGGCACCGCAATATGCCGCCTTCGACGCCTCGACCAAGGTCGCCTACGATCCAGAGCTGGCGAAAAAGCTGCTCGCCGCCAGCGGTTTTTCGCCCGAAAAGCCCGCGAAATTCACGATCCAGACGACGAAGGGGTTGAAGCCGAAGGATTTTGAAATTGTCCAGGCGATTGTCGGCATGTGGCGCAAGGTCGGCATTGAGGCGACGATCGAGGTCTATGAAGTCGCCAAGCATTTTGAACTGCGCTTCGGCCACAAGCTCGCGCCCGCCGCCTTCTACAACTGGGGCAATTCGATTGGCGATCCGGCCACCTCCACCGGCTTTGCCATGTTCGGCCCCAGCCCGCATTGCGCCTGGAAGTCGGACGATCTGATCGGCAAAATCGGCCCGCTGTGGGGCGAGCCGGACGAGGCCAAACGCATCGCCGGCTACAAGGCGGTCGACAAGTATATCGCCGAGGAAGCCTATGTGATCCCGCTGTTCCAGTATGTGCAGCCGATCATCTACGCGGCGGGCCTGAAGCTGACGCCGAACCTGTCGGGCGCGATGCTGCCGCAGCTGATCGGGCCGGGCTGACAGGAGTTTTCCTCTCCCGCGCTTGCGCGGGGGAGGTGGCGAGAAGCGCCGGAGGGGGCCGGTGCCGCATCTTCGCTCTTTGCAAACGACACGCAGCGGTGCCACCCCCTCTGTCACTTCGTGACATCTCCCCCGCTTCGCGGGAGAGAACAACGACACGCCCCATGCGCCCCTCTGCGGCCCTCATCCGTCTCGCGTCACTGATTGTCACCTTCTTCGGTGTCGCTGTGGTCGTCTTCACGCTGGTGCGCGTGGCGCCGGGCGATCCCATCGCCATGATGGTGCCGCCAGGCGCGAGCCCCAGGGATATTGCTGACCTGCGGGCGCTCTACGGTCTCGACAAGCCGATCCTCGCGCAATTCGCCATCTGGCTCGGCCATGTGCTGCAAGGCGATTTTGGCGTGTCGATCTCGCTGCGCCAGCGCGTCACCGACGTGGTGCTTGGCCGCCTGCCGGCGACGCTGGAGCTGGCTTTCCTCGCGCTCATCATCGCCGTCGCGCTGGGCGGCGGCCTCGCCATTCTCGCGGCGCGCTGGCGCGGCACGGCGACGGAGGCGGGCGTCGATCTCTTCAACGGCGTCGCGCTCTCCGTGCCGGATTTTCTGTGGAGTCTGACTTTCATTCTGCTGTTCGGCGTCGCCATTCCCGTCTTTGACATTTCAGGCCGCGTCTCGCCGGCGCTTGCCCTGCCGTTTGTCACGCCCTTCTATCTGCTGGAAAGCATCGCGCGGCTGCGCTTTGATCTCACCGCCGATCTTTTGCGCCACATGCTGATGCCCGCCATGGCGCTGGCCTTGCCGCTCGCGGCGGTGATCTCGCAGGTGCTCAAGACCTCGCTGAAAGAGGTGATGCAGCAGGACTACGTCCTGATCGCCCGCACCAGGGGTTTTTCGCACATGCATGTGCTGCTGCATGAGGCGCTGCGCAATGCTGTCATTCCATCGCTGACCGTTGTCGGCGTGCAGTTCACCTTTCTGATCGGCGGCACAGTCATCGTTGAGCGATTGTTCTCCTATGAGGGTCTCGGCAATCTTGCCATTGACGCGGTGATCAACCGCGACCTGCCGCTGATCCAGGGCATCGTGCTGCTGTTTGCCGTCATTTTTGTCGGCATCAATCTCGCCGTCGATCTCTGCTACGCCGCGTTAAACCCGAAGCTGCGGCATGGCTGAGCCGCGCGCCGTGCATCGCCGCGCCAGCGCGCGCCTGTGGCTTGGCGCGAGCTGGCTGGCGCTGCTTGTCATCGCGGCGGTGTTTGCGGGCGGGCTCGCGCCGCATGACCGTCTGGCACAGGACCTGATGCTGCAAACCCTGCCGCCGTGGTGGCTGAAGGGCGCGGAGCCGGGCTATTGGCTCGGCACCGACAGCCTTGGCCGTGACATGCTCTCGCGCCTCATTTATGCGACGCGCCCCGCCTTGACAGTCGCCTTTGCCGCCAGCCTTGCGGCCTGCATTTTTGGCTCGGCGCTTGGACTTTGCGCGGGCTTTTTTGGCGGCTGGACTGACCGCGTCATCTCGCGCCTCGTCGACATATGGATGGCGTTTCCGCCCGTGCTGCTGTCGATCCTGCTGGTCGCGGTGATGGGGCCGGGCCTGCTCTCGGTCATCGTTGCAATCGCTGTCATCGACTGGACGCGTTTCTGCCGCGTGGTGCGGGCGGAGGCGATGCAGCAACGGGCGATGGACTATGCCGACAGCGCCAAAGTGGCGGGTTACGGCACAATGCGCATCATGCTCACTGAGGTTCTGCCCAATGTGCTGCCCGCCGTCATTGTGCTGCTGTCGCTGGAGATGGGCATTGCGGTTATCGTCGAGGCGATCCTGTCTTTCGTCAACCTGTCGATTGGGACGGATGATCCGACCTGGGGGTCGATGATTGCCGAGGGGCGCGGCCTGATCCATCAGGCCTGGTGGGTGCTGGTGTTTCCGCTTATCGCGCTGTTTCTCACCGTGCTCGCCTTCAGCCAGTTTGGCGAGGGGCTGAAAGAGCGCTTTGATCCGGTGCTGCGGTGAGCGGCGCGTTTCTGGAGGTCGAGCGGCTGAGCCTCAGTCTGCGCGGCGGCGGGGCGCGGCTGTTGCGTGAGGTGTCGATCAGCGTCGCGCCCGGCGAGGTGCATGGGCTGGTGGGCGAAAGCGGCGCGGGCAAGAGCATGATCGGGCGCGCCATATTTGGTATTCTGCCGCGCGCGGTGGAAGTGATCGAGGGCGCGGTGCGGCTTGGCGGCACCGACCTGTCTGGGTTGAGCGACCGGGCGCGGCGCGCGCTTGCGGGGCGAAATGCAGCGCTGATTCCGCAGGATCCGCTGACAGCGCTGAACCCGTCAAAGCGCATTGAAAGCCAGATGACCGACCGGCTCACGGCGATCCTTGGGCTGACGATCGCTGAGGCAAAAAACCGCGCGCTTGGCCTGCTGGAAGAGGTGCAGATCAGCGACCCGGCCCGCGTCTTCAAAAGCTATCCGCATGAACTCTCCGGCGGCATGCGCCAGCGCGTGCTGATCGCTGCCGCCTTCGCGGCGGAGCCAAGACTGATCGTTGCCGACGAGCCGACGACGGCGCTCGATGTCACCGTGCAAAAGCAGATATTGCAGCTCATCGCCGCCATGCAGCGCCGCCATGGCACGGCGCTGCTGTTCGTCACCCATAATCTCGGCGTTGTGGCAAAAATCTGCCAGCGCGTCAGCGTGCTCTACGCCGGCAAGGTGGTTGAGCAGGCGGATGCTGCGACGCTGTTCAGCGCGCCCGCGCATGCCTACACGCGGGCGCTGCTGGCGGCAACGCCACGCTATGACCGGCCCGATACATCGCTGCTGCCGGTGCAGCCGGACGTGGTGGACGCTTTGGCCCGCGAGATTGCCGGGACGGACAGGGCCTGGAACGCGGCGCGCGCGGGGAACCGGGCATGAGCGCGCCGCTGTTCAGGGTTGAAAACCTGCGCCTGTCGCTGCCTGACATGACGCGGAAACCGCTGTTCGGGGCCGCGCCGCGCCTGGAAATACTGAAGGGCGTTTCGTTTGAGATTGCGGCGGGATCGACGGTCGGCATTGTTGGCGAATCCGGCTCTGGCAAATCAACACTGGGGCGAGCGCTGGTGCGGCTATATGAGCCGGACGGCGGAACCGTTGTCTATGACGGACGCGACATCACCCATCTGTCCGAAGCTGCGCTGCGCCCGCTGCGGCGTGATTTGCAGGTGATTTTTCAGGATCCGTTTTCCTCGCTCAATCCGCGCAAGACGGTTGGCGCGATCATCGCCGCGCCGCTGCGGTTTCATGGTGTCGCGGCAAGCCGCACTGATGCCCGCGGGCGCGCTGCGGCGGCGCTCGGCTCGGTCGGCTTGCCGCAATCCTTCGCCAGCCGTTACCCGCATGAGCTTTCCGGCGGCCAGCGCCAGCGGGTTGGCATTGCCCGCGCCATTGCGCTGTCGCCGCGCTTTGTGCTCGCCGACGAAATCGTTTCCGGCCTTGATGTGTCAACACAGGCGCAGATTCTTGAGCTGCTGGCACGGCTGAAAGACGAGCTGAAACTGACGCTCGCTTTCATCAGCCACGACCTCTCGGTGGTGCGCCGCCTGTGCGACCGCGTCATCGTGATGAAAGGCGGCGAGATTGTCGAGAACCGGGAAACGGCGGCGGTGTTCAACACGCCGGAGCATGCCTACACGCGTCAGCTGCTCGCCGCGATTCCGCTGCCGGAGATTGACGCAGGGTGGCTCAGCGCGGGCTGATCACCCCAGTGCCTTCGCCAGCAAGAAGCCGGAGCCGCCGCCAAGGCCCGGACCCGGATGGGTTGACGCGCCGATGTGGAACAGGCGCGGCACATGGGTTGTGTGATTGACTGAGCCGGGCAGCGGACGCCAGAGAAAAAACTGGTCAATGCCGCAATAGCCGCCATAGGGATCGCCGCCAACAAGGTTGATGTTCATCCGCTCAAGGTCAGCGGGCGAACAGGCCTTGCGCGCAATGACTGTGTCGCGGAAGCCGTCGATGTGATGCGCCAGCAGCGCCTCCACCCGGTCGGCGTAGCGTTCGCGGATGGCTGCGTTCCACTGCCCGTCCGCAGGCGCGTCAATCACGCCGGCCGCGTCGCCCTTGATGAAACGCGGCGCCTCCGGCAATTGCAGCCACAGGACTGCCGCGCCGGGTGGCGCGCGGGACGCGTCGAGCGCGGTGGGCTGGCCGACGCAGACGGTGGGCTCGGCAGGCAGCATGCCGCGTTCGGCCTCGTTCGCCGCTTTTGAAACGCCATCAAGTCCAGGTGTCAGATGCAGCAGCGCCACTTCGCCAAGCGCCGCATCGCGCCATTTGGGCGGCGATTTCAGCGCGTAGTGGATTTGCATGTTACCCTTGCCGTAGCGGTAGCCCGCGAGCTGCTCTGCCACTGCGGGCTGGCGCGCCGCCTGCGGCAGCAGGTGGCCGTAAAGCTGCTGGGGCGTGACCGAACAAATCACCCCGCGCCCGGCGGCAATCTCTGTGCCGTCAGCCAGCCGCACGCCGCACGCCGCGCCCTTGTCGTCCAGCAATACGGACGCGACCTCGGCGCAGGTGCGAATCTCGCCGCCCTTGTCCCTGATCAGCGTCTCGAACGCCGCCAGCAATCTGCCCGCGCCGCCCTTGACGATTGGCGCGCCCGCCGCCTCCAGCGCGAAGGCGATGACCTTGGCCATCTGGCCGCCATAGGCGCTTTCGGGCGACAGCCCGCAATGCAGCACCCAGGGCGCCCACAGCGCCTGGAACAGCGGCGATTTATAATGCTGCTCCAGCCAGCCGCGCGCCGGAATGAGCGCCTCGCCAAAAAACTGCGCAAGCCCGCGCGGCCCGCGTTTCCAGGCCTCGCGCGCCACTGTCCTGAGCATCGGCCAGGACCACAGCGAACCGCCCAGCAGCGAAAACAGGAAGGGCGCGTCCGCGCCAAGCCGCTGCATGTCGGCGGCGTAGGACGCGCCATCGCCCGCCGCCCGCGCATCGAAGGCGGCGGCATTGCGCTCGCGGTCCATGGAAAAAATCTGGTGCGTGCCGTCCGGCAGCAGGACACCGGTGGGGTATCTGGCATGGGCAAATTCAAGGCCCCGCGCGCCAAGATCGCCCGCCAGCGCCGCATAGGCGGGCGAGGTCAGGAACAGCACAAAAGTTGTCGCCATCACGTCATGCACAAAGCCGGGCGCGGTGAACTCTTCAGTGCGGATGCAGCCGCCGATGCGGTCATTGCGCTCCAGCACCAGCACGCGCCTGCCCTGCTTGCCCAGCATGGCGGCGGCGACCAGCGCATTGATACCGCTGCCGGCAATGATGAAATCTGGTGCCATGTCCGCTGTCCCGCTGCTGCCCTGCGCCGCCAGCGCGCACCTTAGCCGGACGCGCTGGAAGTGCAAAAGACCGGACAGACTGGTGAACGGCGCAGGCTATGGCGTGATTTTGTCCGGGATTTTGGCGACAGCCTCCAGAAGGTCGAGCAGCCGCGTCATCTCACGGGCGCCAAACCCCGCCTCCAGCTCGCGGTAGATCTGCGCGCTTTCCGGCGCAATCGCGTTGATCACCGCCTGCGCCATGGCCGTTGTGGAAATGAGGGTGCAGCGGCCATCGGCCTTGTCCTTGCGCAGCGTGACCAGATTGCGTCGCTGCAGGGCCTTGAGCATCCGCGTCAGGCTGGGTGCGAGCACCACCGCACGCCCGGCCAGTTCGGTTGCGTCAAGTTCGCCCGCTATGGCTGCGGAGGCTCACCGCCACGCAGCGGATTGCGCGCTCGCGGACATTGTGTTCGATATTCCCGTCCTCAATCCCGAAAAAATCATCTGCGTCGGGGTGAACTTTCCAGACCGCAACGCGGAGTACAAAGACGGGCAGGAGGTGCCTGCGAACATGTCGCTGTTCATCCGCTTTCCGCGTTCCTTCGCGGGGCATGGCGAGGCCGTGATCCGCCCGCCGGAATCGCCGCAGCTGGATTATGAGGGCGAGATCGTCATCGTCATCGGCAAAGGCGGCCGGCGCATTGCCGAGCGCGAGGCGCTGTCGCAGCTTGCTGGGCTTTCCCTCTGCAATGAAGGCACCATCCGCGACTGGGTGCGCCATGCCAAGTTCAATGTCACCCAGGGCAAGAACTTTGACCGGTCCGGCTCCATGGGTCCGTGGCTGGTGCCCTATGCGGATGAAAGCCAGCTTGCCGACATCCGGCTGACGACGCGGGTCAATGGCACGCTGCGGCAGGATGACCGCACCAGCCGGATGATTTTCCCGTTCCGCAAAATCATCGCCTATGTCTCGACTTTTACGACGCTCGTGCCGGGGGACGTCCTTATCTGTGGCACGCCAACCGGCGCGGGTGCGCGGTCTGATCCGCCGCATTGGCTGGTGCCAGGCGACAGGATCGAGGTTGCAGCCGAGGGCATCGGCATGCTGTCGAACACGGTCGAGGATGAGGCTTGGCCATAGGCCAACGGGACAGTGCGGCGGTTGATGCGGCGGAAGGCAGGCGGTTGGCTTGGGTTGGCCCATATGGCCCGTTGTGCCGATCCACGGTTTGGTTTGCAAACCGTGGTTCGGGAGTGGGCTCGGACGGCCCAAGCGGCCAGTTGCAGCGGATCAGCTGCGCACGCAGGCGCGGGTGAGCATCAGAGG
>JANLPP010000013.1:0-31072 GCA_031367295.1 Hyphomicrobiales bacterium | reverse complement strand
CAACAACACCTGTGCCCGGCGCAGCGTGATGCTGGGCGTGATTGACGCCGGCCACTGGCTGGTTGTGCTGCTGGTGCAGGGCGCAATCATCGGCGCGATGGGGTGACGCTCAGCTTGAGCGCTCATCTGGCGCGCGAGCGTCATTGCGAGCGCAGCGAAGCAACCCAGACCGTGCCACTTGTGACTCCTGGATTGCTTCGCTGCGCTCGCAAAGACGGCGGATATTTCCTGCCGTTCATAGAAAAAACCTGCCGCGATCAGCGGTACAGGTCCGCACGTGTCGGCGGCAGGCCGACAGACCCCTTCACCCGCTTTGATGACAGTGTCTGGTACAGCCCGCAATTGTTGCGCTGGAAGGTGATCGAGCAGGCGGCGAGATAGACCAGCCAGATGCGCGCGATGGTCAGGCCGACCTCTTTGACCGCCGCGTCCCAGTTACGCACGAGATTGTCGTGCCACATGCGGCAGGTGCGCATGTAATGCTCACGCCAGCATTCGACATCGTGAATCTCAAAGCCGGCCTTTTCCAGGCTGGTGACGGTGCGGCCGATGTAGTCGAGCTCGCCGCCCGGAAAAATGTATTTTGTCAGCGCGGCAAATTCCGTGCGCTTTTTGCGCGTCTCCGTCGCCTGGCTCTTGCCGGGGCGCGTGATGGCATGGTGCAGGAACAGGCCGCCGGGTTTCAGCGACTTGTGCGCGGTTTTGAAATAGGTCGGGTAATTGTCAATGCCGACATGCTCCAGCATGCCGATGGCGGCGATTTTGTCGTAGACGCCTTCGACATGGGCGTAGTCTTTCAGCTCGATGCGCACTCTGTCCGACAAACCAAGCCGCTTGATCTTGGCGTTGGCATAGGCGACCTGCTGCTCGGACAGGGTCACCCCATAAGCCTTCACGCCATAGTGCTGCGCGGCGTAGCAGGACAGCGCGCCCCAGCCGCAGCCCATGTCGAGCAGGGTCTCGCCCGGCTTCAGCCGCAGCTTGCGGCAGACCATGTCGAGTTTCTGAAGCTGCGTCTTGTCGAGATCGTCATCCCAGTCGTGAAAATACGAGCAGGTGTAGACCATCTCCTTGTCGAGCCACAGCTCGTAGAACGCGTTCGACACATCGTAGTGGTATGAAATGTTTTTTTTGTTTTCCGCCACGCTGCCGTCGCTCTGTTTTTCATTGGCGACGCTTTCCAGCGGCCACGGCCCGCCGCGCGGCACAAACAGGAATTTCGCCGCTGTCTTGAGCGCGAGTGACTTGCTCAAAGATTTGCGCAGGTCGCGCGTGCGGGTGGCTGGGCGGGCATCGACGAGATCAAAAATGGTGCCGTTTTTGATATCCACGCGCCCCGCCGCCCACAGATTGGCCAGCGTCTCCATATTGGGCTTGCGCAGCGCGCCTGCGATGGCGCCCTCGTCCGCGATGGAGAGTGCCAGCGCGCCGGGCGGATAATCGGCCGGAACGGTCGAGCCGTCCCACAGCCGAAAGCCGAACGACAGCTTGAACGTGTCGCGCGCATGCTCCAGCATGGTCTTGAGCGCGGTAAGGCGCGCGGCGGCTTTGGCGTCCAGGGGCATTGTGTGTTCCGGTCAAGATCAGGTTTGGCAGGACATATGCAAGAGCGCGGACGCAATGTCGAGACACGCCGCACGTTGGACCGCCGGCCTCCGGCCGGCATCGCAGCGCCGGCAAGAGCCGGCCAGCGGCCGGCGGTCCAACGCTGCGGTTCAATTGGCGCGGAGCGTTTGGCCGCGCTAAACGCATTGCGCGACTGTTTCCGGAGCGCCGCATTGCAATATAATCCTGTAAATCCTGTCTCCCTCCTTCAGCCTGCGAGCGCGGGCCTGCTTGCCGCCATCGTCGGTTTCGCCAGCTCCTTCGCCATTGTCCTGCAAGGTTTTGCGGCGGTGGGGGCGACCCCGGCGCAGGCGGCTTCCGGCCTGATGGCGCTGTGCGTGGTCAAAGGTTTTCTGGGCGCGGGGCTGAGCCTGTGGACAAAAATGCCCGTCAGCATCGCCTGGTCCACTCCCGGCGCGGCGCTGCTGGTGGCGACCGGCGCGCCGGCGGGCGGCTATGCCTATGCCACCGGCGCGTTTCTGCTGGCGGCGGCGCTGATTGTCGCTGCTGGCTTGTGGAAACCCTTCGGGCGGGCGGTCGCCGCCATCCCGGCCAGTCTGGCCAGTGCCATGCTGGCGGGGGTGCTGCTGGGCCTCTGCCTCGCGCCGGTCAGGGCGGTGGCGGCGCTGCCCTGGCTGGCCTTGCCCATCGTTGTGGTGTGGGCGGTGGCGTGGCGCTTTGCCCGGCTTTATGCTGTGCCTGTGGCGGTGGCGGTCACCGCAGTGCTGGTGTTTTTTGCGACTGTTCTGCCTGACGGCGCGCTGGCGCATGTCCGGCCTGATCCGGTGTTTATCCTGCCGGCCTTCTCGCTGGCGGCGGCGGTGTCGATTGCCCTGCCGCTGTTTCTGGTCACCATGGCGGCGCAGAATGTGCCCGGCCTTGCGGTGCTTAACCTCAATGGCTACCGGCCTGACCCAGCGCCGATCTTTGTGGCAACCGGCGCGGCCAGCGGGCTGATCGCGCTGTTTGGCGGGCATCTGATCAATCTGGCCGCCATCACCGCCGCGCTCTGCGCCGGGCCGGAGGCGCATCCTGATCCGGCGCGCCGCTATATCGCCGCCATGACGGCGGGCGCGGCCTATGTCGTGCTGGGCCTCGCCGCCAGCTTCGCCGCCGCCTTTGTCGCCGCCTCGCCGCCGCTGCTAATTCAATGCGTGGCGGGGCTGGCGTTGCTTGGCAGCCTTGCCGCAGCGCTGACGAGTGCGCTGGCGCGCGAGGACGAGCGCCTGCCCGCTATCCTGTGCTTTGCCGTCTCGGCCTCAGGCACAAGTTTTTTTGGCATCGCCGCGCCGTTCTGGGGCCTGATCGCGGGCGGGGCGCTGTACGGGCTGGCGCGGTTGCGGATAAAGCATGGCGGCTGACCCGCCTCAAAAATCCGTCGCGCGCCCGTCCACCTCCCAGTCGCCGTAGCGCACCGGGTCAGGGCCTTCGCGGCCATGCAGTTCCTTCGGTGCTGCCGTGTCGCGGCGCAGGGCGCGGCGGGCGGCAGCTTCGGCCAAAGCCCGTTCGGCTGGCGTCGCAGGCAGCCCGCCCGCTGCCGGTTTGGTCTCAGCGCGCTTCGTGTCTGTCATTTTACCCGCCCTGCCTGCCCGGCCTCCCCGGCCGCCTCATCCTTGCCCGCCCGCTGGCGCACCGGTGTTATCCGCAGCGCCGTGATGCGGTTGCGGGTTTTGCGGATGACCTCAAAGCGGAAGCCGTGGAAGGTGAATATCTGGCCCGGTTCAGGAATTGCGCGCGCTTCGTGAATCACCAGCCCCGCGATGGTTGTGGCTTCCTCGTCCGGCAGACTCCAGTCCATGGCGCGGTTGAGGTCCCGGATGGGGGCTGCGCCATCCACCTGCACCGAGCCGTCCGGCATATGCCGCAGGCCCTGCACGGCGACATCATGCTCGTCGCGGATGTCGCCTACAATCTCCTCAAGAATATCCTCCAGCGTGACAAGTCCCATCACCTCGCCGTACTCGTCCACCACCAGCGCGAAATGCGTCTTGCGCTTGAGAAACGCCTGCAGCTGGTCCAGCAGCGATGTTGTCGAGGGAATGAACCACGCGTCAAAAGCAATCTCGGATACTTTGAGGTTTGCGGCATTGCCGCCCGAGGCGTCGAGCGCGCGCAAAAGGTCCTTGGCATGCAGCACGCCAACGATATTGTCCGCCGTGTCGCGCCACAGCGGCAGGCGGGTATAGGGCGAGGCAAGCACCTCGCGCACCAGCTCCTGCGGCGCCAGCGACGCGTTGATCGTGCGCATCTTGGTGCGGTGGATCATGACGTCCGAAACAGTGAGTTCTTTCAGGTCAAGCAGGCCGCCGAACATGTCGCGGTCAGAGCGCTCGACCGAACCCTCGGAATGCAGCAGGTCGACCGCGCCCTTGAGTTCCTCGCGGGCCGACAGAATGGACGTGCGCTCGCCCAGCTTGACGCCGAATATCCAGAGCAGGCCGCGCACAAAGGCTTCGACCGCCGTCAGCACCGGGCCGAAGACGGCGACGAAAAACGCCACGATGCGCGCGATTGACAAAGATATGCTGTCGGGGAAATTGATTGCCAGCACTTTGGGCAGCACCTCGGCAAAAACCACGACCAGCACTGTCATGATAATAGTTGCGTAAATAACGCCGCGGTCGCCTGCCACGGCCACAAACAGCGACGTTGTGAAGGCGGAGGCGGCGATGTTGACCAGATTATTGCCGAGCAGCATGGCGCTGATGAAGCGCTCGCGCGTATTGAGCAGGCGGTTGACGATAGTGGCCCGCGTGTCGCCGCCCTTTTCCAGCGCATGCATGCGGGCGCGGGACGCGGCGGTCAACGCAGTTTCCGCGCCGGAAAAAAACGCCGAGAGGCACAGGCTGAAAATCAGGATTGCCAGCGCAATCCAGGGGTCAATCGGGAATCCATCCGCTGCCGCTCCATGCATCTGTTCAGTGTCCAGCCATATTTATGTTCGTCTCCGCGTTCAGAAATTCCCGCACCTTTGCCGGGTCAATGTCTTTGGCTATAAAACTCTGGCCAATGCCGCGTGCCAGAATGAACGTGAGCCTGCCGCGCTGGACTTTCTTGTCCTGGTACATGGCCTCCAGCATCGCGTCGGCATTGGGGACCAGCCCGGCAATCTCGCGCATGCGAGTCGGCAGGCCGACGCTGCGCAAATGCCCTTCCACCCGCGCGGTGTCCTGCCCGTTGCACAGGCCAAGCATGGTGGAGAAACGGAAGGCGCAGACCATGCCGATGGCGACACCCTCGCCATGCACCAGCCGCGAGCCATCATAGTGCGTCAGCCGCTCCAGCGCATGGCCGAAGGTGTGGCCAAGGTTGAGCAGCGCGCGGTCGCCGGTCTCGGTCTCGTCGCGCGCCACAACCGCCGCCTTGGCGGCGCAGCTTTTGCGGATAGCCTCCTGCCGCGGCGCTCCGCCCGCGAACACCGCCCGCCAGTTTTCCTCCAGCCAGTGGAAAAAATCCGCGTCGTCAATCAGCCCGTATTTGGCAACTTCCGCGTAGCCGGCGCGGAATTCGCGCGGCGGCAGGGTGTTGAGCACGCCGGTATCCGCCAGCACCAGGGCGGGCTGGTGGAACGCGCCGACAAGATTCTTGCCATGGGCGGAATTAATGCCGGTCTTGCCGCCGACGGACGAGTCAACCTGCGCCAGCAATGACGTGGGAATCTGCACAAAGCGCATGCCGCGCCGCACGCTGGCGGCGATATAGCCCGCAAGGTCGCCGACAACGCCGCCGCCCAGCGCCACGACAATATCGTTGCGCTCCATTTTCGCGGCGATCACCGCCTCGCAGCCAGCGGCAAACTCCGCATAGGATTTTGAGCCTTCGCCCGGCGGAATGCGGTGCACCGCGCAGCGCACGCCGGCGGCAGCAAGGCTCGCCTCGAGGGCTGGCAGATACAGCGCCCCGACATTGGCGTCGGTCACAATGGCGCAGGCCGCGCCCGGCGCCAGAGCCGCTATGCGCTGCCCTGCCTGCGCCAGGAGACCCTCGCCGATAAGGATGCTGTAGGCCCGCCCTGCCAGCGCCACCTCAATTGCCATTGGCGGCAGAATCGCCGGCGCAGGCTTTGGCGCAAGGCCCAGCTTGCGCTTCAGGGCCAGCAGCAGGTCATGCAGCACCGCCTCATGCGGCCCGTCACGCGACTCGACCGTTACGTCCGCCAGCGCATAGACCGGATTGCGCTCGTCCATCAGGCGGCGCATCGCCGCCTCGGGGTCAGGCGTGTTGAGCAGTGGCCGGTTGCTGCGCTTGCGCACCCGCCGCATCACAACATCAAACTCGGGCTTCAGCCAGACCGACAGGCCGGACGCGGCAATCTGCGCGCGCGTTGCAGGCTGCATGAATGCCCCCCCGCCTGTGGCGATGACTTTTGGCCCGTCGGCCAGCAGCCGCGCCATCACGCGCTTTTCGCCATCGCGGAAATGCGCCTCGCCATGTTTTTCGAAAATTTCCGGAATGGTCATTCCGGCCGCGGTCTCGATCTCGGCGTCGGCGTCGGAAAACACCAGCCCTAGGTGCGCTGCCAGGCGGCGGCCCATGGTGGTCTTGCCTGCGCCCATGATGCCGACGAGCACGATGGAGTGTCTGCCCAGGGCCGCGACAAGCTGCGCGGCCTCGCCTTCCGGAAAGGTCGAATATATGTTCATGATTGTCCACTAGCATTAATTTTGGCGCAAATTAAGCGCCTTGAGGCGTCGATGCCGCGCGGGCCGATGGAGCCAGGTTTGCCAAGTCTTGTTCGTTTCCTGATCTGGGTTGGCGTGCTGGCCGGGCTTGGCTATGGCGGCATGCTGGCGCTTGTCACTTTCGTGGAACCCCAGCAGCGGGAAATGACCTCGACTGTGCCAACATCCAAATTCACCAAATAGTCGCGGCATATGGCTTCAGCCCATGCCCTGAGCGGCCTTTTCCTCGAAATGATTGCCGCCGAGCGCGGCGCGGCGGCAAATACGCTGCAGGCCTACCGGCGCGATCTGGATGATTACATCGAATTTCTGGCCGGTCAGGCCCAAACGCCGCTGTCGGCCGCAACACCCGTGATCAGGCGCTACCTCACAGACCTTGAGACACGCGGTTTCAAAGCCGCGAGCAGCGCCCGCAGACTTTCAGCCCTGCGGCAGTTTCACCGTTTTCTGTATGCTGAAGGCCACAGGGCCGACGACCCCTCGGCAGTGCTGGAAGGCCCGCGCCGGGCGCGAAGCCTGCCCAAAACGCTGAGCATGGCCGAAACCGGACAACTGCTTGCCGCCGCCGGCGCGGGGCTTGAAGGCGCAGGCCTCGCCCCGGCCGAGCGGCTGAAAATCACCCGCATGACCTGCCTGACCGAGCTGCTCTATGCCACCGGACTGCGCGTTTCCGAGCTGCTGGCCCTGCCGAAGGGCGCGGCGCGGCTGCGCGATCCTGTCCTCGCCATCAAGGGCAAGGGCGGGCGCGAGCGGCTTGTGCCGCTGTCCGATCCGGCGCAGGCCGCCATCCGCGCCTACCGCGACCTGCTGGGCAAGACTGACGCGGCTTCGGCAAAATCGCCCTGGCTGTTCCCGGCACCGGGCGGCACGGGCCACCTGACCCGCCAGGTTTTTGCCCGCGATCTGAAGTCCGTTGCGGCGCTGGCGGGGATTGCCAGCACCCGCGTCAGCCCGCATGTGCTGCGCCACGCTTTTGCCAGCCATCTCTTGCAGAATGGCGCGGACCTGCGCGTGGTGCAGGAGCTGCTGGGCCATGCCGACATATCAACAACGCAGATCTATACCCATGTGCTCGGCGAGCGGATGAAGGCGATGGTTCGCGATCTGCACCCGCTGGGCGACGCGTGATCTGCCCGCGCCGGGCCTGCCAAGTGCCGCCGCCACAATTTGGCCTCTCTATGTTCCTAACTCCTGCTACCCGCCTTAATTGGCGCAGCCGGAGTAACCGATGCCCACAATCGCGCTGGTCGATGACGACCGCAACATCCTGACCTCTGTCGCCTTGTCGTTTGAGGCCGAGGGCTATCGGGTGCAGACCTATACCGATGGCGCAACAGCACTCGACGGGCTGAAGACCAACCCGCCCGACATTGCGATTTTTGACATCAAGATGCCGCGCATGGACGGCATGGAGCTGCTGCGCCGCCTGCGGCAGAAATCCGACATTCCGGTGATTTTCCTCACCTCCAAGGATGAGGAGATCGATGAGCTGTTCGGCCTCAAGATGGGCGCCGACGATTTCATCCACAAACCCTTTTCGCAGCGCCTGCTGGTGGAGCGCGTCAAGGCCATCTTGCGCCGCGCCAACCCGAAAGAAGCGTCGACCCAGAAAGAAAACGAGGCCAAAATCCTTGAGCGCGGCCTGCTCAAGATGGACCCGGAGCGCCACACCTGCACCTGGCGGGGCGAGCAGGTGGTGCTGACAGTCACCGAATTTCTCATTCTGCAGGCGCTGGCCACCCGCCCCGGCGTCGTCAAGAGCCGCAACGCCCTGATGGACGCCGCCTATGATGACCAGGTCTATGTCGATGACCGCACCATCGACAGCCATATCAAGCGGCTGCGCAAGAAATTCAATCTGGCCGACAAGGACTTTGAGATGATAGAGACGCTGTATGGCGTTGGATACCGGTTCAAAGAATCCTGATAATAGCGGCGGGGCAAGCGGGCGCGGGGTGCCGCGCCACCCTGCCGGTGTAAGGCTGGAACGGCTGTGGCGCAGCATCGCCCCCGCCGCGCTGCGCGCGCCCCTGTCGCGTGTGGCGGCGTGGCTGCGTCCGGTGTCGCGCGCCCTGCTGTCACGGTTTTCGTCCTCGCTGACACGGCGCATTCTGGTTCTCAACCTTGGCGGCCTCGCCGCGTTATGCGCCGGCTTTCTCTATCTCAACCAGTTTCGCGAAGGCCTGATCGACGCGCGGGTGCAGAGCCTGCAAACCCAGGGCGAGATTATCGCGGCCGCAGTTGCCGCCTCGGCCTCGGTCGAGACCGACGCGCTTGCCATTGACCCCGAAAAGCTGCTCCAGCTTGCCCCCGGTGAAAGCCTGAGACCGGGCGAAGACGGCGGCTCGCCGCTGGAGTTTTCGCTCAACCCCGAGCGCATCGGGCCGGTGCTCAACCGGCTCGTCTCGCCCACCCGAACCCGCGCCCGCATCTATGACCGGGAGGGGTCGCTGCTGCTTGATTCGCGCTCGCTGACCATTCGCGGCACGATATTGCGCTCGGACCTGCCTGCGCCGGGCGCAAGCGAAGGCAAGACGATCTGGGCAAAAAGCTGGAACGCGGTGCGGCGCCGCTTCAATACAGCCGATCTGCCCATTTATGAGGACATCGGCACGGCCAATGGCGCGGCCTATCCCGAGGTCGTGCGCGCGCTGACCGGCGCAACCGAATCCGTCGTGCGGATGAACGCCAACGGCGAGACCATTATTTCCGTCGGGGTGCCGGTGCAGCGCTATCACATCGTGCGCGGCGCGCTGCTGCTGTCGACGCTGGGCGGCGACATTGACAGCGTCATTGCCTCGGAGCGCTGGGCCATCCTGCGCATCTTTCTGGGCAGCGTGGTGGTCATGTCGGTGCTCTCCTTCCTGCTTGCAGGCACCATCGCCAATCCGGTGCGGCGGCTGGCGGAGGCGGCAGAGCGCGTGCGGCGGGGCATTAAATCACGCCAGCAGATTCCCGACTTCACCTCAAGAAGTGACGAGATCGGCCATCTTTCCGGCGCGCTGCGCGACATGACCAAGGCGCTCTACCAGCGCATGGACGCGATCGAGAGTTTTGCCGCCGATGTGTCGCACGAGCTGAAAAATCCGCTGACCTCGCTGCGCAGCGCGGTTGAGATTTTGCCGCGCATCCAGCGCGAGGATTCGCGCGCCCGCCTGCTGGAGGTTATCCAGCATGACGTGCGCCGCCTTGACCGGCTGATCAGCGATATTTCTGACGCCTCGCGGCTGGATGCGGAGCTGGCGCGGGCCGACATGGTGCCGGTTGACCTCGCCGCGCTGCTGGGCGCGGTTATTTCCATGGCCAATCAGGTCAAGCTTGAACATCGCATCACCATCAGGCTCGATATTTCCGGCGCGGCGGGTCCCGCCGCCTGGCTGGTGCCGGGCCACGATTCGCGGCTGGGCCAGGTCATCACCAACCTCGTCGACAATGCGCGCTCGTTTTCGCCTGAGGGCGGCGAGGTGCGCGTGTCACTGCGCCACGCCAGTGACGCGCGCGAGCGGCCCGGCTGCGAGATCATTGTTGATGACGACGGCCCGGGTATTCCCGCGCATGCCTTCGAGCGGATTTTCGAGCGCTTCTACACCGACCGGCCAACGCAGAATTTTGGCCAGAACTCGGGCCTTGGCCTGTCCATCTCGCGCCAGATCGTCGAGGCGCATGGCGGTGCCATCACCGCGCTCAACCGCGCCGCGCCGCAGGACGGGTCACAGGACGCCTCGCAGGTCACCGGCGCGCGGTTCATTGTCTGGCTGCCGGCTGCATGACACAGGTGCCGCATCCGTTCTCGGTGCATGCGACCGCGCTGGTCATTGGCGAGGCGGGCGTGCTGATCGAGGGCGCGTCCGGCAGTGGAAAGAGCGCGCTGGCGCTTGCCTGTATCGAGGCGGCGCGGGCTGCCGGGCGCTTTGCCTGCCTCATCAGCGATGACCGGGTCAGGCTTTTGCCGCGCGCCGGACGCCTGATTGCCAGCGCCCATCCGGTGACTGCCGGGCAAATCGAGCGGCGCGGGCTGGCTATTGAACGTTCGCCATTTTGTTCGCAAGCTGTACTGCGGCTTGTCGCCGGCATGGTTAGCGGCCCGGCAGAGACAGCTGCCCTGCCACGTCTACCGTGGGAAGAGGCGCGTTCTAACCAGATTTGTGGTATTTCCCTGCCGTTTTTGCCGCTGGATGCCAATCGCGACCGCGCCGATCAGGTTGCCCTGGTTTTTGCGGCGCTCGGCTCTGCGACATTTCAGGACTGAACAACCTGCGCTTTTCGCTTGCCATTTGTGCCGCGCTGCACAAGATTGCACTCCCGAATTGGAAAATCAGGCAGTGGCCCGCCAGCATGGCGCGCCGCGTTGGCCTTGCGGCGTTAGAAGTGGCGGCGTTCGTTCATGATCGGCTTTTCATGATTGGCATGGTGTTGGTGACGCACGGGCGGCTGGCGGTGGAATTCCGCGCGGCGCTTGAGCATGTGGTGGGTCCGCAAGGCCAGCTGGCGACTGTCGCCATCGGGCCTGAGGATGACATGGAGCAGCGCCGTGACGATATTGTGTCGGCGGTGCGCGAGGTCGACAGCGGCGGCGGTGTCGTGCTGCTGACCGACATGTTTGGCGGCACGCCTTCCAACCTGGCCATCTCGGTGATGGACAGCGCCCATGTCGAGGTGGTGGCTGGCATCAACCTGCCGATGCTGATCAAGCTGGCCTCGGTGCGCGAGACGCAGCCGCTGGAAATTGCGGTGGTGCAGGCACAGGATGCCGGACGCAAATACATCAACGTCGCAAGCAAGGTTTTGAGCGGCAAATGACGGATGCCCAAGGCGATGACGAGGATTGCCCCCCCGTCCCTGATTTTCCCGGCGCGCTGGTGCGTGCGCTGCGTATTGTCAACAAGAAGGGCCTGCATGCCCGGGCGACGGCAAAGTTCGTGCAATGTGTTGATCTGTTCGATGCAGAGATAAAAGTGCACCGCTGTGGCGAGACGGTCGGCGGCACGTCCATCATGGGCATACTGACGCTGGGCGCGGGATTGGGGTCGACTATTACTGTGGCCGCCAGTGGCGCGCAGGCAGCTGCGGCGCTTGAGGCGATCAGCGCGCTGGTGGCGGCACGTTTTGGCGAAGAGTGCTGAAGGCGCGATGCGAAGGCCTGGCAAAGCTGCCGCATTGGCGACCCGCAGGCCAGCCGCTTGCCTTGAGCGCTTCGGGGCACGAAAATGACTTTGCCTGAGCTGCAAACCACCGTCGCACCGCTTATCGCTGTCGCGGCTTTCTACCGGTTCTGGCCGCTTGGTGATTTGCCGGGCCTCAGGCACGCGCTGCAACGTCTGTGCGACAGCAATGACGCCTGCGGCATTCTGCTGATCGCGCCCGAAGGCATCAACGGCACGCTGGCGGCGCAACCCGCCAGTCTGGACGTGGTGCTTGCGGGCATCGCAACCCTGACCGGCATTGTCGGCCTCGACGCCAGAATGTCCCGCACGCACGCACTGCCATTCAAACGCATGCGCGTGCGCATCAAGAACGAGATCATCACGCTGGGAGAGCCGGGTGTCGATCCGGCGCGGCAGGCGGGGATCTATGTCGAGCCGCAGGACTGGAACGCGCTGCTGGCTGACCCGGATGTGCTGCTGATTGACACGCGCAACGCCTATGAGGTGGCGGCAGGCACATTTAAGGGGGCGGTTGATCCGGGCACCAGCTCGTTTGGTGAGTTCCCCGCATTTGCCCGCGGTCTCGACCGCGCGCGCCACCGCAAGGTTGCGATGTTCTGCACTGGCGGCATCAGGTGCGAGAAGGCCTCAAGCCTGTTGCTGCGCGAGGGGTTTGAGGAAGTCTATCACCTCAAGGGTGGCATCCTGAAATATCTCGAAACTGTACCGGAAGCTGAAAGCCTGTGGCAGGGCGGCTGTTTTGTGTTTGACGAGCGGGTGGCTGTCGGACACGGGCTGAATGCGTTGCCGGTGCGCACCTGCGTCAGCTGTGACGGCCCGCTTGATGCGGCGGCGGTGCAGTCGCCGCTGTATGAGGACGGCGTCTGCTGCCCGGGCTGCGCCGGGACGCTGGGCGACAGGCAAAAAGCCTCGGCCCGCGAGCGCCAGCGGCAGGTCGGGCTGGCCTGCGCGCGCGGCGTTCAGCACCTGGGGCCCAAAGCCATGCCGAAAAAACCGTGATCTGGCCTTTGGTTCAGTCTATGTCTACCGGTTCGGGAGTGGCGGCGGGGGCAAACGGCGCGCCAATGTCCTTCCAGCCGTCTGTGCCCTCCGGATACCAGTTGACTGACGTGTAGCCCCACGTGGCAGCGCGTCTGGCGGCGTTCCACGACATCCAGCAGTCACGCTGGCAGAAAAATACCACCGGCTTGCCCGGCGGGGGGCCGGCGGCGCGTGTCAGCTGCTCGCGGAAATAGCCTTCCATCGTGATGTTGAGCGTGCCCGTGCCTATGTTGGGAACCCACAGGCTGCCGGGGATCGTCTCATGCGGCTTGTCAAACACCCAGGCGCCGCTCAGCGGGTCAGGTTCGACGCCGGGCACGCCCCACACATCGATGAAGGCTGCGCCGGCGGCATGCTGTTTTTGCGCAGCGGCGCTGTCCAGCGTCACTGCGCCTGGCACGCCGGACGGTGTTTTGCCGCGATAATTGCCGATGCGGTAGCCGGTTGCCGGGTCCGTGCCGTCCGACCCGTCTGCGGCCAGACTCGCGCTGCCCAATACGGCGGCAGCTAACAGCGCGAGTCCAGAGCGGAGCAATGCCATTGGTCTCAGCCCGCCTGCGCCAGCGCCTTTTCGGCGGCGGCAATCGCCGCCTGCTTTCTGGCAATGGCCTCGCCGACCGGCGGCCCCTCGAAACGGCGGCTTTCAATGCCAAACCACAGTACCGCCAGCAGCGCCACGAGGCCAAGCGCATAGTTGATCAGAATGTCATTCGGGGGCTGTATCCCGCCGTAAGCCAGCAGCAGAACGCCGATGATGGTGATGACCGCAAGGGGCTTGGACAGGCCGCCAAGGCGGAATGGTCCAAAGGTCGTCCAGGTAGTGCCTTCAGCCAGCAGGCCGGCGGCTATCGGCATGGCGTAGGAAATATACAGGAACAGCGCGCAGCCCGCCGCCAGCGCGCTGAAGGCTGGCGAATAGAGTGTCGCGGCGATGGACAGCGCCACTGTCAGCCAGATGGCAGGAACCGGGGTGCGGAATGCCGGGCTGACCTGTTTCCACAGGCCGGAGGCGGGCAGTCCGCCATCGCGCGCGAAGGCGTAGATCATGCGTGATGTCGAAGTGACGCCCGCCAGCGCGCAGAGAAAGTTGGCGAGAACAATGCCAAATGCCAGAAGGTTGCGCAGCCAGTTGGGGCAGGGCAGCGCGTTGAACAGGTTGAACCAGACGTTAGGGCCTTCCTTCGCCGCTGCCGCCCAGTCGGGCATGGCAGTGACGAAAGAAAACGCCAGGAACAAGCCAAACAGCAGTGACCAGAACACCGAGTGCAGCATGCCGCGCGGCACCGCGTTGCGGGCGTCTACGGTCTCCTCGGACGTATGGGCGGAGGCGTCAAAGCCGGTGATCGTGTACAGCGGGTATAAAATACCAACGAGGAAGGCAGTGACAATGCCGACTTTGGGCGTCCAGGCGTCACCGGCAACCTCCTTGCCGTCCACCGTGCTCATGACCGGCAGGCCGGTGTTGTTGTCAAAATGGAACAGGCTGCCAATGTCGAAATGATGCGCGCCATAAATCAGGAACACGCCAGTCAGAAGCACCGCCACGACAAGGATGAGATAGCCGGAAAAATCCGTCAGCGCTGTCGTCAGCCTGATGCCAAAATGATTGATCAGGCCTTGCGCGACGGTGATGAGCGCGACAGCGACAATCTGGTGTGTTGCGCCAAAGCCCGAGACATCCATGCCGGTGACCGGCCCCAGCACAAGGTCGCGGAACAGCAGATAGACGCCGACATTGACCGAGGCGACAACGAAAATCAGGCCGAGCAGGTTGAACCAGGCGGTGACCCAGCCCCAGCCGCGCCCGCCCAGAATCGACGACCAGTGATAGAGGCCGCCCGCAGTTGGATAGGCCGAGGCAATCTGGCCAAGCGAGGCGGCGACGATCAGCGCAAACACACCGCCAATCACCCAGCCAACCGTCGTCATGAACGCGCCGCCGGTGAGGAAACCGACATGGAACGAGGTGATGCCGCCCGCAAGAATGCAGATGATCGAAAAGGAAATCGCGAAATTCGAAAACCCGCCCATGCGCCGGGTCAATTCCTGCGCATAGCCCATGCCATGCAGGATTTTCACGTCGTCGTCTGCGATGTTTTTGTCGGGAAGATTGGCCATGTTTTGGTCCCCCTTTGGCGCCGGCCCACGCTGGCGCAGCGGCATCGCGGCAAGCCAGCCAGCCCCGCGCGCGCAGTCTGGCGGCGGAATTGCGGCGTAGCAATCGAATTCTTTGCCAGATACGCGGTCCGCCAAAATTTCAAACACCCTTTGACAAGCCTGCAGGCCTGACATAGCGTCCTGTTCAAGGAAAACTGCTAGTATGCCAATGCGCTGAATTTGGCATGAAACTGGCGTTTTGGGAGGGCGTTGCGTGGCTGCAAGTCTGAAGAGCATGACGAAGACGCGCGCCTTGAAGGCCGGGCATTTCGTCGTCGAGTTTGCCACGCCGGGCATCGGCCACATCATGAAATCGGCCGGCTGCGATTTCGTGCTGTTTGACATGGAACACTCGGGTTTTGGCTTTGAGACAGTCAAAAGCGCGGTGCGCTACATGCAGGCGGCGCAGCTGCCGATGATCTGCCGCGTGCCCTCGAAGGAATATCACCACATTGCCCGGGCCTGCGACATGGGTGCCGAGGGCATCATGTTGCCGATGGTGGCCAATGCCGCCGAGGCAAAGCGCATTATCGACAGCGTCAAATACACGCCGGAGGGCGGGCGCGGCGTCGCTTTGGGGGTGGCGCATGACGATTACCGCGCCGGGTCCGTGCCGGATAAGCTCAGCGCCGCCAACAAGCGCACGACGATTTTCGCGCAGATCGAGACAGCGGAGGGCGTGGAGAACGCCGAGGCCATCGCGGCGCTGAAAGGTATTGACTGCCTGTGGGTTGGCCACTTCGACCTCTCCGCTTCGCTTGGCATTCCCGGCGAGTTCGACAACGCGAAATTCACCAAGGCGATCGCGCACGTTGCGGGCGCCTGCGCCAAACACAAGAAATCACTGGGCCGCCTCGTGCCAAACGTCGAGACCGGCCACGCGATCCAGGCGCTGGGTTTTGATTTTGTCTGCTACTCGGGCGATGTCTGGGTGCTGCGCGACGCGCTGCGCGACGCGCTGGCCGCGCTGCGCGCCGGGCCGAAGACATAGGGACGGGAATTGCAGGCATGAGCGTGTTTCGTGTGGCCCTGAGTTCGGATTTCCGCAAGGCGGATGGCGCGCCCGCCTATCCGATGTTTGATCTTGCGCCGCTGACATCGCGTGCCGGTGTCGAGTTCGGCTATGTCGAGCCGGTGGACGGCGTGATGCCTGCGGGCGCGCTGGCCGAGTATGACGCGCTGATCCTGCTGATGCCAAAATTCACTGCCGCGAGCATTCCGGCCAACGGGCGGCTTGCGGCGGTGGCGCGTTTCGGCGTTGGCTATGACACGGTTGATGTGCCTGCCCTGACGGCGGCGGGCATGCCATTGGTCATCACGCCTGACGGCGTGCGCCGCCCGGTGGCAGTGGCCATCCTGACCTTTATTCTGGCGCTCAGCGGCAGGCTGATGGTCAAGGACCGGCTGACACGCGAAGGCTCCGCGGGCTTTGCGCAACGCGGCGCGCATATGGGCGTGGGGCTGGTGGGCAAGACTCTGGGTTCCATCGGCATTGGCAATATTGGCGCGGAAATGTTCCGGCTGGCGCAGCCGTTTGACATGCGCTTCATCGCGCATGATCCCTATGCCGACGCGGGCGTGGCGCGCGCGCTGGGCATTGAGCTGGTCGATCTGCCATCACTGTTTGCGCGCGCCGACATTCTCACGGTCAACTGCCCCTACAGCCCTGCGACGCATCACCTTGTGAATGCCGAACGGCTGGCGCTGATGCAGCCCTCGGCTTTCTTTATCAACACCGCTCGCGGGCCGATTGTTGACCAGAAGGCGCTGACGCGCGTCCTGGCGGAACACCGCATCGCCGGCGCGGGCCTTGATGTTCTGGAGCAGGAGCCGCCAGAGACGGACGACCCGATCCTCAAACTCGACAACGTCATTTTCGCGCCGCATGCTTTGTGCTGGACCGACCAGTGTTTTGCCGGCAATGGCGCGGCGGATGTTGCGGCGGTGCTGGAGATCATGGCGGGGCGCGACCCGCGTGGCGTCGTCAACCGCGCAGTGCTGGAGACGCCGCAATGGGCGGCGCGGCTGGCGGATTACGCGCGGCGTTTTGCTGCGTGACCAGCGGAAATTCCCCGGAGCGCGCAAGCGCCCCGGGGCCACAAGGTGCCGGGCCATGCACCCGCCATCGCAACATGGAGGATGCAATGCAGGGATTCAGGAAACTTGCTGTGGCAACGATGCTGCTGGGCGCTACCGCGCTTTCATCCAGCCTCGTCTTTGCCCAAAGCGCCGCTGACCGCGCGGTTGCCGAAGCCAAGAAATATTCCGGCACGACGCTGACCCTGGTGTGGGAAGCCGGCTTGCAGGCGCTTGATCCGCTAAATTCTTCCGGCCCGAAATGGGAGGCGCTGACCGGCATAAAGCTGAAGGTCGTCGAGGTGCAGACGGCAGAGATGTTTACCAAAATCATGCAGGAATACCGTGCCGGCACGGGTGCCTATGACCTGCTCAACGTTATCCCGGCCTGGATGCCGGACCTCGTCAACGCCGGCGCGCTGGAGCCGCTGGACGCGATGGTGGACAAATACGGCTATGCTGAAGAGCTGCAGAAAATCGCGCCGATCTACCGCGACAACCAGATGAAGGTGAACGGCAAGATCTATGGGTTTCCCGATGATGGCGATGTGTTCGTCATGTATTATCGCAAGGATGTTTTTGCCGATCCGGCCAACCAGGCTGAGTTCAAGGCCAAGTTCAACTATGACCTCGGGCCGCCGAAGACCTGGAAGCAGTTTGCCGAGATCGGCCAGTTCCTGACGACAAAATTCGCACCCAAAATGTATGGCGCGGCGTTCTTCCGCCAGGCCCCCTACACCATGTTCATGTTTCAGGAGCGCTTCCGCAACGAGGGCGGCAAGTTTTTTGACGCTGGCACCATGCGCGCCACCATCAACAGCGATGTCGGCGTGAAGGTGTTCACCGAAATGCTCGCCGAAAACAAGTTCATGCCGCCAGGTGTCGAGACCTGGGGCTTTGTCGAAAACCTTGCGGCTTTCCAGGCCGGGCAATCAGCCATGACAATTTCGTGGCCGCCGAACGGCCGCTGGGCCGCCGGTTACGGCGCGGACCAGAAAGCGCTGGAATGGGTGCCCAAGACGACGGTGCAGGGCAAGGTCGGATACGCCATGCCGCCCGGCGGGCATCCGGAACTCGCGGCAGGTTTTGCGCTGTCGGTGGCCTCCACCAGCAAGCAGAAAGAGGCGGCTTATCTGCTCGCGCAATGGCTGAACAGCGAAGCCATTTCCACCGAGCGCGTCAAACTGCCGACGACGCTGCGCGATCCGTTCCGCACCTCGCATTACACTGATCCGGGCTATCTCGCGCTGTGGCCGGACGCCAAGGATTATCTCGCCACGCTGAAGGCGGGTTCAGAATCCGGCCTGCTGGATTTGTCGCTGTTGCAGACCGACAAATATGAGGAGGTGCTGCGCCAGTCGGTGACCAAACTCTGGTCGGGCGAAGACCCGAAAAAGATCCTCGACCAGGCCGCCAAGGAATGGGACGCCATCACCGACAAGATCGGCATGGAAAAGCAGAAGGCGGTCTATGCCGGATGGGCGGCGAAGTCGGGCGCATATCCGAAGTAGGCGTTCCTTTCCTCTCCCGCGCTTGCGCGGGGGAGGTGGCCCGAAGGGCCGGAGGGAGCGGTGCCGCATCTTCCTTCTTGCCAGATGATGCGCAGCGGCACCGCCCCCTCTGCCCTTCGGGCATCTCCCCCGCTTCGCGGGAGAGAGGAACGCGAGTCATCATTCCGCATGTCCTCTGCCACTGTTCTCCCCCGCCACACCGCCCCCCCCGCCGCTCGCGACAGCGCCCGCGCCTTCGGCATCTACCTCATCGCGCCTGCCGTGTTCCTGCTGCTGCTCGTCGGCCTGTTTCCGCTGCTCTATTCCGTCATCGTCAGCTTCCAGCAGATCACCATGACGGATGTCGACACGTCCTTCGCCGGCCTTGCCAACTACAAGCAGCTGTTCGCTGACACGCGGCTGTGGCAGTCGATCTGGCATACGGCGCTGATCACGCTGATCGCGCTGCCGCTCGAGCTCGTCTTCGGCCTTCTGATGGCGCAGCTTTTCCTCGAGGACATGCCGGGGCGGCCGGTGTTCATCGCGCTCTTGATGCTGCCAAGCGTCATCTCGCCGCTGATCGCCGGCGCCACCTGGCGGCTGATGTTTGATAACCGCTACGGGCCGGTCAACCAGATCATCGGCTGGCTGTGGGGCGAGCCAACAGTGCTGCTGTGGTCGATCAAGCCCGCGCTGGTCTACCCGGCCATCCTCGTCTGCGAGGTCTGGCAATGGACGCCGTTCATGTTCCTGATCCTGCTCGCCGCGCTCTCCAATGTTGACAAGTCGCAGACTGAGTCGGCGCAGATTGACGGCGCCGGTTTCTGGACGATTTTCCGCAGGATCGTGCTGCCCTCGATCTGGCCGGTGATGGCCATCGCCATCCTCATCCGCAGCCTCGACCTCGTCCGCATCTTCGATGTCATTTGGGCGCTGACCGAGGGCGGGCCGGGCACCATGACCGAGACGGTGTCGATCTATGCCTACGCGCAGGGCTTCCGGCAGTTCGAGACGAGCTACACCGCCGCAATGGCCTTCCTCATCGTTGCGCTGCTGACGGTCCTCGTCACATGGGCCATCCGCCGCATGGGGATCGCCAAATGACCCGCGAGCGCCGTCACTCCATCCGCACCGCGCTGCGCGTGGCCGCCGCGCTGGCCTTGACGCTATTCTTCACCTTCCCGGTCTATTGGCTGTTCATCATGTCGATGAAGACGGCCAACGAGATTTTTTCCTCGCCGCCGGTGTGGTTTCCCAAAAGCCTGAATTTCAGCAATTACGCGGTGCTGTTCAAGGACGGCGATGCGCTCACCGTCTGGCATTCGCTGGTGCTGGCCACTATCAGCACCGCCATCGCAACCGTGCTTGGCACGCTCGCGGCCTATGCGATCGAACGCTACAAGACGGGCGGCGAGAATCTTGCCATCTGGATCATCTCGCAACGCATGATGCCGCCTGTCGCCATCGTGTTTCCGGTGTTCCTGCTTTATGTTTTTCTTGGCTGGGTTGACACCTACCATGGCCTCATCATTCTCTATGTCGCGTTCAGCCTGCCCTATGTCATCTGGATGATGCGCGGCTATATCCAGGACATCCCGATTGAGCTCGAGGAGAGCGCGGCGGTGGACGGGTGCAGCCGCTGGCAGGTGTTCTGGAAAATTGTCATGCCGCTGGCGCGCACTGGCCTGTTTGCGACGAGCGTCTTCACCTTCGTTTTCGTCTGGAACGATTTTCTGTTCGCTTTGGTGCTGACACGGACAGAAGTCGTCACTTACACCGTGCAGGTCACGCATTATTTCGGCGGCCAGTCGAATTTCTGGGCCAAGATTTCGGCCATGTCGGTGCTCGGCACTTTACCTGTTTTCTTTACCGTGGCGACCATGCAAAGATATATGGTGAGGGGCATTTCAATGGGCGCGGTCAAGGGCTGATAAATGCCTGCCCGCGCAAGGGGAGGGCGGCATGGGAGAAGCAGGGCCAGCACTGGCAGTTGCGCGTTTTGGCACGGAAATTCCAGATACCAGGGGCCGCTTGCTGCAAGCGGGCGCGCTCAGCGCCATGCTTGACAACGGGCAACTGCGCTACATCTGCATCAATGACGTCGAGGTTCTGCGCGCCATCTGCTTTCTTGTGCGCGATGAAAACTGGGGCACGTTCAGCCCGCAGATCACCGGCCTCAAAGTGCGCGCCAGCGACGATGGCTTTGCCGTCACCTATCGCGCCACCTGCGGCGATTCCAGCCGCAGCCTCGCCTATGACGCAGCGATTTCAGTTTCGAGAAAAACTGGCGTAAGTTTTGCCGCGACCTGCACACCGCAGTGCGATTTCCGCACCAACCGCACCGGCTTCGTTGTGCTGCATCCGCTGAAGGGCGTGGCAGGCGAGAAAGTCACGGTCGAGCGTGTGGACGGAAAAATCGTCAGGTCAAAATTTCCGGCGATCATCAATCCGGTGCAGCCTTTCCGCGACATCCGCGCGCTGACACATGAGGTTATGCCCGGCCTGACCGCAACCTGCCGGATGGAGGGCGAGACGTTTGAGATGGAGGACCACCGCAACTGGATGGACGCCTCGTTCAAGACCTACGTGCGTCCGCTGGCCGAGCCCTGGCCTTATGTGCTGAAGCAAGGTGAAGCCTTTGGGCAGAATGTCACTCTCACTTTTGAAGGCAAGCTGCCCCGCGCCGCCAAGGTTCAGGCGAGCAAGCCCGCTGTCATCAGGATCGGCGGCCCCAGCAAGGTGAAAATGCCGGTCATCGGTGTTGCCTTGCCTGCCGCGCATGCCGGGGCGGCGCGTGAGGCCCATGAATGGATTGCCGCGACCGGCGTGCGGCACTTTGTTGTCAGCATTGATGGACGCGATCCGAAATTTGCTGATGCCCTGCCGCAGTGCAGCGCTTTGGCGCAGGCCTGTGATGCACGCGTGACACTCGAAATTATCCTGCCCGGAATTGGCAGCCCCGCCGCAGAACTGAAACCAATCGCAGCTGCGGCCAGAAAGCTGAAACCCGCAGCTGTCGCCATATTCCTGGCGGCAGACCTGAAGGGCGTGCTGCCGGGCGCAAAGACACCGGAGGTGCCGCCGCTGGAGGAGGTTTACGCCGCCGCCCGCGCCGCCTTTCCGGGCGCTTGCCTTGGCGGTGGCGTGCACTCTTTCTTCACCGAACTCAACCGCAAGCGCCCGCTGCACACGCTGCTGGATTTTGTCACGCACAGCACATGCTCGATTGTGCATGCCGCCGATGACCTGTCGGTAATGGAAACGCTGGAAACGCCGCCCTATATCAGCGCCTCAGCCAAAGCATTTATCGGCAAGGCGAAATACCGGGTTGGCCCGGGCGGCATAGGCGCGCGCGACAATCCCTATGGCGCGGGTGCCTCCGCCAATGCCGACAACCGGCGCGTCTGCCTTGCCCAGATGGATCCGCGCCAGCGCGGGCTGTTCGGTGCAGCTTTCATGCTGGGCTACGCCGCTGCTTTTGCCAGCAGCGGCCTTGAGGCCCTGACGCTGGGCACCGCAGTGGGACCGCTCGGTGTGATTGCGCTGCAAAACGCCGGCTCGCAGCCGTGGTTTGATGACAGCGGCGCACGCCTTTACCCGGCATTTCATATTTTGCGCAGCCTTGCCGCAGCCGAAGGCGCCGCGATCCTGACCATCGAGAATTCCGCCCCCGGAAAAATCGCGGCGCTCGCCTGCCGCCGTGACAATGGCACAGGCGCTGCCAGGGGCATGCTGCTGTGGCTGGCCAACCTCACCGGATCACGCCAGGTGGTTAAACTGGACAAGGCGTTCGCGCAGGCCAATTTTGTCACATTGGACGAGGCGAGTTTTGTCCGGGCGACGCGGGACACAGATTTCCTCAATGCCGCCGCGCGCCGCAGAAGCGCAGTCGCCAGCCTTGTGCTGTCACCCTATGCCGTAATTTTGGCGGCAACCTAGGAATCTTTCAGGCGTGGCCCTTGCGCCCAGGCGGCAGCGTCAGCCCCGGTCAGCGCCGCAAGCCGGGGCAGGCCGCGCCGGGCGATCTCGTCCAGCAAGCCGCGCTTGATCTCGCCAAGCAGCGCAGGTCCCTTGAACACGAGGCCTGAATAGAGCTGGATGAGCGTGGCCCCGGCCGCGAACTTGGCGACAGCGTCAGCGCCTGAGACGATGCCGCCGACGCCGATCAGCGGAAACTGCTGTTCAACCCGCAGCCAGACCTGCGCAAGAACCTGCGTGGAGAGATGAAACAGCGGCGCGCCCGACAGCCCGCCGGTTTGCGCGCCGGCCACCTTGCCCTGCAGGCTGGCCGGACGCGAGACCGTGGTGTTTGACACGATCATCCCGTCAATCCTGCGGGCGCGCGCAACACGGACAATGTCGTCGATCTGCCCTGGCGCAAGATCGGGCGCAATTTTCAGCAGCACGGGGCGGCGCGGAAAATGCGCGGCCTGTGCGTCACGCGCGTCAAGCACGCGCGCCAGCAGATCATCAAGCGGGGCCGCCTGCTGCAGATCGCGCAGGCCGGGCGTGTTGGGCGATGAGACATTGATGGTGAAATAACTCGCCACCCCGGCAAATGCCGTGATGCCCAGCACATAGTCGGCGGCGCGGTCCGTGCAGTCCTTGTTAGCGCCGACATTGACGCCGACAATGCCACGCGCTGGCCGCGCCGCAAGCCGGGCCAGCGCGGCGGCATGGCCTTTGTTGTTGAAGCCAAGGCGGTTGATCAGGGCAATGTCCTGCGGCAGGCGAAAGACGCGCGGGAGCGGGTTGCCCGCCTGCGGTTTTGGCGTCAGCGTGCCCACCTCGGTGAAGCCAAAACCCAGCGCCAGCAGTGCGTCAGGAACCTCGGCGTCCTTGTCAAAACCCGCAGCCATGCCAACGGGATTGGCAAAGCTGAGGCCAAACGCCGCAATCCGCAGGCGCGGGTCATCGGGGCGCGGGGCGAGTTTTGGCAGCAGGCCAAGCGCCCGCAGGCTGGCGCGGTGCGCCTGTTCCGGTTCCAGCGCCAGCAGCGCGGGGCGCACCAGCCGGGCGAGGAGGGCAATCACGCGTCAAGCGCCGGAAACACATGCCTTCCGTCCGGCCCCAGCGGCAAGGGTTTTGCCCACAGGCAACCGCCCGGCAGCAAGGGCGCGTAAAGATGCGGAAACAGCGCGCCGCCGCGCGAAACCTCCCATTTGAGCGTTGGCCCCAGCGCCGCAGCGTCGACGGCGACGAGCAGCAGGCCGCTTTGGCCGGCAAAGTGTTTTTCGGCAGTTTCGCGCGCCTGGACGGCGCTGGAGAAGTGGATGAACCCGTCAGCGAGATCCACCGGCGCGCCCGCAAAGACGCCATTGGCCTGCGCCTCAGCCCAGAGTGCCTGCGCCACAATCTTGTAGATAACTGGCATGGGATACCGTCTTGTCTGGTTGTGCGTTGTGTCAGCCCGCAGTGCAGCAGCGCGCGCTGAAGATCAATGCCAGCGCTGCAATTTGGCGCAGTGACCGCGCAGGTGTCGCTGAAAATAGGTTATTGCAGCAGCGCAAAGGTCAACATTCCTTTCAAAAGGACTATTGCCAAGGGGATCGAAACGTTTTATTGTTCCATTTATGTTCTTGCGGTTGCATGAGGGAACGCTGGTCCTCCAGCGCATGCGTCCGCGAGGTTTGGGTCAGGGAGAGGGCCATGCTGTCACACGAGCAGGTCTGGGCGGCAATTGAAGGATTGGCCGCCCGCAACGACATGTCGGTTTCCGGTCTTGCCCGCAAGGCCGGGCTGGACCCGACAGCTTTCAATATTTCCAAGCGTACCTCTGCGGAGGGGCGCAAGCGCTGGCCCTCAACCGAGTCGATTGCAAAAGTATTGCAGGCGACCGGCGCGAGCCTTGAGGATTTTCTGTTTGCCGGGGGCAGCGCCTCGTCGCAGGCCTCCCGGAAAATCCGGCTGATCGGCTTTGCCCAGGCAGGATCGGGTGGATTTTTTGACGACGGCGGATTTCCAGCGGGCAGCTCGTGGGATGAGGCGATTTTTCCCAATGTGCCGGACGACCATGCCTATGCGCTGGAGATAGCCGGGGAATCCATGCTGCCGGTGTATCGGGATGGCGATATCATCATCGTGTCGCCGGCTGCGGCCATCAGGCGCGGTGACCGGGTGGTGGTGCGCACGCGCGAAGGCGAGGTGCTGGCCAAGGAGCTCAAGCGCCAGACTGGCAAGACGCTCGAACTGAAGTCGCTTAACGCCGAACACGAGGATCGCGTTGTCGCCATGAGCGATGTGGACTGGATGGCGCGGATTGTCTGGTCGAGCCAGTGACACGCGCAGCGCGGTTTCCCTGAAACGCTGATTGTCAAGGGCGACGTTTGTTTTGCGGCAACTGAAGTTTGCGCAGGAAGGCACGCAGTGCCCCTTCTCACCCTTGCGTGAAAGGAGTAACACCCGCCCGCTGGCTGCGTGTGCGCAGTGAAGCTTCACAGAGGATGCCCTTTGACCAGGGCGCATTGAATGGCTTCAGACAAAACCGATGCTGCTGCTGCGGCATCACCCGGACCCGGTCCGGCAGCCAGCCATTCAGGGTCGGCCAAAGCAGGCGTCTGGGCGATGGCGATAGGGTCGATCGGCGTCGTCTATGGCGATATCGGCACGAGTCCCATCTACGCGCTGCGCGAATCGCTGGCCCATACCAGGGGCAGCACAATCACCGAGGCTGATGTGCTTGGTGTTGTGTCCATTCTTGTCTGGGCGCTGATCATAATCGTCACCCTCAAGTATGTCGTCTACATCATGAAGGCGGACAACAAGGGCGAGGGCGGCACGCTATCCCTGATGGCGCTGGCGCAGAACGCGATCGGTCGCCGCACCACGGTTGTGACTGCTCTCGGCATGGCCGGCGCGGCGCTGTTCTGCGGCGATGCGCTTATCACCCCGGCCATTTCCGTGCTGTCCGCCGTCGAAGGGCTCAAGCTGGCCCAGCCGCTGCTCGAACCCTTTGTGCTGCCCATAACCATCGTGATTCTGCTGGCGCTGTTTGCTGTGCAAAGCCGGGGCACCGCCTCGGTGGCGTCGTTTTTCGGACCGGTCATGCTGGTCTGGTTCGCAACCCTGGCTATACTTGGCTTGTCCCATATCGCCGATGCGCCGGTGATTTTTCTCGCATTCAATCCGCTGTATGGCCTGAGTTTTCTGCTCAAGTTCGGCTGGCTTGGCTTTACCGTGCTCGGCAGCGTTTTTCTGGCGGTGACCGGTGCCGAGGCGCTGTATGCCGACATGGGGCACTTTGGCCGCCGGCCGATCCGTGTCGCGTGGTCAACCGTGGTGTTTCCGGCGCTCATTCTCAACTATTTCGGCCAGGGCGCATTAATCCTGTCCAATCCGCATGCGGCGGAAAACCCGTTTTTCCTGAGCGCGCCATCGTGGGCGCTGGTGCCGCTGATCGTGCTTTCCACCGTCGCAACCGTCATCGCCAGCCAGGCGACCATCACGGGCGCCTTTTCCCTCACACGCCAGGCCATCCAGCTGGGTTTCCTGCCGCGCTTTGAAATCCAGCACACGTCTGACACGCTGGAAGGGCAGATATTCATTCCGCGCATTAACCGCCTGATGCTGGTGGGCGTGCTGATCCTTGTCGTGGCGTTCAGATCCTCCAGCGCGCTTGCGTCTGCCTATGGAATATCCGTGTCCGCGACGATGGTGGTGGATACGACCCTCTCGATCTTTGTGGCCCGGCGTCTGTGGAAATGGCCGCTGTGGCTGGTGTTCCTTGTGGCGGGCTTTCTGCTGACAGTGAATTTCGCCTTTTTCGCAGCGAACCTGCTCAAGTTCCTCGATGGCGGCTATGTGCCAATCCTGCTCAGCTTCACGCTGATCCTGCTGATGTGGACCTGGATTCGCGGCTCGCGCATTCTGGTCAGCAAGACGCATCGTGATTCCATCCCGACGCGCGAGCTCATCCGCATGCTGGAAAAGAGCAAGCCCACCCGCGTGCCGGGCACCGCGATTTTCCTGACCAGTGACCCGGAGGTCGCGCCCTCGGCGCTGATGCATAATCTCAAGCACAACAAGGTGCTGCATGAGCGCGTGCTGCTGATGTCGGTGAAGACCGAGGACACGCCGCGCGTCATCTCCTCCAGCCGCTATGAGATCGAAAAAATATCCGGCGATTTTACCCGGGTCGTCCTGCATTTTGGCTATATGGAAAGCCCGCGCATTCCCAATGCGCTGGCGGCCATGCGCAAGGCCGGGCTGAAATATGATATCATGACGACATCGTTTTTCCTTGGCCGCCGCACCATCAAGGCCTCGGCCAATTCTGGCATGCCGCTGTGGCAGGACCATCTGTTCATCGCCATGTCAAAACAGGCCGCCAACGCCACCGACTTTTTCTCGATTCCGTCGGACCGTGTGGTCGAGCTGGGGGCGCAGGTGACTGTGTAGCGCCTGACGCCGGAGGCTTTTTGGGCGACATTCAAGTGAGCGAATGGCCCGCCAATCTGGCTTTTGCCAGAACCTCCCGCACCAGAGCAATGGAGCAGGGCAGAATGTGACTGAATTTTTCGGCGGGGCGGATTTGCGCCTGGAACGCTTCGACACTCCTGCCAGCCAGAATATTCAAGCCTTGTTCAAGCCGCGGCAGCGCATCGCTGGTCTCGCGCGCGATCAGCGTGGACAGCGCCGGTTCAACTGATGCGCAGCATGCAATATCGAAGGCGTCGCGAGGGGCGAGTTGAGCGCCACGGTAACGGATTTTCTTGACGATTATTTCTTCGGCGGTTTCAAGGGCGATGCTGCGGCCCCGAAAGGTCTCAATAGAGTAGCCTGGATCGGTTTGCAGGGGCGCTGACAAAAAAACGATTTCACCTTCAGCACGGTGGAACTTCAAATAATGCCCGGGCCAGTCTGGCGTCGCGCTGATGCGCCGGGCGGCTGGATTGTTAAGCGGCGTGAACAATCGCAGGGGCGTGCCCGCGACAAAAATATCAATGTCGTGACTTATTCTGTGTGCAAGCCGCAACGCCAGGGCGGTGCCGTCGCCCAAAGTCCAGCCGGGAGCCGACCCCGCCTGCAACGCCACATGCGCAAAGACATGATCCAGCGCAGGCAAGGCCAAGTCCATCAGCAACGCCCAGCGTGACGCCGGGAGCATGTTTTCAAGCGGTCCCGGACTCATGTCGTTGCCACTGCCTCTGCCGTTGAACCGCACGCTGCGGTTTCGAGGCAGGTTCTATTGGGATGCGTGGCCGGGAGGATTTTCTGCGCCAACACGCCGAGCGTGACAAAAGATGTAAATCCCGCCGCAAGTTCCGCACGATCCGCTTCAAAGAGATGCGCCTCACTGCCAGCCTTACGCGCCCCCGCACATGCCCGGTCGCGAGCGCCGCCTCAAAATCAGCACGAACAAACTCGGCGCTGCCAGACGCCTTTATATGCCCCAGGGCCAAAGTGACTGCGTCCACAGGCTGCACAGACTGTCTCGATGTAGCGGACCTCACGAAGCGATGGCCGCCTGCCAGTGCCAGGGCATTTCATTGACTGCGGCCACACCTGACTGCGGCCACGCCCTCACACGTCCAGATTGGCCACGCTCAACGCATTGTCCTGAATAAACTCGCGGCGCGGCTCGACGACGTCGCCCATCAGTTTGACGAAAATATCGTCAGCCTCGTCCACTTCCTTGACCTTGACCTGCAACAGCGTGCGCACGTTGCGGTCCAGCGTCGTCTCCCACAACTGCTCCGGATTCATTTCGCCGAGGCCCTTGTAGCGCTGGAGCGTCACGCCCTTGCTGCCGATGGCCTTGACGGCATTCAGCAGCTGGCTCGGGCCGGAGGCCTGATGTTCCTCGCCTTTGCGCAGAAACCGCGCCGGCGACGCATAGATGGCGCGCAGCGATGCAGCATGCTCATCGAGCTTGCGCGCCTCCGCCGAGGCCAGCAGGCCCGGATCAAGCACGCTGGCCTGGCGCACGCCGCGCAGCTCGCGCGTGAAAACAAAGCTGCCATCGGTCACATGCGCGCTCCAGCCGCGCTCGCTCTCGTCCGCCAGCGCGTCAAGCCGGCGGGCGATGTCGGCGGCAAGCCTTTCGGCTTCACCGTCAGCAAAGCCGCTCAGCGGCTTTAACGCGCCGGCGATGGCTGCCTGCTCGACCGCCACACGGTCATAGCGCGTATGCAGCGAGGCGAGCACCTGGCGCACCAGCCGCGTTTCCTCAACAATGCCGCGCAAGTCGAGGCCGGCCCGCTCCTCGCCGCTGGCAAGCCGCAGCACCGCGCCCTCAAGGCCATTGGCGATAAGGTAGTCCTCCATCGCCCGCTCGTCCTTCAGATATTGCTCGGAGGGGCCGCGCTTGACTTTGAACAGCGGCGGCTGGGCGATGTAGAGATGGCCGCGCTCGATCAGCTCCGGCATCTGGCGGAAAAAGAAGGTGAGCAGCAAGGTGCGGATATGCGAGCCGTCAACATCGGCGTCGGTCATGATAATGATCTTGTGATAGCGCAGCTTGTCGGCGTTGAAGTCATCGCGGCCAATGCCGGCGCCAAGCGCTGTAATCAGCGTGCCAATGGTCTGGCTCGACAGCATTTTGTCAAAGCGGGCGCGCTCGACATTCAGAATCTTGCCGCGCAGCGGCAGCACGGCCTGAAACTCGCGGTTGCGGCCCTGCTTGGCCGAGCCGCCGGCGCTGTCACCCTCGACGATGAAAATTTCTGATTTGGCTGGATCACGCTCGGCGCAATCGGCCAGTTTTCCTGGCAGGTTGGCAATATCCAGCGCGCCCTTGCGCCGCGTCAGCTCGCGCGCCTTGCGCGCCGCCTCGCGCGCCAGCGCCGCCTCCACCACTTTGCCGACAACCAGTTTGGCGTCAGCGGGATGCTCCTCAAACCATTGCCCAATACGCTCATTCAAAATGCTCTCGACCACCGGGCGCACTTCGGACGAGACCAGCTTGTCCTTGGTCTGCGACGAGAATTTCGGGTCGGGCACCTTGACTGACAGCACACAGGTCAGCCCCTCGCGGCAATCATCGCCGGTGAGATCGATTTTCTCTTTTTTGCCGAGTCCGGTCTTCTCGGAATAGCTCGTCACCTGCCGCGTCAGCGCGGCGCGGAAACCGGCCATATGCGTGCCGCCGTCACGCTGCGGAATGTTGTTGGTGAAGGGCAGCACATTTTCGTGGTAGCTGTCGTTCCACCACAGCGCGACCTCAACAGTAATATTGTCACGCTCGCCAGTGACGAGAATGGGCGTCTTGATCAGCGGTGCCTTGGCGCGGTCAAGATAGCGCACAAAAGCCTCAAGCCCGCCCTCGTAATACAGCTCCTCGCGTTTGACTTCGGCATGGCGCGCATCGGTAAAGATGATCCGCACGCCGGAGTTCAGAAAGGCGAGTTCGCGCAAGCGGTGTTCGACCGTGGCATAGTCATATTCCACCATGGTGAAGGTTTGCGTCGAGGCCAGAAAGGTCACTTCCGTGCCGCGCTTGGGCTTGCCATTTTCCATCGGCGCGGGGCCGACGATAATCAGCGGCGCGACGACGTCGCCATGCGCGAATTCGACAAAATGCTCCTTGCTGTCACGCCAGATGCGCAGCTTCAGCGACTTCGACAGCGCGTTGACGACCGACACGCCGACGCCGTGCAGGCCGCCGGATACTTTGTAGCTGTTCTGGTCAAATTTACCGCCCGCATGCAGCTGGGTCATGATGACTTCCGCCGCCGACACGCCCTCTTCCTTGTGGATTTCAGTCGGAATGCCGCGGCCATTGTCGGTGACTGTCACAGACCCGTCAGCGTTGAGTGTCACGGTGACAAGGGTCGCGTGCTTGGCCAGCGCCTCGTCGATGGCATTGTCCACCACCTCATAAATCATGTGGTGCAGGCCCGAGCCGTCATCCGTGTCGCCGATATACATGCCAGGCCGCTTGCGCACCGCGTCAAGGCCTTTCAGAACCTTGATCGAGTCGGCACCATAGGCGTTTGGATCATCGGGAAGTTCGGGCGCGATGGGGGGCGGGATTTCAGTCATGAGGCGGGGGGTCCTCGGCCCGGAGCGCGGGGCCTGTTCAACGATTCGAGACGAGGGGCAGTTTAGCGTAATGCAGCTGCAAATGCACTTGCGTTGTCCTGGCCGGGATTGTCCACATATTCGCTAACTTTAGCACGGCTCTCTCCGTCTTGGCCGTGCTTGTCACGGCCATCCACGCCGTTGGGTCGCCGAATTGGGTCTGAATTTGCCGCAACGGCGTGGCGTGGAGATGGCCGGAACAAGTCCGGCCAGGACGGCGAGAGTCGTGTTTTGTGCCTAAGTCAGCGCCTTTGGGGACAAGTCCGGCCAAGACGGAGGCACTGCCCGTCCAAACCTACCCCATCACATAAGCCGTCTTCACGCTCGTATAAAACTCCGCCGCGTAGCGGCCCTGCTCGCGCGGGCCGTAGCTGGAGCCTTTGCGGCCACCGAAGGGCACGTGGTAATCGACGCCCGCCGTCGGCAGGTTGACCATCACCATGCCCGCCTCGCTGTTGCGCTTGAAATGGTTCGCATGTTTCAGGCTGCTGGTGCAGATGCCCGAGGCGAGGCCGAACTCCGTGTCATTGGCGATGGCAAGCGCCTCGTCATAGTCCCTGGCCTTGATGACACAGGCGACCGGGCCAAATATTTCCTCACGCGCGATGCGCATGGCGTTGGTCGCGCCGGTGAACAGCGCCGGGGCCATGTAGAAGCCGGGCGTGTCGCGGTTGAGCAGCTCGCCGCCCAGGGCCAGCGTCGCGCCCTCATCCTGGCCGATCTTGAGATAGGACAGGTCCTGGTCAAGCTGGCTCTGATCGACCACCGGGCCGACATGCGTGCCGGCCTTGCAGGCATCGTCGGTCACCAATGCTTTCATGCGCTCGGTCAGGCC
>JANLPP010000460.1:0-1650 GCA_031367295.1 Hyphomicrobiales bacterium | reverse complement strand
CGGGCTGGATGCAGCGACCCGTGTGTCTGGCGTCCGCGCTGGCAGGCGGTCCAAGTTAGCCGAGATCATTTGGTCTGAGCCTCTTGCAAAATTCCGCAATCGCCCTGAATTATCCGGTTTTCCGGTGAATTTTTAAAAAATCGCGACACACTGGTGGCGGTTTTTGGTATGTTGGAGTTGCAAAATACAACAACCGAAAACACTTTGAAAATACCAGCATGTCGCTCCGGGAGACACTATCAAATTATTGGCAGAAGTTTCAAGCGGAGCTTTTTCCGTTTCTGGACGAGGCGATCGGGCCCCTGACGGCATCGCACCGGCAATTGGTCGTTGTTCTCGACATGTTGCGGCCTGAAGTGCTGGTGCGGCACTGGCACGGGGCACCAGGGCGACCAGCGTCCGAACGGGCGGCGCTGGCGCGGGCCTTTGTTGCCAAGGCCGGGCTCAACCTGCCAACCACGGCGATGCTGATCGAGCGGGTTCACATCGACAAGACGCTGCGCCATCTCTGTGGCTGGCAAAGCCTGTCGCAAGTTCCCAGCGAGGCGACATTTTCCCGGGCCTTTGCCGAATTTGCCGCGAGCCAGCTGCCAGCCCGCCTGCACGAGGCCTTGATCCGGCAAACCCATGGCGACCGGCTGGTTGGCCATATCGCCCGCGATTCCACCGCGATCCAGGGCCGCGAAAAGCCGCACAAGCCCAAGCAACCGAAAGCTCCCGTGCCGGCCAAAAAGCGCGGGCGTCCGAAGAAGGACGAACCGCGCCCTGCCCAGGAACTGCGCCGCATCGCGCAGCAGGCGGCGGGAATGGGCCTGGCAGAAATGCTGGCCGATTTGCCCCGGCACTGCGATACCGGGGTCAAGCGCAATGCCAAGGGCTATCAGGAGAGCTGGACCGGCTTCAAGCTGCACATTGACACCGCCGACGGCGATATTCCGGTCGGCTGCATCCTGACTTCGGCTTCGGTGCATGATAGCCAGGTGGCCATCCCGCTTAGCCTCCTGACCGCCGCGCGCCTGACCTCCTGCTATGACCTGATGGACAGCGCCTATGACGTTCCCGAAATCCGCCAGCATAGCCTGGCCCTCGGCCATGTTGCCATTATCGACATCAATCCCCGCCGCAACGCGGAGTTGAAACAGCATCTGGTGCAGGAATACAAGCGCCAGACCCTGATCGGCCACACGACGCCGGAAGCCCTGCGCTATAACGAGCGCAGCAGCGCCGAACGCGTCAATGGCAACCTCAAGGACAACCACGGCGGCAGGACGGTGCGCGTGCGCGGCGCCGACAAGGTGATGTGCCATCTGATGTTCGGGATCGCGGTCATTGCGGTGGCGCAAATCCTGCGCCTGGTCACATAGCCAGATTCAAACCGCCATCCGGAGCTGAGAATATCCTAACCCAACACGGCGGAGGGAAAAGCACGCCTCAAACGACCCTAAAATCAGCCAAAAATCAAACCCCGTGGCAACGAAGCCCCAAAAATCATCGAATTAGTCAAAATGGCAGCCCCGAACAATCAGCTGACGACAAAAATCCGGAGTTTTGCAAGAGGCTCATATGTTTTTGTCTTTTACAAAATAACACCGGGCCGTCTCAAATTTGAAGTGCAACACGGGCTGATATAGCGAGTGTTTCATGGGACAG
>JANLPP010000438.1:0-4801 GCA_031367295.1 Hyphomicrobiales bacterium | reverse complement strand
AGCGGCGCGGCTTTTCCCGTCGTCGGGGTAGGTGCGTCGGCCGGCGGGCTGGAAGCGCTGACGCAGTTGTTGCGGGCTTTGCCGGTGAATACCGGCATGGGCTTTGTCATCGTGCAGCATCTTGCGCCCGGTCACGCCAGCAGCCTTGCCGAGATACTGTCGCGCGCTACAAAAATGCCGGTCAGCGAAGTGCGCGACGAGCCCGAAGTGCTGCCCGATCATGTTTATGTCATTCCGCCGGGGCGCGACATGATCATCAGCGGCGGCAAACTGCGACTGCTGCCGCAGGACCGCCAGACGCAGCGGCGCGGCATCGACCAGTTTTTCACCTCGCTGGCCAGAGACAGCGGGCATCGGGCAATCGGCGTTGTGCTTTCGGGTGCGCTGAACGACGGTACACTGGGGCTGGAGGCGATCAAGGCCGAGGCCGGCATCACCTTCGCGCAGAATGACAGCGCCCAGCATGACAGCATGCCGCGCAGCGCGGTGGCCTCGGGCTGTGTGGATTTTGTGCTGTCGCCCGAGAAGATCGCCGCTGAGCTTGCCCGCATCGCGCGCCATCCCGCCGTGGCGCCCGACCCGGGTGCCGCCGACGAGCTGGTGCCTGGCCATGCACGGATTGCCCAGATCATGCAGCGCACCACGGGTGTCGATTTCACCCATTACAAGGCCAATACGCTGCACCGCCGCATCACCCGCCGCATGGTGCTGCAGAAAATGGAAAACCTGGCGGATTACGAGACATTCCTGAAGCGCGCGCCCGACGAGGTGGAGGCGCTGTTCCAGGACATCCTTATCGGCGTCTCCAGCTTCTTCCGTGATCCGGCCGCCTTTGACGCATTGTCAGAAACTGTTCTGCCAAAGCTGCTGGCGGGCCGCTCGCATCAAGCGCCGGTTCGCGTCTGGACGCTCGGCTGCTCAACCGGCGAGGAGGCGTATTCGCTGGCGATGCTTTTTGCCGAATGCACTGAGGCGGCGGGCAGCGATGCACTGGTGCAGATTTTTGCCACCGATCTCAACAATGTCTCGGTTGGCAAGGCCCGTGCCGGACTCTACCCCAAGAGCATCGCGCAAGATGTGTCGCCCGAACGGCTGCACCGGTTTTTCACCGAAGAGGCCACAGGCTACCGCATCTGCAAGGCAATTCGCGAGCGCTGCATTTTCTCGCGCCACAATGTGCTGGATGACCCGCCCTTCTCGCGGGTCGATCTCATCTCCTGCCGCAACATGCTCATCTACATGGAGCCGGTGCTGCAACAGCAGATCATGACGCTGCTGCACTACGCGCTGAAGCCGGGCGGCTATCTCTGGCTTGGCGCTTCGGAGACGGCAGGCACGTCGCGCGCGCTGTTCGAGCTTGAGGACGCGCGGCACAAACTGTTCACGCGGCGCACCGGTGCCAGCCCGCCTGGCATGCGTTTTCGCGCCGCGCCTGGTGGCGCTGCGGGCGATCCGCGGCTGCCACCCCCGGCAGCGCTGCCAGAGGCCCCGCGGGCCGATTTGAACAAGGAGGCCGAGCGCGTCCTGCTCAAAAAATTTGCGCCGCCGGGCGTGGTCATTTCTGCGGGCATGGAGATCGTGCAGTTTCGCGGTGACACCAGCGCCTATCTTGCGCCCGCAGCGGGCGCGGCAAGCCTGCACCTGTTGAAAATGCTGCGCGAGGGCCTGATGCTGGGCGTGCGTGCGGCGGTAATGCGCGCCGGGGACGAAGGCCGCAGCGTCCGCGAGGAAGGCTTGCGCGTGAGGACCGAGAGCGGTTTTCGCGAGCTTGCCGTCGAGGTTATCCCGCTCAAGGCCGGCGCGGCCAAAGAGGGCGGTTTTCTGGTGCTTTTCGAAGATGTGCGGACGCCTGAAACGCAGGCGCGCACGGGCGGCGACGCGGGCGGCGCGCAGGCCGTCGTGCAACAGCAGGCGGCCAGCGTCCGTGACGAGGCTGCGCGCCTCGCGCAGGAGCTTGCAGCCACGCACGAGTATTTGCAGTCCGTCATCGAGCAGCAGGAAGCGGTCAACGAGGAACTGCAATCGGCCAATGAAGAGGCGCAATCGGCCAATGAGGAATTGCAGAGCGTCAACGAAGAACTGGAAACCTCCAAGGAGGAAATCCAGTCCAGCAACGAAGAAATGGCGACCATCAACGACGAGCTGAACAACCGGAATCTTGAACTCAGCGCGCTCAACGGCACGCTCAAACTGTCGCGCGACTATGCCCAAAGCATTGTGGCAAGTTTGCGCAGCCCGCTGCTCGTGCTGGATTCAGGCCTGCGCGTCAAAACCGCGAGCGCCGCGTTTTATGAGACTTTTCACGTCGCACCGGCGGCGACCGAAGGGCGTCTGGTTTACGACCTGGGCAACCGCCAGTGGAATATCCCGGCGCTGCGCGTCCTGCTCGAAGATCTGTTGCCGCGCAAAAATCGCATCACCGATTACGAAGTGCGCCATACATTCGAGCAGATCGGAGCAAGGACCATGGTGCTCAACGCCCAGCGTCTTGCTGCGGACGCCGGGCACGAACCTCTCATAATTCTGGCGATTGAAGACATCACGGACCGCGCTCTGGCGGAGGCAGCGTTGCTGGAGAGCGAAAAGCGGTTCCGCTCAACCTTCGAGAATGCAGCGGTCGGCATCGCCCACGTTGCGCCCGACGGCGCATGGCTGCGCGTCAACGAAACACTCAGCGCGACACTCGGCTATTCTGCCGGTGATCTGCTGAAAAAAACATTTCAGGATATCACACACCCGGACGATCTTGATGCCGATGTGGCACATGTTGCGGATTTGCTGGCTGGCCGCACCGACACCTACGACATGGAAAAGCGCTACATTCGCAAAGATGGAACGATGGTCTGGGCCAATCTGACGGTGAGCTGCGTGCGCGCTGCCGGGGGCGCAGTCAACCATTTCATTGCGGTGGTCGAGGACATCACGGCGCGCAAGGCCGCTGAAACCCTGCTGCGCGAGAGCGCTGCCAAGCTTCAGCTTGGCGTATCCATCGCGGGCGTTGGCCTTGGCACAATTGACGAGGCCTCCGACACTATCACGCTGGATGAGACGATGGCGGCGCTGTTCATGCTGCCGGCAGGCACACCGATTTCCCGCCGCGAGGTCTATGCCCGCTGTCATCCGGAAGACGCGGCACGCTTCCTGACCGGGATCGCAGGGGCGCGCGATCCAGCCGGCAAGGGGCTCATGGCGCTGGATATTCGCATCGTACGGCCGGATGGTTCGATCCGCTGGGTGAGCGCCCGAAAACAGGTTGAGTTTGCAACGTCCTCCGCCGAAGGGACAAAGCGCGTCACATCCGCATTGATCGCCGTGCGGGACATCACGCAGCGCATCGAAAGAATCGAGGCGCTGCGCGAAAGCGAGTTGTTCAGCCGCCTAATTCTGGAAGCCAGCCCCGATTGCATCAAAACGGTTGACCGCGAAGGCAGGCTGGAATTCATCAATGCCAACGGCTGCGCGCAGATGGAAATTGACGATTTTGGCACTGTTGAAGGCACGCAGTGGTGTTCGCTGTGGCCCGCGCAAGGCGAGCAGCTTGTCAACAAAGCCATTGCTTCGGCGCTAGGCGGCGTTGAGACGCGCTTTGAGGCCGAATGCCCGACCCTCAAGGGCACCAGCAAATGGTGGGACGTGGTCGTCAGTCCCATAGTCGACACACGCGGGCGCGTCATCCGCATCATCACGGCGTCCCGCGATATCACCCGGCGCAAAATGAGCGACGATTTGCTGAGTGAAAGCCAGGCCCGGTTGCGCTACGCCGCGAATGCCGCAGGCCTGACCTATATTGAACTGGATTACGTGCGCGGTGAGATTCGCACAGCGGAAAATTTCGCGGCGGTCATGGGGTTTGCCATCCCGCTGCAAGAGGACATCGCCAGTGCCCGCGGCCCCCGGCTTCTGATGGATCATGTCATCTTGCACGACCGGTTGCGTGTGGCAGCTGCGCTGCAAGAGTTTATGGACGGAAAACCCGCTGGCAAGATTGACTATTGGGTGTTGGGCGATGATCAAATCGAGCGATGCATCGAAAGCGTCTGGGCCGCAGAGTCCAGCCCTGCAGGCAAACTCTTGCGCGCCTTTGCCACCAACCTCGACATTACCGCCCGCAAGCGCAGCGAAGAGCATACCAGGCTGTTGATGGGCGAGATCAATCACCGCGCCAAGAACCTGCTGAGCGTTGTGCAGGCAGTTGCCCGGCGGACTGCGCGCGGCGGCGATGCGGCAACTTTCGTCGCGCGCCTGTCGCAGCGCATCGAAGGTCTTGCCGCCAGCCAGGACTTGCTGGTCCTGAATCAATGGAAGGGCGTCGATGTAGCAGACCTCGTCAAGGCGCAGCTCGCCTATTTCAAGGATCTGCTCGGCACGCGCGTATTGATTGATGGCCGTCCTGCGCGGCTGACAGCAGCGGCGGCGCAGGGTATCGGCATGGCATTGCATGAACTTGCCACCAACGCGGCAAAATATGGGGCGCTTTCGACGAATAACGGCCGCGTGCGCATTTCCTGGCAGGTCACCGGCGACGCAACACCGATGTTTGCCATGTCCTGGCTTGAGCAGGGTGGCCCGCAGGTCACAGTCCCCGCCAGCACGGGCTTTGGCCATATCGTCATGGGCCGCATGGTGGAAGCGGCCGTGCAGGGCAAGGTCGAAATCGCTTTTGAACAGGGCGGGCTCTGCTGGAGACTGATCGCCGCAGTAAGCAACACGTTCGAACTGGCTGCAGGGCTGGAAAGCGGTCCCGCGCCATGAAACCGGGTCCTCAGCCAAAAGCCCGCATCCTGATTGTCGAGGATGAGCC
>JANLPP010000380.1:0-5769 GCA_031367295.1 Hyphomicrobiales bacterium | reverse complement strand
CCCCCTGTTGGCTGGTGGCGCGGGAAAAAGCCACGCCCGTTGGCCTTATCTTAGTTGCGGTTCCGGCAATGTCCATCGCCTCGCGCGCGGCGCGCCATAGCGCCGCAGCGTATTACCGCCGGCCTCCGGCCGCCTCGTGGCCAAGCCGGCCAGAGGCCGGCTGCCAGGGTAATCGGGCGAAGCGGCAGGACGCTTTTTTCTCTCCTGCTTCGCGGGAGAGAAAAGACCGCTCTTCCAAGCTTCACCCGATTACGCTGGGCCGACGGTCCAGCGCGCTTGCACACCAGCCGCCTGCCTCATAGGTTGCCGGTTATGACCTTCCGCCGCCTCAACCCCGCCGCCATCCATCCGCCCTTTGCCAATTACGCGCACGGGATTGAGGTGCCGCCGGGCACGCGGCTGGTGTTCTGCTCAGGCCAGCTTGGCATTGCCGCGGATGCAAGCGTGCCAGAGGATGCGGGCGGCCAGGCGGACCTGTGCTTTGCGGCCATCGCCGCCATTCTGCGCGAGGCGGGCATGACCCTCGCCGACGTCATCCGCCTCAACGCCTATGTCACGCACCGCGCGCACCTGCCCGCCTACATGGCGGCGCGAGACAGGCATATGGGGCTGACCGTGTGCGCCTCCACCCTGATGATTGTCAGCGGCTTTGCCCGCGAGATTTTCAAGGTAGAGGTTGAGGCGGTCGCCGGACGCAGGGACTGAAAGCATGAGCAAGCTGCCAAAACGCTTCTGGGCCGAGATGACGTGGCGCGATTTTGCCGCGGCCGATATGGCCAGCGCTATCGCTGTGCTGCCCATCGCGGCCATCGAGCAGCACGGCCCGCATCTGCCGGTCGGCGTCGACACTTTCATTATGGAAGGCTACCTGCGCGAAGTGGCGGCGCGCCTGCCCGAAGAGGTGCCTGCCCTGTTCCTGCCGGTCCAAAGCATCGGCAAATCCAACGAGCATATCGCCTATCCCGGCACGCTGACGCTCTCCGCTGAAACCGTCATCCGCGCCTGGACCGAGATTGGCGAGAGCGTGGCGCGCACAGGCTGCCGCAAGCTGGTGATCGTCAACTCGCACGGCGGCAATATCGCGCCCATGGATATAGTGGCGCGCGAGCTGCGGGTTCGCTGCAACATGCTGGCGGTGACCGTCTCCTGGCACCGATTCGGCTATCCCGAAGGCATGCTCACCGCGCATGAGCAAACGCATGGCATACATGCGGGTGACGCAGAGACGTCGCTGATGCTGGCGTTCCGCCCGGACACGGTCAATATGGCAAAGGCGCGCAATTTCGAGCCGGCCAGCGCCGCCATCGCCCGCGACAACATATACTTGCGCGCCACGCAGCCGATCGGCTTTGGCTGGATGAGCCAGGACCTGTCGGCAGCCGGCGCGATGGGCGACGCCAGCGTGGCGACGCTTGCCAAGGGCGAGGCGGCGGCGGCGCATGGCGCGGCGGCTTTTGTTACACTGCTGCGGGAGGTCGCGGCGTTTGACATCTCCTGCCTGCACGCCGGGCCTTCAGGCGGCGCAGGCCAACAACGCCGGTAGCGGGTCAGTCTGAATCTCCGCAGCTGCCTCAAAACGGACGTCGAGCGACCTTGTTGATCTGGAGATCATGCCGCGCTTCGCGGAACTTTTTTTTCTGCCGGGCGTTGTGCCATTGATTCTTTGTCAGCAAAGGAAATTGGCCATGGAACATGCTGTTTTTAATTCTGTCTCAAGGCGTAACGTTGTCGCAGCGCTTGCGCTGAGCGCGGCCCCGATGGCTGTTTTGGCGGGCGCGGACACCGCGTACGCGCAGGCTGCGGCTGAGAAAAGTCTATACGAGCGACTGGGCGGCGTCTTCGCCATTTCCGCTGTGGTGGATCACTTCAGCGACGCCGTCGTGAAGAATCCCATCGTCGGCCAGAAGTCCAGGAACGCGAAGCTGCAGGAATGGCACACAAAGAACCTGGGAAGGCTGCCCGGTCTCAAGTTCATGCGGACGCTGTGGGTCTGCAACGTTTCGGGCGGCCCCTTCCAGTACACCGCGACAAAGCCCGGAGCGACGCAGCTTGGCCTCGAGGAGGCCCACCGGGACCTCCGGATTTCCCCAGCAGAATTCGATGAGGTTGCTGCGGAACTCGGACGGACGCTCGACTTCTTCAAGGTGCCGAAGGGGGAGAAGGCCGAAGTCCTGGCCGCCTTCGCCGCCCACAAAGGCGAGGTCACCGCCGGCAGCCACGGCTAAGGGCTCGGAAGCTGTTTTATCCACTCTGGACATTCCCCGCTCAGCCTTGTCCGGGCGGGACTGTCTGCTGCGCCGGATGGATCCGCTGATAGCGCCTGGCGGAAATTGAGACTGAGCTGGAGTCATGCTAGTCGTAGCCAGAATGCCGTGCTTGACGCTGCCGCAAGACACATGACGTTTTGTGAACCGGAGGTCGGCCAATCCCGCGAGGCTTGGCCAAAAGCAGGGTGTTGGCCTCACGGATTTAAATTGTATTATCCAGCTACCACGATGCGGGCCAATACCTAAGGCCAACGGCGTGCATCGATAATTTCTGTTGCGCCATGCAAAGCGCGGGTCTAGTCTTTCCTCATTCGCACTCCAGGCAGCGGTGGCTGCCGGTCAAGCGACAAACGCCCCCTGTAGTGCCCGTCCGCCATTCTATGCCTGTTTTGCAAGCCTTGGCCTGCAATGCCCGCGCAGAGTGGCAACCGGCGGCAGGGGGGTAAACACGTCGGGAGGGTTTATGCCTGTATTGACGATTAATGGGCGCAAGACGTCGGTCGATGTGACCGGCGATACGCCCTTGTTGTGGGCCATCCGCGATTCACTGCAGATGACTGGCACAAAATTTGGCTGTGGCGCGGGCCTTTGCGGCGCTTGCACAGTGCATGTTAACGGTGAGGCTGTCCGCTCCTGCCAGACCATGGTCAGCGATGTGGTCGGCAAGAACGTCACCACGATTGAAGGGCTGAGCGCCAAAGGCGATCATCCGTTGCAGAAGGCCTGGATTGCCGAGCAGGTGCCGCAGTGCGGCTACTGCCAGTCCGGCCAGATCATGCAGGCCGCCGGCCTCTTGAACAAGAACCCGAACCCCACCAAGGGCGACATCATCGAGGCGATGACCGGCAACCTCTGCCGTTGCATGACCTACTCGCGCATCCAGCGCGCGATCATGCGCGCCGCGAGCGACCTTCGCGCTTCCAACGACATCAACAGGAGGGGCGCATGACCAAACACGTGAACGTTCCCAAGGTTGAGAAGCCGGTGGACCTCTCCCGCCGCACTTTCCTTGTCGCAACGACGGCCGCCGGCCTGTCTTTCGGCTTTGCCAATGTGCCCGGTGTGCTTGACGTCAGCGACGCGAAAGCGGTCGCCAATTTCGAGCCCAGCATCTGGTATGCCATCGGCACGGATGGTATTGTGACAGTCAATGTCGGCAAGGCCGACATGGGCCAGCACATTGCCAGCACGATGGCGCAGCTGGTTGCTGAAGAGCTTGGTGCTGACTGGCGCGACATGCGCGTCAACCTCGTCGCAGACGGCAAATACGCCGATCCGCTGCTGGGCGCTGTCATCACTGGCGGCTCCTGGTCGACCCGCATGAACTTCGATGCCATGAGCCGCGCTGGCGCGGCTGGCCGTGCAACCCTGATTGAAGCTGCCGCTGCCGCCCTTGGCGTCCCGGCTGCCGAACTTGTGGCGCGCGACTCGGCGGTTGTTCACACCAAGTCCAACAAGTCGATCAGCTTTGGCAAGATCGTCGCCTCGGGCAAGGCCAGCAAGGCCTGGACCCCGGACGAACTCAAGGCCATCAAGCTGAAGACTGCTGACCAGTACACGCTGGTTGGCCATTCGGTGCCGCAGCTCGACATTCCCGGCAAGACCAACGGCACTGTCAAGTATGGCATTGACGCCACGGTTCCCGGCATGCTGCACGGCAAGCCTGTTACGCCGCCGGTGCGCTATGGCGCGTCCGTCAAGTCGGTTGATGATTCGGAAGCCAAGAAGGTTCCCGGCTTCGTCAAGGCTGTCATCATTGAAGACCCGACCAAGACCGTCACCGGCTGGGTTGTCGCCGTTGCAAACACCTACTTCAACGCGAAGAAGGCGGCTGCCGCGCTCAAGATCACCTATGATCTTGGCCCGAACGCGACTGCATCAACCGAGTCGATCACGGCTGAAGGCCGCCGCCTGATCAAGGACCGCAGCAAGGCTCTCCTGTTCGTCAAGAACGGTGATTCGGGCGCGGCGCTTGGCACGGCAGCCAAGAGCATTGAGGCTGAATATACCACGGGCATCAATATCCATGCCCCGATGGAGCCCATGAACGCACTGGCCTATGAGCAGGCCGGCATCTGGCACGTGCATACCGGCAACCAGTTCGCGACCCGCTCCGGCGGCATCACGGCTGGCGCTGCGGGCGTGGACCCCAAGAATGTTGTGCTGCATCAGTACTATCTCGGCGGCGGCTTTGGCCGGCGTCTTGAATCTGACATGATCGTGCCCGCCGTGCTCGCCTCGAAGGCGGTCGGCAAGCCGGTCAAGGTGATCTACTCGCGCGAAGATGACATGCAGTTTGACTTCACCCGTCCGCTGACGGTGCAGAATGTCAAGGCAAGTCTCGACGCGGCGGGCAAAGTCACCGCGATGGAGCATGACATTGCCAGCGCCTGGCCAACAGCGCGCTGGGGCATCCCGGCGTTCCTGTCGCCTGCGGTGGACATGAAGGGTGAGAAGGGCGCGCTTGACGGCTTCACCGTCAACGGTTCCGATCACTGGTACACCATCCCGAACCACACCGTCCGCACCTACCTGAACGAAGTCGCGCAGAACGCGACCCCGTCAGGCCAGCTGCGCTCGGTTGCTCCGGGCTGGACCTTCTGGGCCGTGGAAAGCATGATCGACGAGCTCGCCCATGCCGCTGGCCAGGACCCGCTCGCCTTCCGCATCTCGCTGCTGGACGGTGCCGGCGCCAACAATGGCGGCGCGCAGCGTCTTAAAAACACGCTGATCGCTGCGGCCGGGCTTGCCGGCTACGGCACCAAGGTGCTGCCAAAGGGCGAAGGCATGGGCATTGCCTGCGTCTCCTCGCAGGAACGCGGCACTGCATCCTGGACGGCTTGCGTCGCCCATGTTGCGGTCGGCTCCGACGGCACGGTAACTGTCAAGAAACTGCATGTGGCGACTGACATCGGCACAGAGGTGCATCCTGACAACGTCCGCGCCCAGGTGGAAGGCGCGGCCCTCTGGGGCCTGTCGCTCGCCATGTACGAGAATGGCACCATGAAGAATGGCGCGATCGAGCAGACCAACTTCGACAGCTATACGCCCTTGCGGCATAATCAGCTGGTTGACGTGGCTGTCACGGTCATCGCCAACGGGGAAGGCGCCTCCGGCGTCGGTGAACCGGCGGTGACCGTCGTTGGCCCTGCCATCGGCAATGCCATCTTCAACGCCTCCAAAGCCCGCGTCCGCTCGCTGCCCATCACGGCAGAGGCGGTCAAGGCTGCGATGAAGGCCTGAGGCGGCCCCGCCTTCTCTGATCGCGATCCCCTGCGCCCGCGCCGCGGGAGAAGGGGGCCGAAGGCCGGATGAGGGTGCTACGACTGGCACTATCGGCCCCGCGCTGCTGAAAAGCCGCGCGGGGCTTTTCTCATTCAGCCAGCGGAGGCCCGTCCATGCTCAAAATCGCCGACGGACTGACCGCCGCGCTGCTGCTGCTCGGCGCTGCCCTGCACGCATTTGTCTCTGTTCTGGCCTTTCCGCATGGCGGCGAGGCGCT
>JANLPP010000378.1:0-4347 GCA_031367295.1 Hyphomicrobiales bacterium | reverse complement strand
CATGCCGAGTGGGATGCCGACCTGCCAAGCGATCAGGCGCAGGGCTATTTTGCCCAGCTGAAAAATGCGCCCTACCGCCGCCTCGTTGAAATGAGCGAGGGTACCCATGCGGTGATGCTGGAAAAAAACCGCATGCAGTTTTTCCGCGAGATCATGGGCTTTCTGGATGAAGAGCAGCCCATGGCGCTACGCTAGGCGTGGTGCAAATCGCTGGCGATTTTATCCGGCGGGAATTTTAGCTGTTGCCTAAACCAGGGCGCGGCCGTTGCGTGTTCCGCAAAATCCGTCGAACAGGTGCGCTGTGCTGGGCGCGGGAGTTGAATTTCATGCCGGGTGTCTCGCGAGACACTGTGCACGAATGTACTATTTTTCGCGCATACCTTTGCTTGATTTGTATGAATAGGATAACTGTCGACTAGAGCATGATGTCGATGAGTGGAATCGCTGCTGATGACGAACCTTGGACCGTTGGCCTCCGGCCCCCAGGCGCTAAGTTAATGCTGCCATCTGCACAAATCTATGCCGTTTGCGTCCCCCTCCCCACAAGGGGGAAGGGGACGCCAATGGCATAGACTCGTGATGCCCAATCCCCTCAAGTTAGCGCCTGGGGGCCGGAAACCGGCGGTCAAGGGATGTTACCACTCGGCGACATCACGCTCCAGTCGGCTTAAGTCCGAAAATTTGACGACATTTGTACAAGTCTTGTCTTTGAATTCAAAAATATTTTAGGAACCCACTGTTGCAAATTTCCCACCACAAAGGCCTCAGGGTTTGCTAGAAACGGGAATGCAATCCAGCTGCAGGAGTTTTTTATGAAGTATTCATTCGGAGCATTGGCCGCCGCAGCTATCACGCTCTCAGCAGCGTCAGCGCTTGCCGCCGACCTTCCAGTGCGTGCACCGGCTCCCGCGCCGATTTTCGCCGCTGCGCCATTTTCCTGGAACGGCTTCTATGTCGGTCTGCATGCCGGGTACGGCTGGACGATTGATGATGTGGTTGGCGTTCACGTCACTCCGCCTGCTGGCGGGATTTTTGATGGCAATATTGGAAACGTGAATCCAAAAGGTTTTCTGGGTGGCGCACAGGCTGGCTATAATCTGCAATACGGCAGCATTGTGTACGGCATTGAAGGCGATTTCTCGTTCACCGGGCGCAGTGCCCGGGCGGCCAATACTGTCGCCCTGCCACTGTCCGGGTTTGACACGGCACGTGTGAAAGAAGAATGGTTTGGATCAATTCGCGGACGTCTTGGCGTCGCAGCTGACCGCGCGCTGTTTTATGTGACGGGCGGCCTGGGCTTCACAAATGTTAAATATAGCCTATCGGGTGGCGCGGGCGCTCTCGGCGGTGTGCCGTTTGTGTCCGGATCATCAAATTCGACGCGCATGGGCTGGGTCGGCGGAGCCGGCGTTGAATATGCGTTCACCAACAATATGACAGCACGGCTTGAAGGCTTGTATTACAACCTTCCGAAATATCGCGTGAGCGTTGTGCCTGTTGGCGGAATTGGCGGGTTCACACAGGCCACGCAGGCGCATGCTCTCGTGCGCCTCGGCATCAACTACAAGTTCTGATCGCTCTGCAATCGCAGAGAATGTGAAGCCGCCCTTTTGGGCGGCTTCTTTTTTGGCGGGTTGTGCTACATCTCACCACCATGACAGCCCAGCCCAGAACTGATCTGCACAGCCCGCGCGCGCCGCAACCCGCCGCCAGCCACGCGCTGCATGCGCATATTGCCAGAGAAATTGCCGCGCTGCGGGCAGCACATCCGGCTGACCCGGACTTCCGCCGCGAAGTTGTCGAATGTCTGCGCCATCACCTTGAAGCCGGGCGCGAGGCCGCGCGCGACGCGCTGGAAAACGGCGGCAGGCACGGCTCGGCACCGCGCCTGATCAGTGACCTCGAAGACGAGATCATCCGCGCCATCCACGCCTATGCCGTCACCTATGTCTACCCGCTCAAAAACCCGTCCAATGCCGAGCGGCTCGCCATTGTCGCGGTTGGCGGTTACGGGCGCGGCACGCTGGCACCCGGCTCCGACATCGATCTCCTGTTCCTGCTGCCCTACAAGCAGACGCCGTGGGGCGAGAGCGTCGTCGAGACGATTCTTTACGTGCTGTGGGACCTGAAGCAGAAGGTCGGGCACGCCACCCGCTCGGTCGAGGAATGCATGCGCCAGGCCAAAGGCGACATGACCATCCGCACCACGCTGCTGGAGGCGCGGCTGATCCTTGGCGAGACCAGCCTGCATGCTGACCTCGTCAACCGTTTCGACACGGAAATCGTCGCCAGGACCCCGCGCGAATTCGTCGCCGCAAAACTTGCCGAGCGCGATGCGCGCCTGAGCAAATCCGGTGTGTCGCGCTATGTCGTCGAGCCCAATGTCAAAGAGGGCAAGGGCGGCCTGCGCGATCTCAACACGCTGTTCTGGATTGCCCGCTATGTCTACCGCGTGCGTGAGGCCTCGGAGCTTGTCGCCGCCGGTCTGTTCACCCGGCGCGAGTTTGAGCTGTTTGAGCGTTGCGACGCGTTTCTCTGGCGCGTGCGCTGCCATCTGCACTTTATCACCAAACGTGCCGAGGACCGGCTGACCTTTGACGTGCAGCGCGCCATTGCCGAGAAATTGGGTTATCGCACCCGCGCGGGCCTGTCGGCGGTCGAGCGTTTCATGAAGCATTATTTTCTGGTCGCCAAGGATGTCGGCGATCTCACCGCCATCGTCTGCGCGGCGCTGGAGGAGCGTCAGGCCAAGCCTGCAACCGCCATGAACCGTTTCATGAAACGCTTCAAACGTCGCGGCAAGCCAATTGCCGCTGGCGCTTTCACGGTCGAGTCGGACCGGCTGACCATTGCGTCAAAGGATGTGTTTGCCCGCGATCCCGTCAACCTCATCCGCCTGTTCCATCAGGCTGGCCACAGCGGCCTTGCCATTCATCCGGATGCGACGCGGGCGGTGACGCTGTCGCTTAAGCATATTGACGCGACGCTGCGTGAAAACCGCGAGGCCAACGCGCTGTTTCTTGACATCCTGACCTCAAAAAACTCGCCGGAAATCGTGTTGAGGCGGATGAATGAGGCGGGCGTGCTGGGCCGCTTCATCCCGGATTTTGGCCGCATTGTCGCGATGATGCAGTTCAACATGTATCATCACTATACGGTGGACGAGCACCTGCTCCGCACTGTCGGCATTCTTGCCGAAATCGATGTGGGGCGGCTGAAAGAGGACCACCCGGTCGCCAACGAAATCATGCCCGGCATCACCCATCGCCGCGCGCTGTTCGTTGCGGCTTTTCTGCATGACATTGCCAAGGGGCGGCAGGGCGACCACTCGCTGGAGGGCGCCGGGGTGGCGCGCCGCCTGTGCCCGCGGCTCGGCCTCAGCGCCGCCGAAACCGAGACGGTGGCCTGGCTGATCGAGCAGCACCTGACCATGTCCACCGTCGCGCAAAGCCGCGACCTGTCCGATCCGCGCACCATCCACAGCTTTGCCGCGATTGTGCAGACGCTGGAGCGGCTGAAGCTGCTGCTGGTGCTGACGGTCTGCGACATCCGCGCGGTGGGGCCTGGCGTGTGGAACGGCTGGAAGGGCCAGCTGCTGCGCACGCTCTACTGGGAGACCGAGGTTGTGCTGGCGGGTGGCCATTCCGCCATAGACCGCAAGCAGCGTGTCGCGCAGATGCAGGACGAACTGCGGCGTGCCCTGCCGGCCCTGGCTGACCATGAGTTTGCCGATTATGCGGCGCGCCACTACCCGGCCTATTGGCTGAAGGTGGACCTCAGGCACAAAATCCAGCATGCCCAGATGCTGCGTGCGGCGGCAGCACAGGTGCGCTCGCTCGCCACGGAAGTTGCCACGGATGCGTTTCGCGGCGTGACCGAGCTGACGATACTTGCGCCCGATCATCCGCGCCTGCTGTCGATCATCGCGGGCTCCTGCGCGGCAGCGGGGGCCAATATTGTCGATGCCCAGATTTTCACCACCACCGACGGCCTGGCGCTCGACACGATTTACGTGGGCCGCGCCTTTGACCGGGACGAGGATGAGCTGCGCCGCGGCAGCCGCATTGCCCAGTCCATCGAAAAGGCCCTGCGCGGCGAAATTTACATCGATGACACAGTCGCAGCGCGCGGCAGCGTGCCTTCAGCGCGCGACAAGGCTTTCCACGTCGCTCCGGAAGTCATCATCGACAATGGGCTGTCCCACCGCGACACGGTGCTGGAAGTCTCCGGGCTGGACCGGCCCGGCCTGCTCTATGGCCTGACGCGCGTCCTCTCCAACCTCAACCTCAACATAAACTCCGCCCACATCGCCACCTTTGGCGAGAAGGCGGTGGACGTGTTTTACGT
>JANLPP010000372.1:0-2691 GCA_031367295.1 Hyphomicrobiales bacterium | reverse complement strand
CTGTCGAAGCGCACGATGGCCAACATCCGCCAGAACATCACTATGGCGCTCGGCCTCAAGGCGGTGTTTCTGGTGACGACGGTCATAGGCCTGACCGGCCTGTGGCCGGCGATCCTTGCCGACACGGGGGCGACCGTGCTGGTGACCATCAATGCGTTGCGGTTGCTGGCACCGTCACAAAATCCTTAGGGCACCACCTGGCCATTCAAGGTTGAGGTTCGTACCATACCGGAATGCATTTCACGCTATCGCACACAACACACTGGACTGCACCCCTCCACTGAGACACAGTATCGATGAAGTCTCCGATGTCACGCCTGGCGTGGTCGAGGATGTTCCAGGATTTTTCGCCATCCAGCCCCAGACGGCGCTTCGACGCTACGGGAATTTCCACCGCGCGGCTGAGATCGTCAGGGCGGCGATGGGTGACGGGCACCACCCGCACCATGATGCGGCCATCCTGCCGCGTCACGGTCAGCACAATAACCGCTGGACGATCCTTGACCGGGGTGCCCTGCTCCTGCGCATCGGACCAGTCATAGACATAGCGCAGAAGCCAGCCAGGCCGCAGCGGCCCGCCAATCATGCGGTTGACGCAGGTGTTTCGAGTTCCGCGTCCAGATGTTTGTACCCTGGCGCCATTTCTGAGGCTTCCAGCGCTGCTATCTCGGCGTCCGTCCAGTCGTCCAGCCGCACAACACGGCGGTCGCGCGCGCGTCGCCCAGATGCTGCTCAAAGGCGCTGCGGGTCAGAGTGGTCGGCATCGCACGCTCCAGGTCAGACAAGTCAGCCTGTATGATAACCCATTTGCATAAAATCGAAAAATTGGCGATATTCGTGAAATGAGGGCAGTTTTATCGTGACCGTTCCGCCGCCCCTTCCCGCTTCACCGGCTTACGCTCCGGTGCCCGATCCCGACTCCCGCCGCCTTGCGGAACTCAATTCACTTGCCGACGTGCTGCCCTGTCACCGCCGCGATGAACTTTCCGCCTTGCGCTCAGACGCCGATGTGGTGACCCTGAAGCATCTCGTCGAAACCGGCATGGGTGCCAACGCGCTGCGGGCGCTGACCTCTGACCTTGCCTGTCTCGAACGCTGGTGCCTTGCTCTACCGCCGCGCCCCTGCCCTGGCCGGCCCCGCCGGGATTGGTGATGAAGTTAATTGCGCACCACCTGTATGACCAGGCGAAGCGTGAAAGCGATGCTACGCACGGCATGCCTGCCGGGGTTGCCGGGGCGCTGCGAGCTGGCGGCACCCTGGAAATCGACGGCCCACATGCAGCGGCCACGGTGAAACGCGGGCTGTCGCTGTGGGGTACGATGCACAAATGGCGCGGTCTCGCGGGACCCTTTGGCGACGGGCAAATCCGTAACGCGCTGCGGCTGGCGATCCGCGCTGCCGCCCTGCCCCGGCAGCGAAAAAGCCAAAATGCCGTCACCGGCGACATTGTTGAAAAATTGCTCGCTGTCTGCCGGCGCGGCCACTTGACGGTCCGGCGCGACGCGGCGCTGATTCTCGCCACCTTCGACTCGGGCGGCCGCCGCCGCAGCGAGATCGCCGGGCTCCGGGTCGAAGATATCGTAAAAGAACCAGATGTTTTGACAGACCCGGCAAATCATAATTCGATCCCGCTGCCCTGCCGCTCGTTGCGCCTCGGCCGCACCAAGACCACCGACGCGTCCGACGATGCCGCGCCTAGCTCGTCGGCAAACCTGTGCTGGTGCTCGAAGCCTGGCTCAAAGCGAGCTTGAAATTGCCGTTAAATCTCTCGACCGCATGCGCGAACCTGGGCAAGCCCAATTCGTCCGCGTATTGCAAGCGGGACCGCACTGGCACCGGCGCGCATCGCCAAAGCTCCGCGCACCAGGATAGCGCGCCGCAGCGTTCAGTCGGCGCTGAGCGCATCGGGCTCGTCGGCGGCCTGATCAATCGCGTCGACGCGCCCTAACACTGCATCGAGTGGATCGGGCGCAAGACCGTCATCGAATCCGCGATCCGGCAGCCCTGCCTCGACGAGGCCGTCCATGTCAGGCAGGTCGCGCAGCGAATTCAGCCCAAAAACCTGCAGAAACTGCGCCGTCGTCACATAGGTCAGCGGCGCTCCAGGCTGGGCGACGCGCGGGCCGGCGCCGATGAGCTCAAGTCGCTTCAGCCGCGCCATCACGTCGCGGCTGATCTCTCGACCGAGGAGCTGTGACAGCCGCTGTCGCGTCACCGGCTGCAGACAGGCGACGGCGGTGAGGGCGAGGCTTTCCGTTTGGCTCAGCTGCAATCCGCTGGCGCTGTCGCTGGCACCGAGCGCCTGGCGCACCGCGCTGGCATATCGCGGCCGGGTGCGGTGCTGCCAGCCGCCAGCCACCGCGATGAGATCGTAGGGGCGCGCCTTCAACTCGCTGCGGATATCGGCGATCAGCTCATCGAGGATACACGCCCGCCCAACCAGACTGGCGAGGGTTGCGCGCAAAACTGGCTCCGGGCTGGCGAAGATGGCCGCCTCGACACGGCCCATCCATTCGCGCCAACGCGCCTCGGGGGGCAGATCCGCCAGCTCGGCGTCGAACTGTTCCGGCAGTTTTTCCGCACGCATGTTCAGAGTCCATAGAGCCGGAATGTCGGCCGGTCGCTCAGGAGCCTGAGCGCGCCGACTTCGTGTAATGTCTCACAAAATCGCCGCGCCGCGCGGTCGGAAC
>JANLPP010000335.1:0-7556 GCA_031367295.1 Hyphomicrobiales bacterium | reverse complement strand
TCACCGGGCGGCCCGGAATGAACTTGAGGGAGGCGGGATTGGGGGTGGCTTCGGTCTGGATGAACATGGGTTTTGCCTTTGTCTCCCGGGTCAAGGCCGGGCAAATGCGGGTTATTGCGCATAGTTACCAGCAAATTGGCTCGACTGCGACAGTTTTCAAGGCCGGGCAGCCATGCCGTCAGGCGCAGCGCGCGCCCAGCCACAGCTTGATGTTCGGCAGGCTCTCCCGGCCAAACACCTGTTCGTCCGGACCGTGCGCCTGCAAATGCTCAATCCGCTGGCGCGCCTCCAGCAGTGTCGGCAGATGGCCTTCCTCAATCCAGCACATGGCGAAATCCGGGACAGCGCTTTTCTCGAACATTCCCCCTTGCGGGCATAAAACCGCTTGTGCACCGTCTGCCAGACAAATTGCTCAAGCGATTCAGCATCTTGCCAGACTGAAAGGTTAATCAGCAGGTCGGGATCGTCAAAAGCGCGGAACGATGTTGCATTGTTGGCTTCGTCCTTGAGCCGCCAGATAAAGCCGGGCTGCGCTCCGCTATGCCATTGACCAGGTTGAGGCCCGCCTTGAAACCCCGCATGACCGGATCGTCCATCGGGCCAAGTGGCTTGCCTATGTTGAGCTGGGCGAGATGCATATAATTGATTCCTTTCAAGTTTCCACATTAAGGACAATCTTGCCAAAATGCGCGCTTGCCTCCATCCGCTCATGCGCCTCACGTGCCTGCGCCAGCGGGAAAACACTGTCGATGACCGGCTTGCAGCGGCCCTGCGCCAAAAGCGGCCAGACCTGCGCCTCCAGCGCGCGGGCGATGCCGGCCTTTTCCGCCACGCTGCGCGGACGCAGGGTGGAGCCGGTGAGGGTGAGCCGTTTCATCATGATTTTCGCGAGGTTTATCTGCACGTTGGCACCTTGCAGGAAGGCGATCTGCACGATGCGGCCATCCTTGGCGGCGGCCTCTAGGTTGCGGTCGGCATACGGGCCGCCGACCATGTCGAGTACGACGTCGGCACCCCGGCCCTGCGTCGCCGCCTTGACCGCATTAACAAAATCTTCCTGTTTGTAATCAATGGCATGGCTCGCGCCAAGCGTGACGCAGGCAGCGCATTTGCCGGACGATCCAGCTGTCACAATAATTGTCGCGCCAAACGCCGCGCCGAGCATGATGGCGGTTGTGCCAATGCCTGACGCGCCGCCATGCACCAGCAATGTCTCGCCGCTTTTCAGGCCGCCGCGCTCAAACACATTGGTCCAGACCGTGAAAAAAGTCTCCGGGATCGCCGCAGCCTCGGTCAGGGTGAGGCCCGCAGGAACGGGCAGCGCATTGGTTTCATTGACGGAACAGAATTCAGCATAGCCGCCACCCGGCACCAGCGCGCAAACCCTGTCGCCCACCTTGAAACGGGTTGCGCCCGCGCCAGCCGCAACCACCACGCCGGCAATCTCCAGTCCCGGAATATCCGTTGTGCCGGGCGGCGGGGGGTAGTTTCCGCTGCGTTGCAAAATATCAGGCCGGTTGACCCCGGCAGCGGCCACTTTGACGAGGATTTCGCCAAAGCCCGGCACGGGAACCTGCCGCCGGACCGGCACAAGCACTTCGGGCCCGCCGGGACGGCTGATTTCAATGGCGGTCATTTCTGCGGGCATGGCGGCGGTTTTTCCTGATGGCTGCTGCGGATTTCTAGCATGGGACTACCGCTTTGGTGCAACAGTGCCGGATTGCCAGTGGCATTTTTGTCTCGCAGGCCCTAATCCTTGCCAATAATTCAGGGAAAGGTCTGGCTATGGCACTGAGCGACGAGGACACTGTTTTTGGCGCGCCAGTGCGCAAGGCGCCGTCGCATCACGACATCGGGCAGAAACTCGACGCGCTGTCAGTCGTCGAGCTGGCCGAACGCATTGAAATGCTTAAGGAAGAGATCGCCCGGCTTGCGGCAGCGCGGCAGGCCAAGCTCGCCTCCGCGCAGGCCGCCGACGCCTTCTTTAAAAACTGAGACGCAAAAGCCGTGCAAAAACCCGCTTTGCTGACGACGCACCGGCTGTTTATTGATCACCCGCTCGCCACCGGCGCTTCGGCCCCGCTCGATAAAGCGCAGGCTAACTACCTGCTGAACGTGCTGCGCCTGTCCGAGGGCGCTGGCCTCCTGGTTTTTGATGGAAAATCCGGCGAGTTCCGCGCCCGTCTGTCGCTGCTCTCGCGCAAAAGCGCCAGCCTGATCATTGAGGAGCAGACGCGCGCCCAGCCCGCTGCCTCCCGGCTGACCTGCATGTTTGCGCCGCTCAAGCATGCGCGGCTCGATTATATGGTGCAAAAAGCTGTGGAGATGGGTGCAGGCGTGCTTGCACCCGTCATCACGCAACACACGCAGGCAACCCGCGTCAATCTGGAGCGCATGCGCGCCAATGCGGTTGAGGCAGCCGAGCAATGCGGGCTGCTGGGCCTGCCGGACATACTGGCCGAGCGCCCGCTTGCTCGCGTGCTCGACAGCTGGCCACAGGAGCGGCTGCTGGTTTTCTGTGACGAGGACGCGCCACTGACGGACCCTGTCGCCGCGCTGCGCGGCGTGGCCCGCAAGGAACCCCAGGACATGGCCGTGCTGATTGGCCCGGAAGGTGGCTTTGATGCAGGTGAGCGGACTGCGCTCCTGCGCCTGCCGCATGTGCTGCGCCTGTCGCTTGGACCCCGGGTGCTGCGCGCCGATACGGCGGCGGTGGCGGCGCTGGCGCTGGTGCAGTCCGTGCTGGGGGACTGGCCCGGCCGGTGAGGCGCGAGCCCCACGCTGCCGTTTTGGCAGTGCAGGTGTAAAATTCCGCCCGGTCTCGATAAATCTAACCGCACTTCTGGCAGCGCGCGTGTTTTCGTTTGCCTTGCGACACATGGGCGGACAGCGTGAGCGCGCATGGGCGGCTGAGAATCACAGTTCCAGGTCGTCCTGGCGGAGTTCGAGCGCGAGCTGATCTACAGCTGTGCAGACGAGCGCAAGGAAGTCGCCAAGGCACAGTGCGTGAGGAAAAAACCCAAAACTTGCGCCGCGCGCCGCGCCCGATTACAGCCTTCCCCATGCCGATCCTGAAAGAAGACAATCACCATGTCAGCGACACAGCCGGTGCGGGCGCGGCCACCTGAGCCAGATGCTGGCCACGCGCTCGGCATCCTGACCACTGCTGCAAAGTCAGCGGGGGTGCTGGCGCTGGCGCATTTCCGCCCCGGCACCAGGACCACCGCAGCCATCCACAGCAAGGCGGGCGGCTCGCCGGTGACAGATGCTGATCTTGAGGCTGACGCCTTTCTGCGTGTGCGCCTTACCGCCGCTTTCCCGCAAGCGGGGTGGCTGTCGGAGGAAAGCCCCGATACGGCTGTGCGCCTTGCTTGCCGGGATGTTCTGGTTGTTGATCCGATTGACGGCACGCGCGCCTTCCTGACTGGCGATCCGCGCTGGACGGTGTGCGTTGCCCTGGTGCGGGAGGGGCGGCCCATCGCCGGCGTGGTGCATGCGCCGGCCCTGGGGGAGACTTATGCGGCGAGCCTTGGGGGCGGCGCGTTTCTGAATGGCCAACGTATCATGGCGTCGGCCATTCCAGGCGCTTTGCCGCGCATTGCCGGACCGCATTTTCTGCTCGACGCCATGCGAGCGCGCGGCCTTGCATTTGCCGCGCAACCCAAAATTCCCTCGCTGGCCTACCGCATGGTGCTGGTCGCCAGTGGCGGGCTTGACGCCGGTCTTGCGTCCGGCAAGGCGCAGGACTGGGACATTGCCGCCGCTGACCTGATTGTGCGCGAGGCGGGCGGTGTGTTTGCGGGATTTGATGGCACGGTGCCGGTCTATAACAGGGCCGACACCGGCCATCCCATGCTGATGGCTTGCGTGCCTGCGCTGCGGGATGCGCTGGCGCGGGCAGCAGGCTGACAGTGCACATACAAATCCAAAGGCCAGCAGAATCGATGAGCCAGACACCTCCAGTCCAGACCGACTCGCAACAGCTGCTGCATCTCGTCTTTGGCGGCGAGCTGGCGCGGCTGGATGGTCACGAGTTCCGCGACCCGGCAAAGCTCGACATCGTCGGTATTTTTCCTGACTATGCCAGCGCGCACCGCGCCTGGAAGGCGAAGGCGCAAATGACCGTGGACAACGCCCATATGCGCTATGTCATCGTGCACCTGCACCGCTTTCTTGAGCCTGCCGGGCATGCTGGACCCTGATGCGCGCCTTGCTGAAACAGGTTGGCCGCAGCCGTATCGTGCAGGAGATCGCGGGCTTACTGCTCGCCATGTATCTGCGCCTGGTGCACGCCACCAACCGCTTTACTGTCGAACCGCCGGATTTTCCCGACGCAATGGAAGCGCGGCTGCCGGTCATCACCGCCATGTGGCATGGCCAGCATTTCATGATCCATTATGCCTGGCCGCGTGGGGCGCGTGTCGCCGCGCTGATTTCGCGCCATGGCGATGGCGAGATCAACGCGATCGTGCTGCGTCATCTTGGCGTTATCCCGATCAGAGGATCTGGAGGCAAGGCAGGCAAGATGCACCGCAAGGGCGCGTTCGCGGCAACGCGCGAAATGCTGCGCGTGCTGGAGGCGGGCACGACATTGGTGCTGACAGCCGATGTGCCGAAACTGTCGCGCGTGGCGGGGCTGGGCATCGTTACGCTGGCGCAGCATTCAGGCCGCCCGGTCTATCCAGTCGCGGTTGTCACCAGCCGCCGCTTTGATTTTCGCAGCTGGGACCGTGCCAGCCTGGGCAAGCCCTTCGGGCGCGGCGCAATGGTGCTGGGCGAGCCTGTGCATGTGCCCCCCGACGCTGACGCGGCGACACTGGAGGCCGCGCGCCAGGCGGTGGAAGACGGCCTGAACGCCGTGCATGCGCGCGCTTATGCGCTGGTGGGCTGCGCGGATCCAGGCATGGCCCGGTCTGGCGGCGGCGCTTGAAGGGGCGGCTGCATCCCCTGCTGCTGGCCTATCGCTGCGCTGCGTGGCTGGCGCGCCCGCTGATGCCGCGGTTTTTGCGGCGGCGGCAGGCCAATGGCAAGGAAGACGGCGCGCGCCTTGGTGAGCGCTGCGGCCTCGCCGGGCTGGCGCGGCCGGCGGGGCGGCTGGTCTGGATGCATGGCGCGAGTGTGGGCGAGGCGCTGGCGCTGCTGCCGCTGGTGGCGCTTGTGCAGGCGCAAGGTTTTGGAGTTCTGGTCACGACCGGCACAGTCACTTCGGCGCAGGTGCTGGCCCAGCGTCTGCCGCAAGGCGCGCTGCACCAGTATGTGCCGCTGGACGCGGCCGCCTACGTGCGGCGTTTTTTCGATACCTGGCGGCCGGATCTCATCGTGCTGGCGGAGTCGGAGCTGTGGCCCAACCTGCTGCTTGCCGCAAAGGCGCAGCACATTCCGGTGGCGCTGGTCAATGCGCGTATGTCGGCGCGGTCGTTCAGACGCTGGGGATTGGCAAAGGGGTTTGCTGGCGCGCTGCTCGGCTGTGTTGACGTGTGTCTGGCGCAGTCGCAACAAGATGCCGGGAGACTGTCACATTTGGGCGCAGGGCATGTCGAGGTGTGTGGCAATCTAAAATATGACGCTGCGGCGCTGCCCGCAGACCCGGCGGAGCTCGGCGCGCTGCGCCAGTCAATTGGCGGGCGGCCCTGCTGGGTTGCCGCCTCGACGCATGCGGGCGAAGAGGCCCTGTGCCTTGACGCGCATCGCGCTCTTGTGGCGCGGTTTCCGGACCTCCTGACCATTCTTGCGCCGCGCCATCCAGCGCGGGCCGGCGCAATTGCGCCGCTGGTTGCCGCGGCCGGCCTGCAGCTGGCGCAGCGCAGCCGGGGCGATGAAGTCACTGCCCTGACCCAGGTGTATCTTTGCGACACGATGGGCGAGCTGGGCCTGCTGTATCGCCTGAATGCCCCGGTGTTTCTCGGGAAATCGCTGGGCGGCGCTGGCGGGCAAAACCCGATTGAGGCGGCGCTGCTGGGCAATGCCATCCTGCACGGCCCGGCTGTGGCCAATTTTGCCGATATCTACCGCCTGCTGGACGAGGCGGGCGGCGCGCGTCCGGTGCATGATGCGGGATCGCTTGCCAGTGCGCTTGCCGCGCTGCTTGTCAGCCCCGGCGCGCGCGCGGCAATGGCGCAGCGCGGTGCCGGGGCGATAGCCGCGCAACGTGGCGCGGCTGACGCGGTGATGCGCGCGCTGGCGCCCTGGCTGGCCGGCAGAACTCCGGACCTCGGCGCATGAAGGCCCCTGCCTTCTGGAGCCTGCCGCGCCCTGACCTGCGCGCACGGCTGCTGCAACCGGCTGGTGCGCTGTACGGCGCGGCCACGCTGTGGCGGATGCGGCGCGCGCGCATGGATTGCGGCATTCCCGTCATCTGCGTCGGCAATTACACGGTTGGCGGCGGGGGCAAAACGCCGGTGGCAATCTATGTCGCGCAACTTTTGGCGACACGCGGGATGCGGGTGTTTTTTCTGTCGCGCGGCTATGGCGGCACGCTGGCGCGGGTGGGTGCTCCACTGCGGATTGATGCAGCAATGCACACGGCGAGGCAGGCGGGTGACGAGCCGCTGCTGCTGGGGCGCGTCGCGCCGGTGATCGTGGCGGCGGATCGTGTCGCCGGGGCGCGGCTGGCAATCGGGCAAGGCGCAACAGTCATTGTCATGGACGACGGCTTGCAGGGCAGCGGACTGCGCCACACCCTGGCGCTTGGGGTGATTGACGCCGCAGCGGGGTTCGGCAATGGCCTGTGCCTGCCGGCCGGGCCGCTGCGCGCGCCGGTTGCAGGCCAGCGCGCCCATATTGGCGCTGAGCTTGTCATTGGCGAAGGAGCCGCCCTGCCGCCGGTGCGCCTGCCCCGCTTCACGGCAAGCCTGCGGCCAGACCCGGCGGCGGCGGCAAAACTCAAGGGCCGCCGCGTGCTGGCCTTTGCAGGCATTGGCCGTCCGGAAAAATTTTTCACGACACTGGCGCAGGCTGGCGCTGACATTGTGCAGCGGCGCGGCTTTGCCGATCACCATGTTTTTTCGGCAAGCGAGCTTGCGGCGCTGGGTGACGCGGCGCGGCGCGATGCGTTGCTGCCTGTCACGACGGAAAAGGACGCCGTGCGCCTGCCGGCCGCATGGCTGGCGCAAAGCGGCGCGTGTGTGTTGCCGGTGACGCTGCAGGTTGAGTCTGATGCAGCCTTTGCTGAACTTGTTATGGCCGCGATTGGCCGCGGCTGAAGGCGGACGCAGAAAAGCCCCGCCTTGCGGCGGGGCTTCTGGCGGGGCTGGAGCGGGGGCGGGCCAGCCTGCGCTATGCGGCGTCCGGCAGGGGAGCCGGAGGACGCCGCAATCTGGTTGAAGGCTCAGTTGCAGACGCGGACCCGGCGGTAGCCGACCACATCGCCCCAGTGGTTGTAGCGGGGCTGGCTGTCGATGTAGCAGTCGTTGTAGCCGGTGTTGTAGTAGCCGCCGAAACCGTAGCCATGGCCATGTCCGCCGCCGAACCCGCCAGCCAGCGCGCCAACCGCCAGCCCGCCGACGAGTCCGCCGGAGAAGGCGGCGTTCTGGCCATTCCTGGCAGAGGCGGGAGTA
>JANLPP010000295.1:0-4088 GCA_031367295.1 Hyphomicrobiales bacterium | reverse complement strand
GTCATGCGGATGCCGAGCGCGCGGGCCTCCTCAACCTCAATATCGACTGCGTTTTCAAGCCCGCGCGGAAACAGGTAGTGATGGTCCGCCGCGCTCGTGCAGCCGGACAGCAGCAGTTCCACCAGGGCCAGCCGCACGGCGGCGCGCAGCGCGTCGGGCGTCAGCCGGGCCCAGATGGGATAGAGTGCCTGCAGCCAGGCAAACAGCGCCTTGTTGATGGCGGCGGGATGGGCGCGGGTCAGGGTCTGGTAGAAATGGTGATGCGTGTTGATGAGGCCGGGCAGCAGCACATGCCGGGAAGCGTCGAACACTGTGTCAACCGCCGCCGCAGGCTGGGCACCGCGCGGCACGCATTCAGCAATCACGCTGCCGTCAACGACGCAGCCGCGCTCCGCTCCCTGCGCAAAAACCGCCAGCGGGTCTTTGATCCAGAGCCGCACCGGTCACACCGCCGCTGTCATTCCGCCATCGACATAGATGATGTGCCCGTTGACATAGCTCGCCGCGTCTGACGCCAGAAAAATGCAGGCACCGGCCAGCTCCTCAGTCTCGGCCCAGCGCCCGGCTGGCGTGCGGGCGCAGACCCAGGCGGAAAATTTCTCGTCATTCATCAGCGCCGTGTTCAGCTCGGTTTTGATGTAGCCGGGGCCGATACCGTTGATCTGGATATTGTGCCTCGCCCATTCGGCGCACATTCCCTTGGTCATCATTTTCAGCGCGCCCTTGGTGGCGGTGTAGGGAATGATCGTGGCGCGGCCAAGCTCGCTCGTCACCGAGCAGATGTTGATGATTTTGCCGCGCTGGCGCGCCACCATCCGCGCCCCCACTGCCTGCGCGGTGTGGAAAACCGCATGGACATTGGCATTAAAAATCTCGTGCCATGTCTCCTCGGGAAAAGTTTCGAACGGGCCGCGCCGCTGGATGCCTGCATTGTTGACGAGAATGTCGATGGGGCCAATGAAAGTTTCGATGCGCTCGACCCCGGCAATGACGGCGGCACGGTCGGTCACGTCAAAAGCCGCAACAAAAGCCTTGAGTCCTTCGGCCTTCAGCACGGCCGCCGCAGCATCCAGCTTGGCCGCATCCCGGCCATTCAGCACCACCAGCGCTCCCGCCTGCGCAAGGCCGCGCGCGAGGGCAAGGCCGATGCCCTGCGATGAACCGGTGACCAGCGCCACGCGGCCGGAAAGATCGAACAGCGGATGGGCGACGGGCATGCGGCAGGCCTTGTTTTGATAGAGGAAGCGCCACACTAGCGGGGGGCTGGCGCAACGCAAGTCCGGCCGCCCTGCCGCAAATTTCACTATTGACAACGCGTTGCGCGAATGGCCGACTGCGCGTTTGTTTCAAATTGCGCCATAGGGTGATTTGCCCGGAGCGCAGCAGCAGGAGGCACGGGTGGCGGCTGGCAAAATGGCGGAGGTGAAACTGGCTGGCATTGCCGCCGGGCGGCTTGCGCCGGGCGAGTATGCGCGAAACTTTGGCGATCTGCATCCGCCGCTGACGCTCCACGAGGCGCTGGTTGAAGCCGACCGCTGCTACTTCTGTTACGATGCGCCCTGCCAGAAGGCTTGCCCGACCAGCATCGATATTCCGCTGTTCATCCGCGAGATTTCCACTGGCAACGAACTTGGCGCGGCACAGACAATTCTCAATGCCAATATAATGGGCGGCATGTGCGCCCGGGTCTGCCCAACCGAGACTTTGTGCGAGGAAGCCTGCGTGCGCGAGCATGCCGAGGGCAAGCCGGTCAAGATCGGGCTGCTGCAACGCCATGCGACGGATGCATTGATGGCGAGCGGGTGCCAGCCTTTTGCGCGCGGCGCTTCTACTGGCAAGAAGATTGCAGTTGTCGGCGGCGGCCCGGCGGGTCTCGCTTGCGCCCACAAGCTGGCCGAGCTTGGCCATGCAGTGACGGTGTATGAGGCGCGCGCAAAACTCAGCGGGCTGAATGAATATGGCATCGCCGCCTATAAAACCGTCGGCGACTTCGCGCAGAAGGAAGTCGATTTTATTTTGGGGATTGGCGGTATCGACGTGAAATTGAAACAGCCGCTCGGGTCAAAACTGACCCTTGCAAAACTGCGCGCATCGCATGACGCCGTGTTTCTCGGCATGGGGCTTGCCGGCGTCAACAAACTGGGCCTGCGCGGCGAAGACAAGACGGCGGGCGTTGAAGATGCGGTCGAATTCATCGCCACGCTGCGGCAGGCGAAGTCGCTTGCCAAAATCAAGGTCGGCCGCCGCGTCATCGTCATCGGCGGCGGCATGACGGCGATTGACGCGGCGGTGCAATCAAAGCGGCTGGGCGCGCAAGAGGTGACGCTGGTCTACCGGCGCGGGCGCGGGCAGATGAAGGCCAGCCGCTATGAGCAGGAGCTGGCGCTGTCGAACGGCGTGCGCATTTTGACATGGGCCATGCCCAAGTCGTTGCAGGCGAGCGGCGGCGCGCTGAAATCGGTGACTGTTGAGAAGACCGCCGAGGTCAAGGGCAAACTCGCGGGCGCGGGCGAGACCATCAAGATTGAAGCCGACATGGTGTTGACCGCCATCGGCCAGATTTTTGTGACTGAGCCGCTGGGCGAGGGGGCGGTCAGGCTGAAGGGCGGGCGAATTGTGGTGGACAGCGAGCGCCGAACGTCGGTCAAAGGCATTTGGGCCGGGGGCGACTGTAGCTTCGGCGGCAAGGATCTAACCGTCAGCGCGGTTGAAGATGGCAAGCAGGCGGCGCTGTCGATTGACCGCGCGCTGCGCGGCGTTTGAGGGAAGCACAACACATGGCCAGTCTCGCCAGCAATTTTCTCGGTATCAAATCGCCAAATCCGTTCTGGCTCGCCTCCGCGCCGCCGACAGATCGCGAAGTCAATGTGACGCGCGCTTTCCGCGCTGGCTGGGGCGGCGTCGTCTGGAAGACGCTCGGGGCTGAAGGCCCGCCAGTGGTGAACGTCAACGGCCCGCGGTATGGCGCAATTCACGGGCCGGACCGGCGGCTGATCGGCTTTAACAATATTGAGCTGATCACCGACCGGCCGCTTGAAATCAACCTGCAAGAAATCAAAGCGGTGAAGCGCGCCTGGCCCGACCGCGCCATGGTCGTGTCGCTGATGGTGCCTTGCGAGGAGGATTCCTGGCGCGATATTTTGAAGCGCGTTGAAGAGACCGAATGCGACGGCGTTGAACTCAATTTCGGCTGCCCGCATGGCATGTCCGAGCGCGGCATGGGCTCTGCGGTGGGGCAGGTGCCCGAGTATATCGAGATGGTGGCGCGCTGGTGCAAAAAGCACACGCGCCTGCCGGTCATCGTCAAGCTGACGCCCAACATTACCGACATAAGGCCGCCGGCCCGCGCCGCGAAAAAAGGCGGCGCGGATGCGGTGTCGCTGATCAACACCATCAATTCGATCATGCATGTCGATCTCGACCTGATGACGCCGTCACCGCATGTCGATGGCAAGGGCACGCATGGCGGCTATTGCGGCCCGGCGGTGAAGCCCATTGCGCTAAGTATGGTGTCCGAGATTGCCCGTGACAGGGAGACGCAGGGCCTGCCGATTTCCGCCATTGGCGGCATCACCACCTGGCGCGACGCGGCGGAGTTTCTCGCAATGGGCGCGGGCACAGTGCAGGTCTGCACGGCGGCGATGACATTTGGTTTCAAAATAGTCGAGGAGATGAAATCCGGCCTGTCAGCGTGGATGGATGAGAAGGGCTATGCGACGCTCGATGCATTCAGGGGCCGCGCTGTGGCCAACGTTACCGACTGGCAATATCTCAATCTGAACTATGTGGTGAAGGCGCACATCGACCAGGATTTGTGCATCAAATGCGGCCGCTGCCACATCGTCTGCGAGGACACTTCGCATCAGGCGATCACGGCGCTGGTCGATGGGGCGCGGATGTTCACGGTCAAGGACGAAGAATGCGTCGGCTGCAACCTCTGCGCCGAAGTCTGTCCGGTAACCAACTGCATCACCATGGTGCCGCAAGTGAAGGGCAAAGACCCGCGCACCGGCGAGAAATACGGCAAGCCCTACGCCAACTGGACGACGCATCCGAACAATCCGGGCGCGTTGAAGGCGGCGGAGTAG
>JANLPP010000245.1:0-9358 GCA_031367295.1 Hyphomicrobiales bacterium | reverse complement strand
GCCCTGGCTCCAGCCGAGCCGCACCAGATAGTTGCGCAGCGCCTCGGGCAGATACCCAAGCGCCCGGTAGGCATCAACGCCCAGCGCGCCATGGCGCTTCGACAGTTTGGCACCATCCGCGCCATGGATCAGCGGGATATGTGCCATGCCTGGTACGTCCCAGCCGAAAGCCTGATAGATGTGTGTCTGGCGCGCCGCGTTGGTCAGATGGTCGTCGCCGCGGATGATCTGCGTCACGCCCATGTCGTGGTCGTCCACCACAACCGCCAGCATGTAGGTCGGGTTGCCGTCGGAGCGCAGCAGCACAAGATCGTCGAGGTCTTTGTTGGCCCAGGTGACGCGGCCCTGCACCTTGTCGTCAACAACAGTGTCGCCCTCCTGCGGCGCGCGCAGCCGCACCACGGGCTTGACGCCGGGCGGCGCCTCGGCGGGGTCGCGGTCACGCCAGCGGCCATCGTAGCGCCACGGCTTGCCCTGCGCCCTGGCGGTCTCGCGCATCTCGTCAAGTTCCTGTTGCGAAGCATAGCAGAAATAGGCCTTGCCGCCTGCCACCAGCGACAGCGCCGCCTCGCGGTGGCGGTCCGCCCGGGCAAACTGGAAGGTCGTCTCGCCGTCCCAGTCAAGCCCAAGCCAGCGCATGCCATCCAGAATAGCGGCGATGGCCGGCTCGGTCGAACGCTCGCGGTCGGTGTCCTCGATGCGCAGCAGAAACGTGCCGCCATGCTTCCTGGCATAGAGCCAGTTGAACAAGGCCGTCCGCGCCCCGCCGATGTGGAGAAAGCCGGTGGGCGAGGGAGCAAAACGGGTGACGACTTTGGCGGACATGTTTTACTCGGTTGGCGCATGCGGTGAAGGGTGCGCGCGGCCCTTTCTCCTTGAAAGAGAGTGGCCGCGCGCTTCAGCGCAATTTTGTGTGAATGCGCAAGAAACTTCGGGCAGGACCCTTCCCACAAGAGCCGCGTCGTGTAGCATGCGTCCGCAGTTTGTAAACAAGCGTGTTGCGTTGCGATGCCCGGCTTTCGAAAAGGCAGTGCCGCCGCCGCCTGGCCGGGTTCCGCGCCGGGCCGGGTAAACGTTGCGCAGGCCGCGCGGGCGGGCTGGCGTGATCCCCTGGGCGCTTTTGGCGCCGCGCTGCGGGCCGAGGCGGACCAGCGCCGCATTTTCCTGTGGACGCCGGTCGCCGCAGGCGCGGGCACTGTGGCATATTTCTCCGCTGATCATGAGCCATCGCTGTGGCTGTCCGCAGCGCTGGCGCTCGGCCTTGGCGCGCTGGCCTTGCGCGTGCGCGCCAGCGAGGTGGCGCTGGCAGGCTGCCTCGCGCTCGCGCTGTTCTTCAGCGGTTTCGTCATGGCGGCGTGGCGCAGCGCCCGCCTCAGCGCGCCGGTGCTCGACCATGTCCGCATCGTCGAACTTACCGGCTTTGTCGAGGCGGTGGATCACCGCCGCACCGGTGCGCGCTTTCTGCTGCGCGTCGCCACCGCGTCGGGACTTGAGGCAGCGCAGACGCCATGGCGCGTGCGCCTCACAGACCGCCGCGCGCCGCCGATGGAGGCGGGGGCCTTCATCAAGCTCAAAGCCCGGCTGACGCCGCCCGCCCGCGCCGCGCTGCCCTCCGGTTATGATTTTGCGCGGGACGCCTATTTTTCCGGCCTCGGCGCGGTGGGCTCGGCGCTGGGCCGCATCGAAATCCTTGAGCCGCCCGCGCCGCCCGGCCTCTGGCTGTCGGCCATGATGGCGGTTGACCGCGCCCGCAACGCGCTCGCCGCTCGCGTTGACAGCGCCATTGGCGGCGCGGCGGGCGCGGTCGGCGCGGCCATGGTCACCGGCAAGCGCGATCTCCTCGACGAGGACACGCGCCAGCTCATCCGCGAGGCGGGAATCTTCCACATCATCACCATTTCCGGCATCCAGATGACGCTGGTTGCGGGCATCATGTTCTGGTCGATCCGCCGCGCGCTGGCGCTTTTCCCCCAGCTGGCCCTGCACTACCCGATCAAGAAATGGGCGGCGCTTGGCGCGATAGCCGGCGCGGTGATCTATGACATTCTCACTGGCTCGCGCGTCGGCACCGAGCGCGCACTGCTGATGACGGTGATCATGATGAGCGCCATCGCCATGGACCGCCAGGCGCTGACCATGCGCAATCTGGCGCTCGCCGCGCTGTGCATCGTCGCGTTTGAACCGGAGGCGATTCTGGGCGCGAGTTTCCAGCTGTCGTTTGCGGCGGTCGCCGCGCTGGTTGCAGTATACGAAAGCCGCATCGACGCGCGGCGCGAGGCGCTGCTTGCCGATCCCTACGGTCTCAGCAAACAGCCGCCGGTAACGGGCTTCAACAACCGGCTGCTCAACTGGATCGCGCATGAGCCCTCGCACATGCTGCTCGCCACTATCTGCGCCACCTCGGCGACGGCCTCGTTCATGGCCTATCATTTCCATGAGCTGAGCCCCTATGTGCTGATCGGCAACCCGCTGACTTTGGCCATCATCGAGTTTTTCGCGGTGCCCGGCGCGCTCATCGGCACGCTGCTGTATCCGCTCGGCCTTGACGGCCCGGTGTGGATGTTTGTCGGCCTTGGCATCAAGCTGGCTTTATGGGTCGCCGGCTTCATCGCCGCCGCCCCCGGCGCGACGATTCACCTGACGGCCTTCGCGCCCTGGGCGATGGTGTTCCTCAGCCTCGCCGTGCTGTCTGCGGTCATCTGGCGCACCGCGTTGCTGCGCCTCACCGCGGTGCCGCTGCTCGCCATCGGGCTGGCAGGCGCGGCGTCCGGCCCGCGTTACGATGTGCTGATCGCCCCGACCGGAGACGCGGTGGCGGTGCGCGGGCCGGATGGCGCCTATGTGGTTGCGGGCGCCCGCGCCAGCGCCTTCGGCGTCGAGCAATGGCTTCGGGCCGACGGCGACGGGCGGCCCGCCAAGGCCACAGCGCTGGCGGGCAAGGGAAATACGGGAACAGGCGGCACGGACAGCAGCGGCGGCGCGCTATGCGACACGCTTGGCTGCGTGGTGCCGCTCAAGACGGGCGGCAGCCTTTCCATTGTCGCTGACGCGCGCGGCTTTGCCGAAGATTGCGGGCGCGCCAGCGTCATTGTCTCGCGCCTCTCCGCCCCGTCCTGGTGCGCGGCGGCGCTGGTGATCGACCGGCCAAAGCTGGAGGCGTCCGGCGCGCAGGCGCTGCGGTTCAGGGGTGAGGCAGTGGAGATCGTCACCGCCCGCGCGGTCGGCGAAGACCGGCCGTGGTCGCCAAGGCCCGCCGCGCGGCAAAGCTACGCGCCGCCCGCCGCCGCCAAACCGGCCCGCGCGGCAATGCCGCAGGACGCCGAGCGCGATGACGCGCTGGAGGTGCTGGGCGCGGGTGGCAGGTAGCACCGCATCCGGACATAACCCGCGCGCATCGCTGTTCAATAAGCGGCGCGCCGCAACGCTCCGTTAAGCGCCTTGCGTCATGATCAGCGGGTCAATCAACAGGCAGGCGCAGCGGCACATCCACGATGTTCAACCTCTTCCTCAGCCCCGTCGGGCGCATCACGCGGACATGGTACTGGCTGGGGTTTTTCTCCCAGGCCATACTGCTGATCCCGATTTCCTTCCAGATCGTCAGTGTTTTCAGGAGCCATGACCGCGAGGCGCTGCTGCTCCAGCTACTCGGCGCATTTGCCTTTCTGGTCTGGTCGTCGTTTTGCATCACCGCCAAGCGCCTGCACGACCGGGGCAGGTCGGGCGGTTTTTTCCTGATGCAGCTCATTCCGGTTGTGGGATTCTGGGTGGTGATCGAGTGCGGATTTCTTGAGGGTGATGCCCGCGCCAATGCCTATGGTCCGCCCGCAGGCCCGCCGGGCGCGTCAGGAGCGTCGGCTGGAAGAAGCTGGGACGTGCCGGAGGCGGACAACAGCGCCGCCATTGACGCCATGATCGCGCGCTCCATCAAGGCCAAGGCCGCCCCGCCCGCGCCCGCCGCAGCCATGGCCACACCAGCGACACCAGGCCGTAGCCCGTCCATCGCGCCGGTTTTTGGCAGGCGGCGGTAAGGTGCGGCTGGGTGGCTCGACGCAGCGGCCAGTCTGTGCTTTGGAGCCTGCATGCTGAATTTCTTCTTCTCGCCCAATGGCCGTATCACCCGCTGGCAATTCTGGCAGGGCACGGCCGCGCAGCTGGTTCTGCTGGGGCCTGGCCTGCTGCGGCTGCTGCACGCGGCGCAGACCACCATCGCGATCCAGACTCTGCTGTGGGCCGGCCTTGAGGGCACTGTGCTGCTGTGGGTTGGCGCCTGCCTGTCCTCCAAGCGGCTGCATGACCGCGGCAAGTCCGCCTGGTGGTCCCTGCTGATGTTTGTGCCGCTCGGCCAGGTCTGGCATTTCATCGAATGCGGCTTTTTGCGTGGCGATCCCGGGGCAAACGCCTATGGGCCGGCGCCGGGAGGCGAGGCTGTGCAGGCGGCAGCACAGGCACGCTCGGCGCTGGATGGCAGCGGCGCGCCAGGCATTGCCGCCGCCGCCAGAACCATCGCCCGCATCACGGCGTCAAAGCCTGCGCGCCAGCCTGCTGGCGTTGCGCAAAAGCCCAGGGCAATCCTTCCGCCGGTGGCCGCCTCAAGCGCCGATTTTCCGGAGCGCAAGCCCTCGCTCGCGCCAATCTTCGGCTGGCGACGCTAGCGGCCGACGCTGCGGGCGCTACTCTGCCGCCTGCGGCAACTGCGCCGGGCGCAGGACCGCAGCTGCGGCTTCCTCCCGCCAGACCGGCAGCGGCGCTGGCGCGGGCGTCCTGCGCCCGGCAAAGCGTGAATCAATCTTGTCGAGATAATAATAAATCACCGGCGTGATGTAGAGCGTCAACACCTGGCTCAGCAGCAGCCCGCCGACAATCGTGACCCCAAGCGGCTTGCGCAGTTCCGAGCCTGCGCCATCACCCAGCGCCAGCGGCAGCGCGCCCAGCAGCGCGGCAAATGATGTCATCATGATCGGGCGGAAACGCACCAGCGCCGCCTCGCGGATGGCGCTCAGCGCGTCAACGCCGAGCACGCGCTGCCCAATGGCAAAATCCACCATCATGATGGCATTTTTCTTGACGATGCCGATCAGCAGCAGGATGCCGAAAATCGCGATGATGCTGAGCGGCATGTTCATGTATTGCAGCGCCAGAATCGCGCCCAGCGCCGCCGATGGCAGGCCCGACAGAATCGTGATCGGGTGGATGAAACTCTCGTATAAAATGCCAAGCAGGATGTAGATCGTCACCACCGCCGCCAGCAGCAGCAGGCCCTGGCCTTTCTGCGCTTCCTGAAACAGCGCGGCGGAGCCTGAGAAGGACGACACAATCGAGGCGGGCAAGCCCGCCTGTTTTTCCGACGCCTTGATCAGCTCGATCGCCTGGCCCAGCGACACATCCGGCAGCAGGTTGAAGGAAATCGTCACAGCGGGCTGCTGCGCCTGCCGGTTGATGGTCAGCGGCCCCACCGTGCTGCGGATCGAGGCGACCTGGTCCAGCCGCACCATTGCGCCGGGACCATCTGCCACCACGCCCGACTGGCCGCGCAGCTGGATGCGTCGCAGCGCCTCGGGATCATTCTGGAACTCGCGGCCCGCCTCCAGAATCACCTGATAGTCAGCCGCCTGCGTGTAAATGGTTGAAGCCTGCCGCGTGCCATAGGCATTGAACAGCGCCGTGCGCACCTGGTCGGACGTGATGCCAAACGCCGAGGCTTTTTCGCGGTCAAGCTCGACCGAGGCCTGCGGGTTGGTGATGCGCAAATCCGAATTGACATCGCGCAGTCCGGGAATTTGCGTCAGCGCCTTTTCCATCTGCGGCGCGCGCGCGTAAAGCTCGGCAAGGTCGGCCGACTGCAGCGTGTACTGGTATTTTGCCGTGGGCGGACGCCCGGCGGAAAACTGCAGATTCTGGATCGGCTGCATGAACACGCGGAAACCTGGCACGCCGCTGGTCGCCTTGCGCAGGCGCCCCATCACCGCGTCAATCGGCCCGCGCACCGCTTTGGGTTTCAGCGCCACAAACACCAGGCCGCGGTTGGGTCCGCCAAAGCCGGCCGCCGAGGCCACATAGTCCACCGCCGGGTCCTTGCCCAGCAATGCCACAGCCTGCTTCTGCTTTTCAACAATGCGGTCAAACGATGAATCCGCCGGGCCTTCGGTTGCGCCGAAAACAAAACCATTGTCTTCGCTCGGCACAAAGTCCTGCGGAATCTCATTATATTTGACATAGGTCAGCCACATCGACCCGGCGATCACCACCAGCATCAACAGCCGCAGTTTTAACACCGCATCCAGTGTCACGCGGTAGAAGGCGAGCATGCCGTCGACAATGAAATCGGAGAAGCGTGCAAACAAGGTTGGCCGCGCCGCATGGTCGACCGGGCGCAAAATGCGCGCGCACAGCATCGGCGTCATGGTCAGCGACACGACGCCCGACACCAGAATGGCGATGGAAATCGTTGCGGCAAACTCGCGGAACACGCGTCCCACCACGCCACTCATGAAAAACACTGGAATGAACACGGCAACAAGCGAGACAGTGATCGACAGAATCGTGAAACTGATTTCGCTGGCACCCTTCAACGCCGCCTCGAAGGGTTTCATGCCCTCCTCGATATGGCGCGAAATATTCTCCAGCATGACAATCGCGTCATCGACCACAAAGCCGACAGACAGAGTGATCGCCATCAGCGAAATATTGTCGATGGAATAGCCCAGCGCCCACATGAAGGCGCAGCTGCCGACCAGTGACACCGGCAGCGCCAGCAGCGGTATCATCGTCGCGCCGGCTGATTTCAGGAACAAGAAAATCACGCCGACCACAAGCGCGATCGACAGCGCAAGGGTGAACTGCACATCATCCACCGACTGGCGGATCGACACCGAGCGGTCGAACAGAACCTTGACGTCCACAGCCGCAGGCAGCGCCGCCTTGAAGGCGCCCAGGCGCGACAGCACCGAGTCGACAACCTCCACCGTATTGGCGTCTGACTGCCGGTAGACGGCCAGGATGATCGCGCGCTCGTCATTGAACCAGGCGGCGACCGTCTCATTCTCGACGCCCTCGCGCACGCGGGCGATTTCGTCCAGCCGCACGGGTGACCCGTTATGCCACGCGACGACAAGCGGCCGGTAGGCCTCCGCCCGCTCCATCTGGCCGGTGGCCTCCAGCGTGATGTTCTGTGTCTTGCCCTTGATCACGCCCACCGGCGAGCTTGAATTGGCCAGCGCCACCGCGCTGCGCACGTCGCTCAGGGTCAGGTTGCGAGCGGCCGCCTCATCCGGATCCACCTGGATGCGCACCGCGTATTTCTGCTGGCCCAGAATCTGCACCTGCGCTACGCCGGCCAGCTGCGAAATCTGCTGCGCAAAAACCTGCTCGGCATAGTCATTGGTTTTCGACAGCAGCAGCGTCGGCGCAATCAGCGCCAGAAACAGCACCGGGCTGTCGCCCGGGTTGGATTTGCGGTAAGTCGGCGGCGACGTCAGGTCGGTTGGCAGCCGCTTCAGCGTCGCCGAAATCTGCGTCTGCACATCCAGCGCCGCGCCGTCAATGTTGCGGTCAAGATCGAATGTCAGCGTGATGCTCGTGGTGCCGCGGCCGGACGACGAGATCATCGCCGTCAGGCCGGGGATTGTCGCAAACGAGCGTTCCAGCGGCGCGGCGATGGAGGCGGCCATCGTCTCGGGACTCGCGCCCGCTAAATCTGCAGTGACGGCGATGGTCGGAAAATCCACGCGCGGCAGCGCCGCGACGGGCAGTTTGAACCAGGCGAAAAACCCGGCGATCAAAAACGACACCATCATCAGTGTCGTCATCACCGGCCGCCGGATGCAAAGTTCCGAAAGCGACATCAGGTCGGGTTCTTTTTTGGCGCGGCAGGATCGGGGGCGGCGCGGATTTCCACTTTCGCATTGTTGGTCAGCGCCAGCGCGCCGTCGAGCACGACGGACTCGCCACCCTTCAGGCCCTCGGCAATAACACTCTCGCCATCCTGGATGCGCGCGACGGTTACCGGCCGCAGCTTGGCGACGCCGTCCTCAATCACATAGACAAAATTGCCGCCCTGGCCGGCCTGCACCGCCTCGCGCGGCACAGTTACCGTGTCGGCTTCGCTGCGCAGCGTCACACGCACATTGCACAGCTGGCCGGGCCACAGCAGCTCGCCCGCATTGTCAAACTGCGCCCGTGCCGAAATGTTGCCCGTGGCTGAGTCGACTGCATTGTCGATCAGCGCCACCTTGCCTTGCGCTGCCTTCTGCGAGCCTTGCGGCGTGGCGGTCACCAGCGCGTCCGGCTTGCCAATCGCCGTCCGCAATTCGGTCAGCAGGCGCTGCGGCACAGAAAAGGCGACATAGATCGGCGACACCTGCATAATAGTGCCCAGCGCTGTCGCCGCCTCGCCCGCGCGCGCCATGTTGCCGGCCTTGGTGGTGATGGTGCCGATGCGTCCGGCGATGGGGGCCTTGATCGTGTAATAGGTCAGCTGGACCTTGAGGTTTTCAATTGCGGCCTCGTCGCCTTGAATCTGCGCGCGGGCTGACAGAACCTGCGTCTGCGCGTTCTGCAGATTGACGGCGGCGGTTGCCTGCTTGGCCACAAGGTCTGTGTAGCGGGCCACATCGCGGCTGGCCTGGTCGAGCACGGTCTTGTTCTTGACCAGTGCCGCCTCAGCCTGGCGCAGCTGCGCCTCAATCTGGCGCGAGTCGAGCTTGACCAGCACATCGTCCACCTTGACCAGCGCGCCGTCAGCTACCAGCACTTTTTCAATCTGTGTATCGACCCGCGAGCGCAGCGTCACAGTGTTCATCGCCACCGCCGTGCCGATGGCGTCAATGCGCACGGCGACCGGTTTCTTCGCCGCGATCACCGCAATCACGCTCACCGGCGGGCGTGGCGGCGCTGCCGCAGCTGCGGGCCTGGCAGGCTCTGCCGGGGCAACGGCGGCCACCGCAGCGGGCTGCGCCGGCTTGTCTTTGGCAACGTCCGGCTGTCCGCTGCCGCCAGCGGCCATCGCCGCAGGATTTTCCGGGGCCAGCAGGGCTTTTGCCTGAACTGGCAGGGTCTCATCGAGCTTTGAGAGGATCACCGGCGGAATCAGCGCCCGCACCTGCCGGGCTTTCTCGCCGCTGCCCGGCCAGACTTTCTCGGCCGTGCTGGGGGAATAGGCGGCAGCAATCGCCACAGCCGCGCCCAGCGCGGCGCACACGGCAACGGATGTTCCAAAATTCATCGCCTCGACTCCCGTCGGCCCGCGCGGCAACTGGTACAGCGCGCCACCATAACCCTACAGGAATTTGTGGCGTCGCGCCCCTGCCGTTTTTGCAATATGCGCCTGCGCAAGCCTCACGGCAAGGCAGAGCCGCCCTCC
>JANLPP010000244.1:0-3172 GCA_031367295.1 Hyphomicrobiales bacterium | reverse complement strand
CCGAATGCCAGATTTCTCCGCGAGCGGCCCCATGCCTTCCAGCAGCGCCAGATCAGCGGCCTTGGCGAGATGGTAGACCGCCAGCATGGTGTGCGTCTTGCCGCCGCCGAAAGCTGTCTGCAAGCCGATGACGGGATCGCCACCGCTGCCGCTCAAGCGCTGCAAGGCGCTGGTCAAAATGCGCTTCAGGCCTTGGGTCAGAAAGGTGATGCGGTAGAAGTTCTCTGGCGACGCGTAGTCCTCGGTGGCGTAGCCGGCGTCAACGGCAAAAAGGTCGGCCGCGAATTCCGATTCCTTGAAGCGGTTGGCCAGCACATCCGGGTGCGGCAAGGCCACTTCAATCCACGGTTTGAGCGCCTTGGCTGGCGTATCCTGCGTGACAGCCGGCTGAGGTGCTGAAGCTGGCGCCGCCAAGGCGGGCACAGCGGGCGAAGGAACCGAAAGGCCAGACTGGCGCTGCGCATCATAAAGTTTCTTCAGCTCTGCAATCTCGGCAGTGGCGGCTTTTACGGCGCGCAAAAGGTGGTGCATTGCGTCGAGATAGCGCAGTGCCTCGTCATCCTGCAACGGGATCGACAGATGTGAGGTGTTGTTGCGGGCGTCCAGCGCGACCGAGGCAAAGCCGCGCGTCCGGTGCTTTTCGTTGCGCGTAAAAGCGTCATCAAAAACCTCGCGCCAGCTATCAATCATAGTCTTGAGGAGGCCATAGGCATCAAGCGCGGCGCCGGGCGAAGAGCCTTGCGCGCGGCTGGCATAATGCAGCCAGCGCTCGCCGTGCACCGCCTTCATGCGCTCGCCGACGAAAGGCGTCAGGCCGCGCGTCAGATGATACAGACCGCCCTGAACGCGGGCGAGGGTTTCTTTCTCGGCTGACATCAGGGCGCTCCTTCATTGAAGGCGAAGGCGCCTTGCGTGGCTCCGGGCTGGCGGCCGGCCGATTGCAAGTTGAGGACGATGTCTTCGAGTTTTGGCCATTCCTGCGCCAGTTCGTTGTAGACCAAGGCTTCCGCACTCCAGCCCTTGCGCGTCGCGATTTCGAACAGGCGATAGGCGAGCGCGCGGGCGTCGGCGCTTTTTGGTCCCATCTGCGCGACGAGCAGCGCGGCAGCCTCGCCGCCGCCATCTTCGGCGTTGAGCACGCGCGCGGTGTGCTGCACGCATTCCCAGATGGTCAGGGTCTTGTCGGTGGCGGGAGTCCAGCTGGCTGGCAGGTCGGCGCGCGCAATCAGCGAGGCCTTGCCGCGCATGTCGTTGAACACGCCGGAGGTGAACAGCGCGTTCGACGAAATGTTCTTGGCGTTGGCGAGGGTGATGAGTTCGCCGGACGAACGCGCCTCGAAGCCGAAATCGCCATACCAGGCCAGCGCGACCTGCGTCTCGGCGTCGAAATTAGTGTCGAGCTCATTTTCGATCTCGCCCCAGACGCGGTTGATCAGCGACAGCGCGGTCTTGACCGGCATGGCGCTGTCATCGTCCTCCAGCACTTTGGCGTGGCGCGAGAACACGCCCATGCCGGGGCCGATGACCGATTGCTGCATGTCAACCGGCCCGACGCCCGCCCTGCGGATGGCGTCGATGGCGTCCGGCATTTCGTGTTTCAGGGCGCGGCTGAGCTGGCCCCGGTTGGCTGGACAGGTTGGCGGCGAAGTTAAGCTATTCCCGCGATTGGTTATGCCGCCATTCTGGTGTCCGCCACGATCTCTGGGACAAGCCCTGCGGACAGTGGTGGCGTGAGTTGATGATACACCTCATTTGGGGTGCGTCCACCCAGCGAGGAGTGCGGGCGGGAGAAATTATAGTGCCGGATGTAGCGCATAAGCCCGGCGTGCAGCTGCTGGCCGGTCTCGAAGGCGTAGAGGTAGACGCATTCGTATTTGACCGATCGCCACAGCCGCTCGATGAACACATTGTCCATCCAGCGGCCGCGCCCGTCCATGCTGATCTGGATGCCAGCAGCTTTCAGTACCTGCGTGAACGCTGTGCTGGTAAACTGGCTGCCCTGATCGGTATTGAAGATATCCGGCTTGCCATGATGCAGCAGCGCCTCCTGCAAGGCTTCGATGCAAAATTCGACCTCCATCGTGTTGGACACCCGCCAGGCCAGAATCCGGCGGCTGTGCCAGTCCATGATCGCCACCAGATACAAAAAACCCTTTCGCATCGGGAGATACGTAATATCCGTGCACCAAACCTGATTGGGCCTTGTGATCGCCAAGTCCCTGAGAAGATACGGGTAAATCTTGTTTTCCTTGTTCGGCTTGCTGGTGTTGGGCTTCTGGTAGATCGCCGCCAGGCCCATTTTCCGCATCAACCGGGCGACGCGGTGGCGCCCCACCTTGTGGCCCAGCCGGTGCAAATGACGCTTCATCTGGCGCGCGCCATAGTACGGGCAGTCCATATAGGTCTCGTCCATCAGCCGCATCAGCGCCAGGCTTTCCGCATTTTCGCCCAAAGGCTGATAGTAACGCCCCGACCGGCTGATGCCCAAAAGATCGCATTGCCGGACAATCGACAGCTTTGGGTTCGAAGCCTCGACCATCTCCCGCCTCCGCTCGACTGTCATCGAACGAAGGCCCTGGCCAAAAAATCCCGCTCCACCACCAATTCCCCGATTTTGGCGTGAAGCTGCATCACTGCCTTTTCTTTTTCGGCTGACCCCTTTGAATCTTCCGGCTTGCCAGAAAATATCCCGGTGAGGCCGTCAATCGCCTGCCGTTTCCAGGTCGCGATCATGGCTTGGTGAATGCCGTGCCTGACACCCAGCTCAGCCAGCGTCTGCTCGCCTTTCATCGCATCCAAAGCCACTTTCGCCTTGAACTCCGCCGTATGCCGCTTGCGTGTAACCTTGCCCATCGTCCCGTCCTTTGTCAGATCGGGAATAGCTTAGCACCCTGTCCGAATTTCCGGGGCCACCTCACTTCTGAGCCTGGTCTCCGCATGTCAGTCAGGCACCCTAAGATCAGAACGGGTCATTTACGACTTTGCTGGGACTGCTCGATTGCATTGGTGGGGGGTTGCATCGTAAACCCTATGCGGTCTGGATTCACGGGATGGAAGTCTGGGAAGGTTTGCGCAACGACCGGAGGCGGAAAATCGCCGGCGCCCGCGCTATTTTCGCCAATAGTCATTTTACCCATAACCGCGCCATGTATTTTCATGGTGATTTGTTTTC
>JANLPP010000213.1:0-4618 GCA_031367295.1 Hyphomicrobiales bacterium | reverse complement strand
ATCAATACGCAAGGCGGCGCGCAGGCCGAGGGCGACCCGCCGGCCTTCACGGCCAGCCAATGGGTCAAGACCCAGCCCAATGGCTATGGCTATGGTTGCGGCTGTATCGAGGCGGTTGTTGACGCAAGCGAAAAACGCGTCCTTAAAATTGTCAGCGCCCGGGCTCTGCCGCTGAAAACCTGCCGTCAGGACAAGGCGCTGACGGAGCCCAAGGAATAGTGCGCGCCGGTGTCTTGCCTGTGGACAGGCAATGTTCATTCTGCTAATCGCGCAATTAACCGGTGAGGCGCGCCGTTCGCGCAGTAACTGATATTTGCCTTTCGCCTGCGACCCAGGCCCAGCAACAGGACCAATCCGCGTGCAAGTTCTCGTCCGTGACAACAATGTCGACCAGGCCCTCAAAGCGCTCAAGAAGAAATTGCAGCGCGAGGGTGTGTTCCGGGAGATGAAGCTGCGCGGCCATTACGAGAAGCCTTCCGAAAAAAAGGCACGCGAAAAGGCTGAGGCGATCCGCCGTGCCCGCAAACTCGCCCGCAAGAAGATGCAGCGCGAGGGCCTGCTGCCGATGAAGCCCAAGCTTGAGACCCGCCCGCCGCGCGCTGCGCCTGTGGCGTTCGCCTGAGGCAAGGTTTTATCGGGATGACTGGCGAGGGCCGCCAGGGTTTAGCCAAAATTCATGCCTGGATTGCGCAAGCGTCCGGGCATTTGTGCGTTTTGGGGCCAGAGCAGTTAAATCTTTCGCAACCAAAAACATGGCCTTGTAGGATTTCTGGTCTTAACTGCCGCAGGCCTGGCTGAAAATAGCCGGGCGTCACACTTTTGGCTGAAAACCCGCCCAGAAAAGCGACTGTCCGCGCCGCACTCAGGGGCACGCGTCAGCAACAGGATGAAGTGAGCCTATGTTTTCTGTATTCTCTGCGGTCACCTTGCGTCAAACTCTGAAGGCCGGGGCCGCGCTTGGCATGCTCCTGCTGCTCTCGGGCTGCGGCGAGACAGTGGGGTCCCTTGGTGCCGGGCCCGACGCGCGGGTTGCCGAGATTGACCAGGAGGCCTCGCAGGACAAGCTGACCAATCTCTCGTCGCTGAACGAGGTGGTCCGCCGCAATCCGAATGATGCCGCTGCCTATAACACGCGCGGCGCGGCTTTTGCCCGGATCGGCCGTTTTCCCGACGCGATCAGTGATTTCTCGATGGCGGTCAAGCTCGATCCCGGCTCCGCCGCCGCCTATACCAACCGCGCGCTGGCTTTGCGCCAGACCAGCCGGAATGACGCCGCCCTGACCGATTTCAGCCAGGCTATTGCCGTCAAGTCCAATTATGCGCCGGCCTATCTGGGCCGCGGCAACCTGCTGCGCGCGCAGGGTGATCTTGAGGGCGCGCGGGCCGATCTTGACCAGGCCATCCGCCTCAATCCCGAAGGCGCGCAGGCCTATCACGCGCGCGGCTTGATTTTCCAGCGGCTTGGCCAGCAACCGCAGGCGATTACCGATTTTGACAATGCCATTGACCGCGATCCGTTTACCGCCGCCCCTTATCAGGCGCGCGGGCAGAGCCTGACGGCGATTGGCAAATTCGACCTTGCGATTGAGGATTTTAACGCCTGCCTCAACGTCGATAACAAGAATGCCGACGCCTGGGCCGGTCTCGGCTTTGCTTATGAAAAACAGGGCAACCGCGCCAAAGCCTCCGAATCCTACAGCCGTGCGCTGGTAGTTGGTCCCGGCAACCGCCTCGCGCGTGAGGGCATGGGCCGGGTCGGCTAGAACAGGTTCAGGCATGGCCTTAAACTTCCCGCTCTATGTGTTTGACGCCTATGGCACATTGTTCGATGTGCATTCTGCTGTCGCACGCCACCGGGCGGCAGTTGGACCGCAGGCGGACCGGCTGACCGAACTGTGGCGGATGAAGCAGCTGGAATACACCTGGGTGCGCTCGCTGATGGGTGCCTACCAGGATTTCCGCAGGCTGACCGCAGACGCGCTCGACCATGCCGCCGCCCGCTGCGGCGGGATTTCGCCGCAGACCAGAGCCGCCCTGCTTGACGCCTATGAGCGGCTTGATGCGTATCCTGATGTGCTGCCGGCCTTGCAGGCGCTCAAGGCGGGGGGCTGCGCCGTGGCGATTCTGTCCAACGGCACGCCAGCAATGCTGGCGGCGGCGGTTCAGTCCGCCGGTCTCGCGCCCTGTATCGATGCGATCCTGTCGGTGGACAGCCTGCGGGTTTTCAAAACCGCGCCGCAGGTTTACGCTCTGGTGGAGGCCCGGTTCGGCCTTGCCCCGGCGCAGGTCTCGTTCCAGTCGTCCAACCGCTGGGACGTGGCGGGGGCAGTCAATTACGGCTTTCGCGCAGTCTGGATCAACCGCACCGGCCAGCCGGACGAATATGCGGATCTGCCCCCCGCGCGGATTTTGAGCGGCCTTGCGACGCTCACCGTCGAAAATACCTGATCCCAATCTCAAGCAATGTCATTCACCCGCAGCCCGGCGACATTCGGCGCGCCGATCCGCTGGAGCCGATGGGGCTAAGGCGTCATTCGCGAAAAAGTGAATCGGGTTTTTGTTTTGTTTTTGGATTGGGGATTCCCGTTGCTTGAGGATCGTTATATCGTTTCTGGATGATTGACGAATCAGCGATCCAGCGGCGGTTTGCAGCCTTGGAGCCTGTGCTTGACGAGCGTGGGCGGCGGCGGCTGGCGGCGGCCGAGGCATTGACGGCCGGGCTTGGCGGGGTTGCAGCGGCCTCGCGGGCCACGGGCATTGCGCGCAGCACTATTGGGCGCGGCCTGAAGGAGTTGCGCAGCGGCGCGGTCATTGACCTGCGGCGGTCGCGCAGGCCGGGCGGCGGGCGCAAGCCGATGACCGCGACCGATACCAGCCTGATCGACGACCTGCGCTCGCTGGTTGAACCCGACGCACGCGGTGACCCGCAATCGCCGCTGCTGTGGACCTGCAAGAGCCTGAGCAAGCTGGCAGCGGGCCTGTGCAGCATGGGCCACAAGATTGGCCGCACGCTGGTGGGCGAGCTTTTGCACAAGCTCGACTACAGCCTGCAATCCAACCGCAAGACGCTGGAGGGAACGGAAAATCCCGACCGGGATGCGCAGTTCAACCATATTAATCAACGTGTTAAAGAATCTCTGGCGATGGGCGATCCGGTGATATCGGTGGACACCAAGAAGAAGGAACTGGTGGGCGATTTCAAGAATGCGGGCCGCGAATGGCACCCGGAGGGCCAGCCCGAACAAGTCCGTGTCCATGATTTTGTCATTCCCGAACTGGGACGCGCCGCGCCTTACGGGATCTATGACATTGCCGACAATGCCGGCTGGGTCAGCGTCGGGATTGACCATGACACGGCGGCCTTTGCCGCCAATGCCATCCGCGCGTGGTGGCAGAACATGGGGCGGGCGCGGTATCCCAACGCCAAAAACCTTGTGATTACAGCCGATGGCGGCGGCAGCAATGGTTCACGCGTACGACTGTGGAAACTCGAATTGCAGAAACTGGCCAATGAGTTCGGCTTCCCCGTCAGCGTCTGTCATTTGCCCCCGGGCACCAGCAAATGGAACAAGATCGAGCACCGCCTCTTCTCTTTCATTACCGCCAACTGGCGCGGCAGGCCATTGGTCAGCCACAAGGTCATCGTCCAGCTGATCGGCGCGACGACGTCAAAGAATGGCCTGAAAGTGCGCTGCGAACTCGACCCCAACGCCTACCCCAAAGGCATCAAGGTGACCGATGCCGAGATCGCCGCCATCAACCTCATCCGCGATGACTTTCATGGCGAATGGAACTACACAGTCAGCCCAAACGCGCCGGTTCCGACGCAGTAAATGTCGGATGAAGCCTAAGCACCTTCCATGCAGTGTTCACATTTTTTATCTCATTCCCAAAAATGAAATATTCCGCAATGCAATTTGCTGATGCTGCAGAAGGTTGAACGATTCCGGTCCAGAGCATTATGGACGAGACGGACCTTCCAAAAGTGCGCATTGCAGCCCCCTTCGTTACTAAGCGGAAATTATCACTAATGGCATGAAATACAATACCCGCACCCGTTGCTCGAGAGCTGTCAAAAAACGACTTGGAGCGTCGCAAAGTTAGGCTACCCGCTCCTCTCCTTACTCACTCCATCGACTGCAAATCCCCGTCCACCGACAGCGCCTGGCCCGAGATCGTGCGCCCGCGGGGCGAGGTGATGAACAATATAAGGTCGGCAAGTTCACGCGGGTCGACATAGGTGTGCATCGAGGTGCGTGACAGGGCTGACGCCTCGACTTCGCCAAACGAAACGCCGCGCACCTGCGCTTTCGCCTCAAACACGCGGCGGATGCGGTCGCCCGCCACAATGCCGGGCAATATCGCATTGCAACGGATGCCCAGCGGCCCCAGCTCGATCGCCAGCGATTTGGTAAAGCCGACAACCGCCCATTTGGAGGCGGCATAGGGCGAACGCAGCGCAAAGCCGAGCCGTCCCGCCACCGATGAAAAATTGACGATGGAGGCGTTCGGGCTTTTGGCCAGATGCGCCACCGCCAGCCGCGTGGCGTTGAACTGGCCGGTCAGGTTGACGCTGACGCAGCGGTCCCAGTCCTCCGGGTTGATTTCGTCCACCCGC
>JANLPP010000212.1:0-4263 GCA_031367295.1 Hyphomicrobiales bacterium | reverse complement strand
TGCTCCGATGCCAATGTCACCGACAAAAAGGCATGGGTGCGCGTGTCGCGTTCGACGAGCAGCCAGCTGCGACAGCCCGCGGCATGATACCAATGCTCTTTCTGCGGACCCGCAGGGTTCACGCGCCCATAAACATGGTCGACAAAGGCAACCGTGCCCTGATCATAGTCAGGCCGCTGCTGCGCGGCCTCGCCGCGGAAATAGAATTCGCTGCTGTCGCGAGGCCCGCAATGCGGACAGAGGATGATCATCGCACCGCCCTCACTGCAGGTTTGCCTGGGCGCCCGCGCCCTTTTCATCGATCAGCTGCCCGCTGGCAAAGCGGTCGAGCCTGTAGTCGACCGCCACCGGATGCGGCTCATCGCGAGCGAGAAGATGCGCGAAGCACCAGCCCGATGCCGGCGTCGCCTTGAAGCCGCCGTAGCACCAGCCGCCGTTGAGATAGAGGCCCGGCACCGGCGTCCGGTCGATGATCGGCGAGCCGTCGAGCGTCATGTCCATGATGCCGCCCCACGATCGCAGCACGCGTGCGCGGCCGACCATCGGCATGATGGCCATCGCCTCTTCGCAGACATCCTCGACGATCGGCAGATTGCCGCGCTGGGCATAGCTGTTGTAACCGTCGAGATCGCCGCCGAATACAAGCCCACCCTTGTCGGACTGGCTGATATAGAAATGCCCTGCACCGAAGGTGATGACGCCAGGGATCACGGGCTTCAAACCTTCGCTGACGAACGCCTGAAGCACATGGCTCTCGATGGGGAGACGCAGGCCCGCCAACGAAGCCACGCGAGAGGTGTTACCCGCAACTGCCATGCCCACCTTGCCAGCGAGAATTCGCCCGCGACTCGTTTCGACTCCGGTCACGCGCCCACCCGGATCGCGCACGAACCCGGTGACCTCGCAATTCTGGATGATATCGACCCCGCGGTCGGATGCTGCCCGCGCAAATCCCCAAACGACCCCGTCGTGCCGCGCCGTCCCCGCGCGCTTTTGCAACAGCCCCCCAAAAATGGGGAAACGGGCATTCTCAAAATCCAGGAACGGTGCCATGCGGCGTACGCCAGCCGGATCCAGCAAGTCGGCATCGACGCCGTGCAACCGCATCGCATTGCCGCGCCGCTCAAAGGCATCGCGCTGCTCGTCCGAATGACACAGGTTGAGGATGCCGCGCTGGCTGACCATCGCGTTATAATTCAGGTCCTGCTCCAGACCCTCCCACAGCTTCAGCGAATGCTCGTAAAAAGGGATATTGCCGGGAAGCAGATAGTTGGACCGGATGATCGTCGTGTTTCGCCCCGCATTGCCACCGCCGATCCAGCCCTTCTCGATGACAGCAACCTTGGTTATCCCGAAATTTTTCGCGAGGTAATAGGCCGTCGCCAGCCCGTGGCCGCCACCACCGATGACGATCACGTCATAGTGTTCCTTAGGCGCGGCATCCCGCCACGCGGGCTTCCAGCCGCTATGCCCGGCGAACGCTTGGCGCGCGAGTGCGAATAATGAGTAGGACTGCCTTTCCATCGGCCGGCAAGCTAGACATTGCGCAAACGTCGTGCATATCTTATTACGACATTATATATCCTTGCAGCGACATCGGATGAGAATTTGCCCATCAGTCTCGGCTATCTGCTCATCGACGGTTTTGCCCTGATGTCCTATGCCCCGGTCCTCGAACCGTTTCGTGCCGCGAACCGCCTGTCGGGCCACGACCACTATAACTGGCGCCATTATTCGGTCGATGGATGCCCCGCGAGGGCATCTAACGGCATTGCCTTGGCGGTTGACGGCTCGGTCGCGGACATCGGCGATATCGACATCCTGTTCGTTTGTGCAGGCGGTAACCCCGCCCTGTTTGACGACGCCAATACCTTTGCCCGATTGCGCCGGGCCGCGCGTTTCGGGGTTCGGCTGGTAGGCGTATCAGGCGGCCCGTTCATACTGGCCAGCGCAGGCTTGCTGGATGGCTATCGTTGCACCGTCCACTGGGAACATGAGGCCGCCTTCTTCGAAACCTTCGCAGCGCCTCGGCTCGAACGTGATCTTTTCGTTATCGATCGCGATCGCATCACCTGTGCCGGAGGCCTGGCAGGTCTCGATCTTGCTGCCGCCCTGATCGCACAGGAACTCGGGAACGACCTCGCGCGCAGGGTAAGCGACTGGTTTATTCAAGCCGAGCAGCGCCAGGGAAGCGGACCTCAGCGCCTTGCCGCCGGTCAGCGCTACCGTGTGTCCCACGAAGGTCTGGCACGGGTGCTGGCGGCCATGGAGGCAAATCTGGGCGAACCACTTGATCGAGCGTCGCTCGCATTGATCGGGGGCTTATCTATCCGGCAGCTCGAACGCCTCTTCGCCGGCCAGCTAGTAACCACTCTTTCGGCCCATTATCAAGGAATACGCCTCGACCATGCCCGCAGGCTGTTGTCCGAAACGACCATGACGATCGCCGAGATCGGCGCGGCAACGGGTTTCACAAACGCGAGCCATTTCTCAAGAGAATTCAAACGTCATTTCTCGATGCCGCCATCTGGCCATAGGCGCAGGACCCACTTTGAACGCCAGCACTAGAAAATCAAGAACGCTTTCGGCAGTTTATAAAGACTGGCGCAACGCAGCCACGCGCTAGAGCCATCTCATGGCTGAAATCAGTTTGTAGGAATTGCGATCATTCACATCGAATGGCTGAGTTTCAGATCAAGGATTTAGCCACTTGTTGACAAGGTCTAACTGACCAGATCCTCGGGCCCTCCCACCATATGAACAAAAGGCACGTTTGAACTTTCTGAATCGAGCAACGTACGGCTGATATTTCGGCGATGACGGTCAAAGCAGCCGTGTCAGTTCTAGGGCAGATATCGCAACTATACTTCCCGAAACCTGTCAGCCTGCAACCGGTCCAAAACGAGCCAACACCCAAACACGGTAACCACCCCGCTCTTTGAGGCCTATCCGTTGGCCGACTCAAACCCTCCTTCAATCAACCCGTAAAGGGTCCGCTACGCTTCGCGTGCGGCCACTGCGCCTGCGCCTTCGTGGTGATTGCGGCTTTGCGCCGTCTGTCCGGGGCCTGTCGAGCGGGGATGGTTCCCGCTCCGAGACAGGAGCTCGAACATGTCACTCACCATCGCACAGCGTCACGCCTGGAGCCTCGCCCGCACCCTGATGGTCTGCGTCACCCTGTTCCATGCCGGTGATGGCTATGCCGCCATGCCTTCCAGCGAATTCGATGGCGATGCCGACAGCATTGTTCGCGAATATGACCCGTTCAATCCCTGACCGCGCCAATCCGCACATGGCGATGTGGCCGGATGCCCACCAGGTATTCCGGTCGATCGTCATTCCTGCTATATCGCTCAGACACATTGCGCTGTGGTGGTGGTGGAGAGCGCGTCCCTTACCCTTGTCTTCAAGGAGGACGCCATGCTGATCGGCATTACCCTGATACTCGTCGCAATCGCACTTTGCTGCGCGCTGCTTTTCCGGCTTTCGATCTATGCCCTGCCGCTGTTCGCCGCCTTTGCCGCTGGTTCCGCCACATACCATGGCGGCTACGGCATCATCGCCGCGCTCGTTGCCGCAGTGCTGGCGGCGATTGCCACCATCGCCATCGCGCAGATCGCGCTTGGCCTGGCTAAATCCGACCTTGCCCGAGCTGCGATCGGGCTTGTCTTCGCCCTCCCGGCTGCGTTTGCCGGATACCACGCGGTCCACGGGATCGCCGTCGCCACGATGCCAGTCAGTTCATTGCAGGTCGCGGTTTCGCTCATCGGCGCAGCCGTGATCGCGACGGTATCCTGGACGCAGTGGGCGGCCACTCGCCAATAGAGGTCATTTCAGAAAGCCCCGCCCGGCAGTGCCGGGCTGGGCAGGCCCGGTCAGATTGAGCCGAAACGAGGGCGGAGCTACGGTCAGGGCTTGCGCCTGCCGCCTATCGGCCACGAAGGCGCGGAACGCGGCGGTGGGTGCGGATCGGGTCCTGCCGACGCGTCTCGCCTGTCGGAGCTTATGCCTGACATCCCGATTTGGCTGAGCCGGGTTCAAGCCGGCGGAAGTCAGCATTCTCATTGCCGCTGACTTCGGGGGTGACGGATCGTTTGCGGCACCAAATGGTGTGTTCAATCGGCCCATAATCGTTGCGACAGTCTGGTAAGTCCGGGAAGTGCCATAGCCTCCCACGTTCAGGTGTGACCCGAGCCCCCGGCTGCCTCTGCAATGGCTGTGGTTGGCAGGGGATGGCTTCGCCGCTTGATCCCTTGCTGCAAC
>JANLPP010000187.1:0-16123 GCA_031367295.1 Hyphomicrobiales bacterium | reverse complement strand
CGCCAGCGGGCGGGCATGATCGCCACCGCCGGCAAGCGCGGCGGCTTTGGCATGACGCAAAAGGCAAAGGCGGAGCATGGCAGGTCGCGGCTGGCGGACGGCGGGTGAAAACCTGGCGGCGCAGGCGGCGGGGCTTATTTGAGGGCGGGGATGGTCTTGGCCGACGACAGGTCAAAGTCGCGGTTGCGCAGCGGGTCAAGCGCTGTGCCTTCCGACGCGTCGATAGCGCCCCGGCGGGTTTTCACCGCGGCTCCAGCCATGGCCAGCGCCACCACCGGCGCAGCCTCGGCGCGCGGCGCAGGCGCGTCCGTCAGCACGCCATATTGCGCGGCGCGGGCGCGCTGCTCAGCCACACGGGCAGGCGAGACGGGATAGGTTTCCAGCGAGGCCGGGGGCTGGGCAATTGACGCGGTCGCATCCCCCGGCGCGTTCGGGGCAAAAGCGCTCAGGCCAGGCAGGTTCGCGGCCAGCTCCTGCACCAGCGGGCCAAAACTGAAACTTGCGCCCGCCGCTGCGGTCCTGGCATTTGCAGCCTGCACTGGCGGGACTGCGGGCAGGCGGTCAGCCACAGTGGCCGACTTGCCGGGCCTGCCTGCAAGCGCGCTGCGCAGGGCCGCGACGCCGACGGCGTCCGGATCGGCGCTGGCGACGGCGGGCGTCTCGTGCCGCGCGGCGGCAACCCCCGTCAGCGTGCCATAGGCGGTATCGTCGCCCGGCTCAAGCGCGCCCTTGGTGCCCGGCGGCGGCGCGGGTGTCGCTGCGGGCGCAAGCAGCGGGTCGGCAGGCTGATATTTCTCCTTGGCGTCCTTCTCGATTTCGCGCCAGCGGGAGACATTTTTGTTGTGCTGGTCCAGCGTCTCGGCAAACACATGGCCGCCGGTGCCATCCGCGACAAAGAACAGGTCTCTGGTTTTTGAGGGATTGGCCACCGCCTCCATCGCGGCGCGGCCTGGGTTGGCAATCGGGCCGGGCGGCAAACCGTCAATCGTGTAGGTGTTGTAGGGCGTTGGCGTCTCGACTTCCTTTTTCAGGATGCCGCGGCCCAGCGTGCCCTTGCCGCCGACAATGCCATAGATGATGGTGGGGTCCGATTGCAGCCGCATGCGTTTGGCCAGCCGGTTGGCAAAAACACTGGCGACATGCGGGCGCTCATCGGCCTTGCCGGTCTCTTTCTCGACAATCGAGGCGAGCGTCACCAGTTCCCACGGCGATTTTACCGGCACATCGGCGGCGCGCTTTTTCCAGATCTCGTCGAGCAGGGTCCGCTGGTCCTTGGCCATTTTTTGCAGCAGCTGGTCGCGCGACAGGCCGCGCGCGAATTTGTAGGTGTCAGGCAGCAACGATCCCTCTTTGGGGATATCCCGCACATCGCCGACAAGAATGTCATTCTCCTTCAGCCGGTTGACCACCTGCTCGCTGGTAAGGCCCTCCGGGATGGTCACCGAATGCAGGATGGCCTTGCCGCTGACCAGAACATCTATCGTGTCCTGCAGGCTCGCCTGCTGTTTAAAATTATACTCGCCGGCCTTGAGACTGCTGCGCACGCCCTCACGCACGGCGGCAAAATTGAACATGAATTTGTTGCTGATAACGCCTTCGCTCTCCAGCTGGTCGGCAATGTCCCCCGGCGGCGTGCCAGGCGGGATCACCACAATCTTGTCGGCCGCGAGCGGCCCCGGCGTGCGCAGCGAGCGTTGCAGGGATGAGTCAAGCAGCCCCGCGCCAATCGCCACAATCACCAGAAACGACAGGATGCCGCTGGCCGCCGACAGAATCGGGCTGCGCTTGCGGCGCCTCGGTGGTGGTGGCGGGGGCGGCGCGGCCTGCGGCTGCAATGCCTCGTTAGGGCTTTTGGGCTGCCGCCTGCGGCCAAACAAGGCTTCGCCGAGGCGGAGCGACTGCGCGTCAGCGCCAAGACCCATGGGAATGGCCAAATCGTTCATGCGATCACTTCAGCGTTAATCGTTGCAAATAAACCGCCAGCCAGCCGCCGTCTTAGACACTTTGCGACCGCCTGCAAAGCGGCAAGACATGCCGACCGGATTTCGGCCGCAGCTGCCGCGCCGGACACCCTCAATGCCGCCGGAAAATCAGCGAGGCGTTGGTGCCGCCAAAGCCAAAGGAATTCGACAGGGCCGTATCGATCTGCCGCCGCCGCGCCACATGCGGCACGAGGTCAATGGCGGTTTCAACCGACGGATTATCAAGATTGAGTGTCGGCGGCGCTATGCCGTCGCGAATCGCCAGAATGGAAAAAATCGCCTCGACCGCGCCGGCCGCGCCGAGCAGATGCCCGATGGCGGATTTGGTCGAGGACATCGAGACGCGCCCGGCATGCCCGCCGACCAGCCGCTCGACCGCCCGCAGCTCGATTTCATCGCCGATCGGCGTCGAAGTGCCATGCGCATTGATGTAATCAATGCCGGATGCGTCGATTCCGGCCCGCTTCAGCGCCGCGCGCATGGCGCGGAAAGCGCCGTCGCCGTCCGGCGCAGGCGCGGTGATATGATAGGCGTCGCCCGACATTCCGTAGCCCACAAGCTCCGCATAAATGCGGGCGCCGCGCGCCAATGCGTGCTCGCGCTCTTCCAGCACGACGCAGCCTGCGCCCTCGCCCATGACGAACCCGTCGCGGTCCTTGTCATAGGGGCGCGAGCCCTGGGCCGGGCGGTCGTTGAAATTGGTGGCCAGCGCGCGGCAGGCGGCAAACCCGCCAAGGCTCAGCCGGTTCACCGTCGATTCGGCCCCGCCCGCCACCATAACATCAGCGTCGCCCAGCCCGATCAGCCGTCCCGCGTCACCGATGGCATGCGCGCCAGTGGAACAGGCGGTGACCACCGCGTGATTCGGGCCTTTCAGCCCGTGCTGGATCGACACATAGCCGCTGGCCAGATTGATCAGCAGGCCGGGCAGAAAGAAGGGCGAAAGGCGGCGCGGGCCGCGCTCGTTCAGCAGCATCGACGCGTCATAAATGCGGTTGATGCCGCCTACGCCCGAACCGATCATCACGCCGGTGGCGATCTGGTCCTCGTAGGTTTTGGGCGCCCAGTCCGCGTCCTTCAGCGCCTGGGTCGCGGCGCTGACGCCGTAGAGGATAAAATCATCGACCTTGCGCTGTTCTTTGGGCTCCATCCAGTCATCCGGATTGAAGCTGTCATTGGCCCCGTCACCGCGCCTGACTTGACAGGCGATCTGGCACGGCAGGTCGCCAACCTCAAAATTGCTGATGCGCGCCGCGCCACTTTCGCTTGCCAGCAGCCGCCGCCATGTCCCCCCGGCGCTGCTGGCCAGGGGCGACACCATCCCCAGCCCGGTGACAACAACCCGTCTCATATCAGCCCCACCCCTCCTGATATTTCCAGCACCCAGGTTGACACGTCCCGGCACATACGAAAAGGGCCGGAATGACCGGCCCCTGGCTTTGAGCTGCTATTTTGCCGCTTGAAATGCTCTGCCTGCCCCCGTCCGGTGGAATTCAGCACCAGCCAGACAGTATGCCGGACTCAGGCGGTCTGCGCCTTTTCCAGAAACTTGACGGCATCGCCGAAGGTGACAATTGTTTCAGCCTTGTCGTCAGGGATTTCGACGCCGAATTCCTCTTCAAAGGCCATGACCAGCTCGACTGTATCGAGCGAATCAGCGCCAAGATCATCGATAAAATTCGCGTTCTCGACCACCTTGTCGGCTTCAACGCCGAGATGTTCGACAACTATCTTTTTCACCCGCTCGGCGACGTCGCTCATTTTAGTGGATCCTTAGTCTTCAAGTCATGCCTGCGTGGCAGGCGGCTGCATTCGTCCCGGCCAATTGCCCGCCCCGCCAAGACGGCAGGAGCGGAAAGGCCAATGCGCAGGGACCGGCCAATCTTCCGCAATCGGGCGCTGCCTAACACACTTCTTTTTACATGGCGAGTGGCCAGATACTGTGCAAGGGGCAATGCCTGTTGAGAACGCAAGAAGCCTCAAACCATCGCCATCCCGCCATTCACGTGAATCGTCGCGCCGGTCACATAGGCGGCTTCCATGCTCGCCAGAAACACCGCCGCCGCCGCGATCTCCGCCGCCATGCCCAGCCGACCGGCGGGCACCCTGGCCAGAATCGCCTCCTTCTGCTTGTCGTTCAGCGCGGCGGTCATCGGACTTTCAATAAAGCCGGGCGCGATGCAATTGACCGTGATGCCGCGCGAGGCGACCTCCGCCGCCAGCGATTTCACCATGCCGGTCATGCCGGCCTTGGAGGCGGCGTAATTGGCCTGGCCCGGATTGCCGGTAAAGCCGACCACAGACGAGATGCCGATGATGCGGCCATGGCGGCGTTTCATCATGCCGCGCAACGCGGCGCGCGAAAGACGGAAACCAGCGGTCAGGTTGACCGCGATCACCGCGTCCCACTCCTCGTCCTTCATGCGCAAAAACAGGTTGTCCTTCGTCACGCCCGCGTTGTTGACCAGAATATCGAGCTGGCCCATGGCCTTTTCGGCGGCGGGCACAAGGGCTTCGACCGATGCCTTGTCGGCGAGATTGCAGGCCTGCATGAACACGCGCGAACCGAGTTCGGCGGCGAGCGCCTCCAGCGCTTCCGCGCGGGTACCCGAAAGCATTACAGTCGCCCCCCGCGCATGCAGCGCCCGGGCGATAGCGCCGCCAAGGCCGCCGGTAGCGCCGGTAACAAGGGCGGTTTTGCCGGTGAGGTCGAACATGGGGAAAGCTCCGTTGGACTGTCGGCCTCCGGCCGGCTTTGCTTGCATCTAGAAGGCCGGCCAGAGGCCGGCGGTCCAGGTCACCCTTTGCCGGCCCGGTACGCCACCACATCCTCCGGCGTGCCGATGGCCAAGCCAGTCGCCAGCGCGGCAATCCGCTTCACCAGCCCCGACAGCACCTTGCCGCTGCCAAGCTCATAAAAATGCGTGACGCCGTGATGCGCCATATACGCGACGCTCTCGCGCCAGCGCACGGTGCCGGTCACCTGCTCGACGAGGCGCTTGCGGATGTCGTCCGGGTCGCCCACCGGCGCGGCCAGCACGTTGGCCACCACCGGCACGACGGGTGCCTTGATGGTCACCCTGGCCAGCGCCTCCTGCATCGCCTCGGCGGCGGGCTGCATCAGCGCGCAATGGAAAGGCGCGGACACCGGCAGCAGGATGGCGCGCCTGGCCCCTTTGGCTTTCGCCAGTTCCATGGCGCGCTCCACCGTGTGTTTTGTCCCGGAGATCACCACCTGCCCGCCGCCATTGTCATTGGCGGCCTGACACACCCCCGCGCGCGCCCAGTCGGCGCTGGCAGCCTCGGTGGCGATCGCCGCCACCGGGCCGAACTCCAGCCCGATCAGCGCCGCCATCGCGCCCTCGCCGGCCGGCACGGCTTTCTGCATGGCGTCGCCTCTTATGCGCAATAGCCGCGCCGTGTCGGCCAGCGTCAATGACTCCGCCGCCGCCAGCGCCGAATATTCGCCCAGCGAATGCCCCGCCACAAATTTCGCGTCGCGTTTCAGGTCCAGCCCCGCCTCATGCTCCAGCACGCGCAGCGCCGCCATGCTGACCGCCATCAGGGCCGGCTGCGCATTGGCGGTCAGGGTCAGCTCGGCCTCCGGCCCCTCAAACATCAGCTGCGCCAGCTTCTGCCCAAGCGCCGCGTCCACCTCGTCAAACACCGCGCGCGCCTGCGAAAAATGCGCCGCCAGCAGCTTGCCCATGCCGACCGCCTGCGAACCCTGGCCGGGAAAGATGAAAGCTGCGGTCATGGGTCAGGGTCTCCGGCGGGCCGATAGCGCGAGCGCAGTCGCACTGGCCCGGCGGCAAGTCAAGATGCCGAAGCCGTGCGTCATACTCCTGACAGGTCTTGACAGAGGACTGGCGCAATCGGTGTTTATCGAAAACCGCAGGAAAGGAACATCCCATGACCACAACCGACCTCGCCAAGGATTTTGTCAGCATGCTGAAGAAGCGTGACGACGCCGGTGCCGCCGCGAAATACAACGCCGATTCGATTGCCAGCTATGAGGCGATGGATGGCCCGATGGCCGTCTGCAAGGGCAAGGCGGAGGTGCAGAAGAAGGGCGAATGGTTTTTCGCCAACCATGAAGTGCATTCGGCGAGCGCGGAAGGCCCCTTTGTCAATGGCGACCAGTTCGTCGTGCGCTTCAAATATGACGTGACCCCGAAGGCCACCGGCAAGCGCATGCAGATGGACGAAGTTGGCATTTACACGGCCAAGGATGGCAAAATCGTCGAAGAGCGATTCTGCTACTTGTTGCCGTAAAGCTTGCGCTTCGCCGGCGCATGCTGGATGTTCGCGCCCCTGACAGCGGGTGCGGCGGGCCGCGCCCCGCCGCACCCGGAGGCACCCTATGCTCAAGTTCTATTTCAACGGTTCGCCCAACCCCACCAAAGTCGCGCTGTTTCTGGAGGAGGCTGGCCTGCCGTTCCAGCCAATGCCGGTGGACACGCGCCAGGGCCATCAGTTCACGCCGGAGTTTCTGGCCCTCAACCCCAATGGCAAGGTGCCGGTCATTGACGACAATGGCACAGTGGTTTTCGACAGCAACGCCATCCTGCTCTACCTTGCCGAAAAAACCGGCAAATTTCTCCCCGCCGCCGGACACCGGGGCGAGTTTCTGTCCTGGCTGATGTTTGTCGCGACAGGCGTCGGCCCGTTCAGCGGCCAGGCGGTGCATTTTAAACATTTCGCGCCGGAAAAGGTGTCTTATGCCAACACGCGCTACCAGTTTGAGGCGAGGCGGCATTTCGGCGTGCTCAACGACCATCTGGCAACCCGCCGCTACATGATTGGCGACACCTACTCGATTGTCGACATGGAAGTGTGGGGCTGGGCCCGCATGGTGCCGTTTATTCTGGGCGATGACGCTTTTGTGGCCTTTCCACACCTCAAGCGCCTCGTCGATGAAATTTCCGCCCGCCCGGCAGCCGCAAAAGCCGTGGCGCTGAAAGACACATTCGCCTTCAAGCCGGTGATGGACGCGGCGGCGCGCGGCCACATGTTCAAGCATCTGGCGGCAGCGGAATAACAGGCGCCAGCGCATCGCAACCCCCACCGCAGAGGCAAGACATAATGACCCAATCCTACGCTATTCCCGGCCCCAACGGCATGAGCGCCGTCACGCCGCATCTCATCTGCGCCGGCGCGGCCAACGCCATCGAGTTCTACAAGAACGCCTTTGGCGCGGAGGAAAAATACCGCATGCCGATGCACGACGGTAAAATCATGAACGCCATGATCACCATCGGCGGCGCGGCGGTCATGCTGGTCGACGAGATGCCGCAATGGGGCGCGCTCGGGCCGCTGGCGCTGAAGGGTTCCCCCGTCACGATTCACATCTTTGTGTCAGATGTGGACGCCGCAGCGGCACAGGCCGTCAAGGCTGGCGCGAAACTGACGATGCCTGTCGCCGACCAGTTCTGGGGCGACCGCTATGGCATAGTGGAGGATCCCTATGGCCACAAATGGTCCATCGCCCAGCACATGCGCGACATGACGCCGGACGAGATGCACGACGCCATGATGGAATTCATGGCGAAGCAGAAAAGCTCTTGAAGACGAACCATGCCGCCCATTTGCCGCGGCGACATGGGTAAGGCTCGTCACGAGAGACTGCCAGGAGAAATCGCCATGAATAAAATCGCCCCCTGCCTGTGGTTTGACGACAAGGCTGAGGAAGCCGCCAGATTCTACACATCGGTTTTCAAAAATTCCAAACTTGGCGCAATCACCCGCTACGGACCGGAAGCCGCGAAAGGCTCCGGCAGACCGGAAGGCTCGGTGATGACCGTGGCTTTCGAACTTGAAGGCCAGGAGTTCCTCGCCCTTAACGGCGGGCCGCAGTTCAAATTCAGCGAAGCGATTTCGCTGATGGTGAATTGCGACACGCAAGCCGAGTTGGACAAAATGTGGGAAACACTGTCAGGCGGCGGCGGTTCGACCAGCGTCTGCGGCTGGCTCAAGGACAAATACGGCCTGTCCTGGCAGATCGTGCCCAAAGCCATGGGGGCGATGATGAGCGGCGGCGATCCGGTCAAGATCAACCGCGTCATGGCGGCGGTGATGCAGATGACCAGACTGGATATCGCCAAGCTGCAACGGGCATATGACGGTTCATAGACAGCAAGGAGAAACCCCATGACCTATATCGACGGATTTGTGATCCCCGTGCCCAAGGCCAAGCGTGAGGCTTACCTGAAAATGTCGCGCGACGTGACGCCGGTCTATAAGGAGCACGGCGCGCTGAAAGTCGTTGAATGCTGGGGCGACGATGTGCCCGAGGGCAAGCTCACGTCCTTCCCCCTGGCGGTGAAATGCGAGCCGGATGAGACCGTGGTTTTCTCGTGGATCGTCTGGCCGTCGCGCGCCGCGCGCGACGAAGGCAACAGACGAGTCATGGCGGACCCGCGCATGCAGCCGGGGCCGGACGGCATGCCGTTTGACGGCAAACGGCTGATCTGGGGCGGCTTTGAGATGGTCAGCGAGGGGTGAGGCACGGCACCTGCCATAGGCAATGCGCCACCACAACTCCCCTGTTATGTTAGCCGCATGACCGACCTGCGCAGCCTCGAAGACCTGAGACAAGCCGGTGCCGGGCGACCCGCGCCTGAAGCGGTGGCACGCTTGTACGATGCGGCGTTCGCGCGGTTCGGCGTCGCGATGCTGTGGAGCCGCAAGCCCGTGGCAAATCCAACCATCACGCAGGCGCTGGCTGTCGCCGAAGCCCTGCGCCACGAAGGCAACATGCAGTCACGACCGCTGGCCATACAAATAGAAGAGGCCTGCCGTGCCGCTGTCTAGGCTGCAGAGCGACGTGCTGCGGGCGCTGGCGGCCCACCGCAATCCGGAAAGCTATGTGGCAGGCGCGGCCGCGCTGAACCGCGACAGCGGCCGGTATTCACAAGACATTGATATTTTCCATGATCGCGAGGAGGCAGTGGCGCGCGCCGCCGACGCGGATGCGGCCTTGCTGGCAGCGAATGGATTCGACCTGCGATGGCTGCGGCGGGAGCCGGGTATCCATGTCGCCGATGTGGCTCAACGCGGCGAGGCGACCCGGCTCGAATGGGCGCGGGACAGTGATTTCCGCTTTTTTCCGGCGCTCAGGGATGATCTGTTCGGCTACCGCCTGCATGTCGCCGATCTTGCCACCAACAAGGCGCGGGCAGCGGCAGGGCGGCGCGAGCCGCGCGATGTGCTGGACCTTCTGTTCATTCACGACAAGCACTTGCCGCTGGGTGCGGTAATGTGGGCTGCGGTCGCCAAGGACCCTGGATTCTGCCCGGAAAGCCTGATTGCGGAAATCCGCCGCAACGCGCGCTACCTTGCCGACGATTACGCGGGACTTGAACTGTCCGAACCCGTTGATGCGGCGTCGGTGTCACGGCGGCTGCGCGCGGCGCTGGACGAGGCCGACCGGTTTGTGCGCTCTGCGCCCGGCGGCAAAGAGGGGATGCTGTTCCTCCTCAACGGCGCGCCGGTTCAGCCCGAGCCGCATGATCTCGGCGCCTGCACAGAGCATCGCGGACAAAGGAAGGGTCACTGGCCTTCATCGCCAGAAATCGGCAGCGCAATTTTACACGGGTGGCCGGACAGCCTGAAATCCTGATCGCCGCTGTGGCACCACGCAACCCGCAAACCCCTGCCCCGCCACGCCATCGCAGAGTTGCTTCCAGCTGCACCCGGCGCAGGCCCCCCGGCTTGCGCCACGGGCAAAAGCGGCGCGCATGCGGGCCAGCAGGGCGGGCGTCAGCCGCAGGACAGTGCCGGGCGCCAACGGCGCAAGGCGCAGGCTTTGCAGGTCGCGCGCCGCGCGCCCGTCGCGCGCCCGAACGCTCGCGGCGCGGCAGTGGCGGCCCGCAGCGCTGCCCCGGTTGGCTGCGCAAATGTCGTCAGGGCCGCTTGCAACAGCCACCAGCCGCCCCGCCGCAATCAACCGAAGCAGGCGTGTCATGCTGGCGCAAAAACCGGGGCTGTAGCCCCGCCCGATGTACGTGAGCATGCATAGCAGGTGGTGCGGACGCAGCCGTATCGGCTGGCGCCCCGCAGTCTTCACGCGCGGAGCGTCGCGCGGTTTGCGGCCAGCACGATGACGCCGGCCAGCGCCGCCTTGATCAAGTCGCCGATGACGAAAGGCGTGACGCCGAAAGTAATAGTCTTTTCCATGCCGATGAAACTCGCAAGCCACGGCACGCCGGGCAGATAGACCAGCGCAGCGCCGATCAGCATGGAGGCGGCAAGGCCAGGCAGCGTGCGGTGCCAGCCGCGTTCAGCCAGCCAGCCGACTGCGGCGGCGGCCATCAGAAAGCCAAGCACGTAGCCGCCTGTCGGGCCCATAAGCGTGGCGATGCCGGTCTTGCCCTGCGCCAGCACAGGCAGCCCGAGTTCAGCTTCCAGAATATAGGCAAGCACAATTTCCGCCGCGAGACGCCAGCCGCAAAAAGCACCGATCAGCAACACAGCCAGCGTCTGCATGGTCATCGGCACCGGATACATCGGCACGGTGATCTGCGCCGAGACCGCCAGCAGCGCCGAGCCGGCGAGAATTGCAGCCGTCCTGCGCAGGGCCGAGCCTTTGGCAAATGTGGCGGCGGGAAGGGACTGGGCGAGGCTGGTCATGTTGGCTCCGGAGTGCAGGCGTTCAAGGCGGTGAGGCAATGGATGTGCAGCGCCGCGCCATCCTGTGTCAAGGCGCAAGACAGGCCGACCCTGCCGCATTGCCATGCTCCGCCCAACAAAAAAGCCGCGCAGAGGCGGCTTCTTTGGCAGTCCCGGGCGAAGGCTTACGCTGCAATCTGCGCCGGAATGGCAGCGCGGGCCTTTTCGACCAGCGCCTTGAAAGCTTCCGGCTGCGACACGCACAGATCCGACATCACCTTGCGGTCAACCGTGATCCCCGCCTTGGTCAGGCCGTCAATCAGGCGGCTGTAGGTCAGGCCGAGTTCCCGCACCGCGGCGTTGAGGCGCTGGATCCACAGGGCGCGCATCGTGCGCTTCTTGTTCTTGCGGTCGCGGTAGGCGTATTGCATCGCCTTGTCGACAGCTGCTTTTGCAGTGCGGATTGTGTTCTTGCGGCGGCCCTGGAAGCCGGAGGCGGCCTTGAGGGTCTTTTTATGCTTGGCGTGGGACGTTACGCCCCGTTTGACACGTGCCATGATGATCTCCTGAAAACGGTAAAAAGCGAAGGGTTACAATGATCGAAGCGTTTCAGCCGTTGGGCAGGAAAAACCGCTTGACGTTGTCGCCGTCGGACTTGAACAGCACGTTGGTGCCGCGATGGTTCCGGAGCTGCTTGTTGGTCCGTTTGATCATGCCATGGCGCTTGCCGGCCTGGGTGTAGATCACCTTGCCGGTGCCAGTCACTTTAAAGCGCTTTTTAGCGCCCGATTTGGTCTTCAACTTGGGCATTTGGCTCTCCTTTTGCGGGCAGTCCCGCAAGCAGGACACCCATTCGCGTCGAAATGAGCGAAAACAAACCGCCACGGCAGCCCTGACTGGCCGGGCGGTTTGAGAGCGGGCTTTAAGCAGACAAGCCGCCCATTGGCAAGGGTGCCTGATTTGCTTCACCCTGCGGCCGCGCGCCCGGCCCATACGGCGGCGGCGGAATGTCGATATGGGCGCGGCGCAGCGCGGCGGACCAGCGCTCGCGCAGGTCATGAAAATACGGTTCGCCCGGCTCGATGCGCTGGTTGACCTCCCATTGCAGCGCGCCGCGGCGCAGCACGACAAAATCCAGCGGCATGCCGACCCCGAGGTTGGAACGCATGGTCGAATCCATCGAGATCAGGGCCAGCTTCAGCGCGTCATACAGCTTCGTGTCAAAATTGACGGCGCGGTCGAGAATCGGCTTGCCATACTTATGCTCGCCCACCTGCAGGTAAGGCGTGTCCGATGTCGCCTCGATAAAATTGCCTGCCCTGTACATCAGGTACAAGCGCAGGTTGCGGCCCCTGACCTGCCCGCCGAACAGCATGGTGAAATCCAGCGACGCGCCATTCTGCTCGATGGCCGGGCCGTCGCTCTTGTAGACCTGCCGGATCACCTGGCCGATGAACTGCGCGGCGCGGAACATGCTGGGCTGGTCGAGCAGGGTGCGCGGCCCCTCGTCGGTTTCGACACCTTCGCGCAGGATGGAAATCACCGACTGGGTGAAAGCCAGATTGCCCGCCGTCGCCAGCGTGAACATTTTCTCGCCCGGCGTTTCAAAAATATGCAGCTTGCGGAAGGTGGCGATATTGTCGAGGCCCGCATTGGTGCGGGTGTCGGCCAGCATCACCAGGCCTTCTTTCAGCAGCAGCCCCACGCAATAGGTCATTGTTGTCCAGCCCGTTGGTTCCGGCGCGACGATACGGGCGCCGGGCAGCTGGCGCAACCCTCTCCCGGCTGGCGCACCGTTCAGGCGAGGCTTTCACGCTGCCTGGCGGGCTCCGCAGCAGATGGTCATTGTGCACCGGTATCAGCCGTGCCCAGCTTTGCAAAACACGCAGCGCAATCGCCCTCAACTTCCACCACGCTATGCCGGGTCCTGAAGCCGCTGGCGACCGCCGCGCCCTTCAACCCGCGCTCGACAAGCGCCGAATGGGCTTCCTCCACCTTGCCGCACCTGCCGCAGACCAGAAACACAATCGTCTCGCCCCCGGCATGCGCATGGCCACAGGCGATGAAGGCACTGCGCGTTGCCAGCCGGTGGATAACCCCGGCCTCCTGCAAAAACTCCAGCGCGCGATAGACCTGCACCGGCGCAATCTTCTTTGGTCCGTGCAGGCGGCTGGTCAAGTCATAGGCGCTGAGCGGCACGGCGCTTGCGGCAAGCTCGGCCAGCACCCGACGCCGGATCGGTGTCAGCGAGGCCCCATGCTTCCGGCAATAATTCTCGGCCAGCGCCATCACCGGCGGGTGATCATGGCCGCCGCCTTCAGCGTGATCGTGCAAATCAGGCAATGTATTCATGCGGATTCCGGGGACCACTGTGCCGTGGCAACGCTCAGCTCTGGCAGGCTACCACTTTTCGCGATGGCGACCAAACCGTGAAGCGCACGCCTCCGGGCAGCCGGACGGCAGCGGGCCGTAAAGCCAGCAACAGTTGACGACACCATCTTGAATGATATCACATTTCAAATTGCAGCGACGGCGAATGCGCCCCCGCCCGGCGTGCCAGCTATCAGCCCCCGGCGCGATGCCTGACAGGAGTCTCCCATGAACAAGCGTGGTTTCATCGCCTTCGGACTGGCCTTGGCCGGCGCGCTGGCGGGCCTTGCAGCACCGGTTGCGGCGGATGAAAAACTCAAGGTCACCGCCTCGTTTTCCATCCTTGGCGACATGGTGCACCAGATCGGCGGCGACCGAGTCAATGTAGTGACGCTGGTTGGCCCCAATGGCGACGCGCATGTCTACCAGCCAACCCCCGCCGACGCCAGGGCGCTGCTCGACTCGCGGGTGCTGTTCCTCAACGGTCTGGGTTTTGAGGGCTGGATGCCGCGGCTGCAGCAATCCACGGGCTTCAAGGGCCTGACTATTGTCGTCTCAACCGGCGTCGAGACCCAGCAGATGGAGGAGGAGGACGGTGGCAAGGCGAGGAAAGTGACGGACCCGCATGCCTGGCAAAGCCTCGCCAATGGCCGCCTTTATGCGCAGAACATTCGTGACGGCCTCGTCATGGCCGACCCGGACGGCAAGGCCGGGTATGAGGCCAATGCCGCCAAATTTATCGCCGCCATTGACGCGCTGGAGGCGGAGGTAAAAGCCAGCATCGACCAAATTCCCGCCGCCCGGCGCAGGATTATCACCAGCCATGACGCCTTTGGCTATTTTGGCATCGCCTACGGCATGCAGTTTCTGGCGCCGGCAGGCGTGGCAACCGACGCCGAGCCATCAGCCAAAGACGTTGCCAGAATTATCCGGCAGATCAGGTCCGAGAAAATCCCTGCGGTATTTCTGGAAAATATCACCGACACGCGCATGATCGCGCAGATCAGCCGGGACTCCGGCGCAAAAATCGGCGGTACCCTGTTTTCTGACGCTTTGTCACCCGCCGACGGGCCAGCGGCCACCTATCTCGACATGTTCCGCCACAATATCAAATCGCTCCGCTCGGCGCTGGCACCCGAAGGCAATTGACGCAGGCAAACTGAACACGCGCGCTGCCCGCCCTCATCTGAATTTATATTGCGTCACCTGGCGGTAGGCCGCGCCCGGGCGCACTACCGCGCTGGGAAAATGCCGGTGGTTTGGCGCGTCGGGGTAGGTCTGCGCCTCAAAGCACAGGCCAGCATGCGCGCCATAGGTTGCGCCGCCAAGGCCCGGAACCGGGCACGACAGCTTTGCGCCGTCATAAAATTGCAGGCCCGGCTCGGTGGTCCGCACCTCCATCGACAGGCCGTTTTTGGGAGACCGCAGTATCGCGGCCAGGGCAAGGCCAGTGGCGCGGTCCGGCATCGGGGCAATGACGAAATTATGATCGTAACGCTGGTCCTGCGCGTTGCGGATCGGGCGCGCCGCGCAAAAATCAAATGCGCTGTCCGCAACCTTGAGGATTTCGCCGGTCGGGATATTGTCCTCGTCAACCGGCGTGTAAAAATCGGCGTGCAGCAGCAGCTCGTGGTCGCGCGCGTCAGCGGATCCGTCGAGATTGAAGTAAGAGTGATGCGCCAGATTGACCAGCGTCGGCGCGTCGGTCCAGGCGCGCATCTCGACTTCCAGCGTCGCGCTCTCCAGCAAACGGTAGGTGCAGTTGACATTCAGGTTGCCGGGATAGCCCGCCTCGCCATCGGGTGAGTGCAACGACATGGTGACGGACGAGGCGTCATGCAGGCCCAGCTTCCAGGGCCGCGAGCCAAATCCGAGGCCCTTGCCGCCGCCGTGCAGCGCATTCTTGCCGCCCTCGTTGCAGGGCGTCTCATAGGCATGCCCGTCAATGGCAAACCGCCCGCGCGCGATGCGGTTGGCAAAGCGCCCCGCCGTCGCGCCCATATGCGGCGAGTGTTTCAAATAGTCGTCCATCGTGTTGAGGCCGAGCACGACACGCTGCGGACCCTGCGTACAGGGCACGACAAGGTCATGCAGCACCCCGCCCCAGGAAATGACTTTTGCCTCGGCCCCGCCCGCCGAACGCAGGATGACTTCAAACACGGTGACGCCATCCGCCTCGCCAAATGCCCGCACGCTCATCGCCATGTCTCCTCGCCGCATTATCGCCCCGCGTCGCGCAAAGTGCCGCATCGGGACGCCCGCGTCAAAGTTTGTCCCGAGCAGTGCCGGCGGCCACCCGGGACGGCTGAATTATGCTGCAACGCAGCATGGATCAATGTCACGCTTACCCCGCATATCGCCGGTGCCTCGGTGCGTAGCGTAACCCTTGCCGCCGAGATGGCGGCAGAAGAGGTGCTGCGCTATGTGGTGTGCGAGCCGCCGCTCAACCCCTGCTGAAATGAACGAAGAGCCCTGCCATGAAAAAACCCGCCATCGCCAAAGACGAAACCGCCATCCGCGAAGACATCATCGCCAAGGCGCGCGGCATGAATGCCAGCGGCCTCAACCAGGGCACGTCCGGCAATATTTCCGCCCGCTATAAGGACACGATGCTGATCACGCCGTCCGCCACGCCCTATGACACACTGGTGCCGGAGATGATCGCCGCGATGCCGCTCGAAGGCGACTATGGCTCATGGGCCGGCCCGCTGAAACCCTCGGTCGAATGGCGCTTCCATCTCGACATTCTGCGCTCGCGCCCGGATGTCGGCTCCATCGTGCACACGCATTCGCCCTATGCCACCGTGCTGGCCATCGCGCGCAAGAACATTCCGGCCTGCCACTACATGATCGCGGCCTTTGGCGGCGCGGACATCCGCTGCGCCGGCTATGCCCGCTACGGCACGCAGGAACTTTCAGAACTCGCCATCGCCGCCTTGCAAAACCGCAATGGCTGCCTGATGGCCAACCACGGCATGATCGCGGTCGGCTCCAGTCTCGACAAGGCCATGTGGCTCGCGGTGGAACTCGAAACCATCGCCCGCCAATATTACATGTCGCTGCTGATCGGCGGACCGGTGCTGCTGAGCGAGGCGGAGATTGCCGAGACGGCCAAGGGGTTCACGACCTATGGGCTGCAGGACAAGGTGAAGAAGGCGGGC
>JANLPP010000176.1:0-3881 GCA_031367295.1 Hyphomicrobiales bacterium | reverse complement strand
TTTGGTGCCCCTGGCCGGAATCGAACCAGCACTCCTTGCGGAATCCGATTTTGAGTCGGACGCGTCTACCAATTCCGCCACAGGGGCCCGGGCCGGGCGGCTTGCTGCCGCCTTGCCGGATGGGCGTGCTTATAGCGGGGCGCGCGCCAAGGTCAACATGCGGCAGCCGCGCGGCGCGGACTTGACTTTGCCGCAATAGGGCGCGACCCGTGCGCGCCCGCCGCGCGGCGGCGCACCGCCTTTCCAGGACCAGCCACTATCCATGTTCAAACGCCTGTATCACTGGACCCTGGCGCTGGCCGAAAGTCCGCGCGCCCCATGGGCGCTGGCGCTGATCGCTTTCGCCGAAAGCTCGTTTTTTCCGGTGCCGCCCGATGTCATTCTGGTGCCGATGTCGCTGGCGCGGCCGCAGCGGGCGCTGCACTACGCTGCCATCTGCACGGTCGCCTCGGTGCTGGGCGGCATTGTCGGCTATGGCATTGGCGCGCTGCTGTATGACACGCTCGGGCGCTGGCTGATCGACCTCTATGGCTATGGCGCGCGCATCGAGTCCCTGCGTGATTTTTACGCGCGCTGGGGCTGGGCGGTTATCCTGATCAAGGGCCTGACGCCAATACCCTACAAGCTGGTGACCATTGTCAGCGGCCTGCTGGGCTATAGTTTTCCGCTGTTTGTGGTGCTGTCGGTGATCACGCGCGGCCTGCGGTTTTTCTTCCTCGCCGCCATTCTCAGCCGCTATGGCGAGCCGATCAAGGCGGCGCTGGAGCGGCATTTCGCGCCGTTCATGCTAGGCATTGGCGGCACCATTGTGCTGGGCTTCTGGCTTGCGGCGAGGGTGTTGTGAGGCATGGCATGAACGCGGCTTTTGCAAAACTCTGGCGGCTGCCGCCGCTGGAATCGGCTGTGCTGATCGGCTTTGCCGCCAGTGTCACCATCGTCGGCGCGTGGATTTTTGAGGGCTTTGGCATCCTGCCCTGCGAACTGTGCCTGAAGCAGCGCCAGCCGTATTATTTCGGCGTGCCGCTGGCGCTGATCGTCACCTGGATCACCCTGCGCGGCCCGCGCGGCCTCATCACCGCAGGCTTTGCCGCGCTGGCGCTGGTGTTTGCGGGCAGCGCCGCTTTCGGCGCCTATCACGCGGGCGTGGAATGGGGTTTCTGGCCGGGGCCGAGCGCCTGCACCGGCTCCTCGCTGCCGGCGGCGGGCGGCAACCTGCTGGAGCAGCTCAAGGATTTCAGGGTGGTGCGTTGCGACGAGGTGGCGATCCGCATCCTCGGCCTGTCGCTGGCGGGCTGGAACGCGGTGATTTCGCTGGGCATCACGGCGCTGGCGGCGCGCGCCGCCTATGGCTCCAGCACCGAGTCCCAGTAGAGATAGTCCAGCCAGCTGTCGTGCAGGTAGTTGGGCGGGAACAGCCTGCCGTTCTGGTGCAGGTCATGCACGGTCGGCTGGTACGGCATGTGGCGCGGGAACATCCGCGCCTTTTCCGGCAACTGGTCGGCCTTGCGCAGATTGCAGGGCGAACAGGCGGCCACCACATTGTCCCAGGTGGTCATGCCGCCCCTGGAGCGCGGCCTCACATGATCGAAGGTCAGGTCGTCGCGGGTGCCGCAATACTGGCAGGAGAACCGGTCACGCAGGAAAACATTGAACCGCGTGAAGGCCGGATAGCGCGAGGGTTTGACATAGTTCTTGAGCGAGACAACCGAAGGCAGCTGCATCTCCAGGCTCGGACTTCGCACGCACTTGTCATAGTTGGAGACAATATTGACGCGGTCAAGGAACACCGCCTTGATCGCATCCTGCCAGGACCACAGCGACAGGGGATAGTAGCTCAGCGGACGGAAGTCGGCATTGAGCACGAGCGCGGGGCAAGCCTGCGGCGACACTGTGGGCTGGACGTGAAACGTCAAGCTGGCGAACCTTCTCCTGTGAAGGCTCCGGAGCGGGCGGAGCCGATTCCTGTGATGGGGCCATATTAATGCATGCTGTGACCGTATTGTGAAGGGGGGCGGGAAATTCGCGGGCTTTGGGCACAGGGCACGGTGTTTCAGGTTTTTTACACCGGCTTGCGGCATTGCGTTTGTGACGAGGCGCAAGCGCTCCATGCCGCCGGTGCCTGTCCTCGCCAGGCCGCCCTAAAACGCCGCCCTAAAACGCCGCCTGCATGGCCGCCGCAATGGTGGCGAAATCCGCTTCACTAATCTCGATCAGCCCAAACCGGAACGCATAGCCCCAGCTGGTTTTGCCGCGCGTCAATTCCAGCTGTTGCAGCAGGGGCCGGATTGCGGCGTCCTGCGATTGTGCGTACGCCACATCGCGGCGGAACGGCACGAAGCCGTTGCCCATGTCAAACTGGTAGATGCGGTCGTCTTTAATGTGGCCGATGCTGACAAAGGACTGCAAGCCGTCTTTGCCGCCAAAGCTGGTGGCGGGCGCGTAATAGACAATGCCGTCGCCCAGGGCGAGACGGCGCAGCGGTGGCCCCTTGCCATGACCGACCTGCATGATCCCCGTGTCTCTGCCATGCCGTGCATGTTCGGCGGAGGCGACCGCGATCCAGAAACGCTTTTGTCCGGCCGCAGACGGTTTCGCAGACAGGCTGTGAGGGGGCATAGGGAGGTCCCGGGTTTGTGTTGACGCGTGCTATGCCACAGCGGCAATGACAGGACCTGTCAGCAACATGCGACCCTGTTATGCCGCAGGCAAGGCTGCGGGTTGTTGTGGCGCAACCGGCGAAAACCGCTAGACTGACGGCTAGGGCATTGCCAGTTTTGCAGCTACGGGGCCATAAATGAAGAGAATGACTGCCGCCATCCTGAGCTTTGCCGCGCTCGGTGCCCTGCCGCCTGCCGCCGCCAGCGCCAATTGCCAGGAGTTTGAATGGCCGCTGGGCAATGAGCTGGCGTTTTTTTCGACGCCGGGAAATCCCGATGTCGCGTCCGGCAAGGACGTGCCGCTCTACTCGCTCGGCGGCATCGCCCAGCTGCAGCCGGTTGCAGGCGTCAAGTTTCCCAAAGTTCCGGAAAAGACGCCGGAGGCCGGAACGCTTGGCGGTTTTGTCAGCGTCAAACACATCACCATTGGCGGCATGTACCAGGTGACGCTGTCAGAGGCCGCCTGGATTGATGCGGTGCAGAATGGCGAAGTGCTGAAACCCGTCGCCGTCACCATGCAGATGGACTGTCCGGGCCTGCACAAGAGCGTGCGCTACATGATCAAGGCGGGGCCGTTCACGCTGCAATTCAGCAATGCCAGCGTGGCAAAACTGAATTTTGTCGTGCTGCCGTCGCGCTAGCGACAGCTGGCGCTTTGCGCGGACGCGCCGCCGCGTTCCCGCGCGGCAAGCCGGGTTATGGAGATAGCAAGGGGACCGGGACGCCTGTCGCCGACAGGGGATAAACCGGTTTTGGTGAAAAGACGCCAGCTACTGGGCGTCCCGGTCAACAGCGGGGGTTCGAAGCTAACGCAAGTCCTCTCTCGTCGGGCTGAGCGCCGCCCCTTGCGGGGAAACACCCACCTTCCTACCGGATTGCTCCGACGCCAGACCGTAGTACCTGACGTATGACTTCTCACGCAGGGCCGTACCCGCGAGCGCGCGCAGTTCCGGGCCTCGCGCGCGGTGAGCGCGAGGCGCAGACCTCTGTCCCCCCGCCCGCTTCGAAAACCGCTTCGCGAAACGCCCTTGGCGGCGGGGGAGGCGGTCTCTATAGACCTATTCTAGGACTAATGTCAAGTCATAGGATTATTTTGTCGGAAATACGCTCTGAAGCATTATACCAAAGGCAGCTGGCTCTGACCTGTTTTCGCCCCCCGCCGTCTTTGCGACCCCCGGACTACGATCCGGGGGTCGCAAAGTCGGAAGGTCCGCGCTTCGTGTC
>JANLPP010000175.1:0-7403 GCA_031367295.1 Hyphomicrobiales bacterium | reverse complement strand
GATACCTGCCTCATGCGCGATGGCGGGCAAGTGCAGCGCCGCATTGGTCGAGCCGCCGCTGGCCGCCACCACGGTAGCGGCGTTCTCCAGCGCCTTTCGCGTGACGATGTCGCGCGGGCGGATATTGCGGGCGATGAGTTCCATCACCTTTTCGCCCGCCGTGAAACAGAACGTATCGCGCACTTCATAGGGAGCCGGGGCGCCACAGGAGTACGGAAGTGCCAGCCCGATAGCCTCGGCGACTGTCGCCATCGTGTTGGCGGTGAACTGGCCGCCACAGGAGCCGGCCGAAGGGCAGGCGACCCTCTCGATTTCTTCGAGATCCGCAGAGGACATGAAACCCGCCGAGTGCTTGCCCACCGCTTCGAACATGTCCTGGATGGTCACCTGCTTGCCCCTGAAGATGCCGGGCAGGATCGAGCCACCATAGATGAAGACCGAAGGTACGTTGAGACGCACCATGGCCATCATCATACCGGGCAGGGACTTGTCGCAGCCCGCAAGCCCCACAAGCGCGTCATAACAGTGACCGCGCATGGTCAGTTCGACAGAGTCAGCGATGACTTCACGCGAGACGAGCGATGATTTCATGCCCTGGTGGCCCATGGCGATGCCATCGGTGACAGTGATGGTGCAGAACTCGCGCGGCGTGCCGCCCGCCGAGGCGACGCCCTTCTTGACGGCTTGCGCCTGGCGCATCAGGGAAATGTTGCAGGGCGCGGCCTCGTTCCAGGCCGAGGCGACGCCGACCAGTGGCTGGTGGATCTGGTCGCTGGTCAGGCCCATGGCGTAAAGGAAAGAGCGATGCGGGGCGCGCTCCGGCCCCTCGGTCACATGGCGGCTGGGCAGCCTTGATTTGTCAAAACGGGCATTGGACAGGTGGCGCGGATCGCTGGACATGGTTCCTCATTCGTCTCGTGGCAGGCCGGCGAGCATACACGGCTCGGGCAAACTCAAATGCCACGCGGGCAAGCGGGCGCGCAACTGTCCTGTCAGGTCTACTGGCGGCCTGAAGAAAATCCGCAGCGGCGTGGAGGGAGGGGCCAGCGCCGCTGCGGTTTCAACTCGACTGTACTGCTTTACACGTAAACGTTTAGCGTCGGGTTTATGGCTGAATAGCGGCAGTTTGCCCGCCGGACCGCAGGGGAGGCAAGAGTCAGGACTGGCGTTGCGGAATTGTCACAAATTTAGCTGGACCGCCGGTCTGTGGCCCGCCTTCGCGCGAGGCGGGCTGGCCAGCGGCCAGCGGTCCAGGGCTGTTGCCTAATGTCCGCTTTGCAGAAAGGCCGAAAAAGCCGCCAGCGCGACATCGGAGACGTGATGCTCGATTCCCTCGGCGTCCTGCTCGGCATTTTCCGGCGGCACGCCGATGGCGCGCAGCACGTCAACCACAATGCGGTGGCGGTTGCGCGCCCGCACCGCCAGCGCCGCGCCCGCATCCGTGAGAAAAATGCCGCGATAGGGCTTTGACTGCACGAACCCCTCGCGCTTCAACCGTGCCAGGCACTTGATGGCGGTGGCATGCGACACGCCGAGGCGGCGGGCGATGTCGGTGGGACGCGCCTCGCCGGACGTGGCGAGAAGATCGTCGATCAGCTCGACATAATCTTCAAGCAGGGCAACACCCTGCGCGGCACGGGCTTTTTCAAAGCGCCGCGCCTGCTCCTGCTCCGGCGGCATGGGAGTGGCAGACTTGTCTTTTTTGGCCGCAGCCATGCGCATTCCTTTGCCGCAGCGCCTGTCCGGGCGCTTCAGACCATCTTAGCCGGAGTGGCGCTGGCAGGCAATTTTGCCGGCTGCGCCAGCCAAAAGCATGGCGGCGCGCGCGCCGTCAAACCCGCCGCCCGAATGCGGCGCGCGGTGCGCCTGGCGCAGAGCGAGGCTGCTGCGGCGCGGCAGTGCCGGCCGCATTCGCCTCCCGCTCGCGCAGCAGGCTGTCCAGTGCCGCATGGGCTTTGCCGGCTGGAACAGGTTCCGCGTTCGCAGCCGTGCCAGCGCCGCCTTGCAATGCTCTGGACGCCGATGGCTGCTGCCGCGGGTTTGCACGCATCGCCTTGAACAGCCCGGCAATTGCCAGAACGCCCAGCAGCACCAGCCAGAAGCCCGAAGCAAAGGTCCAGGGTTTTGATGGCACCGGCGGCAGCGCCGACAGGTTCGCGGCCTTGAGCATGGCCGCAATCCGCGCTGCATCGAGCGAGATATACTGGCTGTCGGAGCCAATATGGCCGATCCATTCGCCGCCCTGCCAGTACGTGTTGAACTTGTAGCCAAGATCGATGTGTTTGCCGTCGCGCAGCAAAAATTCCGGCGTGTGCGGCATATCGACGACTTTGACCAGGATTTCGCTGCCGCCGGGAATCGGCACGAAACCGCGCCGCGCCTCTGCCTTGCCCGCCGCAAGCGCCATCAGCATGATCGCTGCCAGCATCGTCAAAATCCTGTGTGCCATGCCCTGCCCTCCCCGCGTGTCCCAAAATCTACAGGGCGGTGCTGAAAAATCTGCAAAGCAATGTGGTTTAGCAGTCGTTAACGCGGTGCGTGGCACGGAGGGGCTGAATCGCTTTGCGCAGCCATTGACTTACTTTGTAGCCATGGCTACATTCCACGCATGAACGACATGACGCCTTCCGGCTTGCCCCCGGCCCCGCCAGCCGCTGCGACCACCGAGCGGCCGCTCGGCGCGCTGTTTGGCTCCGTCGCCCTGCCGGTCGGCGGCGGCACGTTCCGCCGCTTTCTCGCCTTTGCCGGTCCTGGCTACCTCGTTGCCACCGGCTACATGGACCCCGGCAACTGGGCGACCGCGCTGGCGGGCGGCTCAAAATTTGGCGCGTCGCTGCTGTTTGTGGCGGTGCTGTCGAGCCTCATCGCCATCCTGCTGCAATCGCTGTCGGCGCGCCTTGCCATCGCCACCGGCGAGGACCTTGCCATGCAGTGCCGCGCCGCCCTGCCCCGCCCGGTGTCGTATGGCCTGTGGATCTGCGCCGAGGGCGCGATTATCGCGACCGACCTTGCCGAGATCATCGGCACCGCCATCGGCTTCCAGCTGGTGTTCGGCCTGCCGCTGAAGCTTGGCGTGCTGGTGACTGTCCTTGACGTTTTCCTGATTCTGGCGCTGCAGCGCCTCGGTTTCCGCAAGCTTGAGGCGGTGGTGATCGCTTTCCTCGTCGTCATCGCGCTGTCCTTTGCCACTGAGCTGGTGCTGGCCAAGCCCGACTGGGCCTGGGTGGCGAGCGGGCTGGTTCCAACACCAGCCATCGTCACCAATCCGGACATGCTGTATCTGGCGGCGGGGATCATCGGCGCGACGGTCATGCCGCACAATCTGTTCCTGCACTCCGGCATTGTGCAGACCCGCGCAATCGGTGCCTCGCTGCCGCAGAAGCGCGAGGCGCTGCGCTTTGCCCATTGGGACAGCGCGCTGGCGCTGACCTTCGCGCTGATGATCAATGCCTCTATCCTCATTCTTGCGGCGGCGGCTTTTCACAGCAAGGGCCATACCGGGGTGGCAGAACTCCAGGAAGCGCACCGGCTGATCGCGCCGCTGCTCGGCACGCAGCTGGCCTCGACCCTGTTTGGCGTGGCGCTGCTGGCCTGCGGCCTGTCCTCAACCATCACCGCGACGCTGGCCGGGCAGATTGTCATGGAAGGCTTTGTGCGCATCCGCCTTGCGGCGTGGCAGCGCCGCCTGCTGACGCGGCTGGTCGCCATCATTCCGGCTGTGGCGGTGATCTGGATGGCGGGCGAGTCTGCAACCGGCCAGCTGATGGTGCTTAGCCAGGTGATCCTCAGCCTCGCCCTGCCGTTTGCGGTGGTGCCGCTGATCTGGCTGACGGCGCGCCAGCGCCTCGGCGCGCTGATTGCGCCAAGGTGGGTGACTGTGGCGGGATCGCTGATCGCCGCAGTGCTGATCGGGCTCAACCTGAAGATCGTGTTTGACGCTTTGGCCAAATAGCGGCCTCACTGCGCCAGCGCCGCCTGCCGCTCCTGCAAAAACCGGCGCACGGCGTGATCCGGCTCAAGCCCGATGGCGCGCTGGTAGGCCTGCCGCGCCTCACCATTTTGGCCAGCGCGCGCCAGCAGCCCGGCGCGCGCCGCCCACCAGGACTGAAAACCGGCAAGCCGCGCGTCACCCGCCAGAGCGTCCAGCAATGCCAGCCCGGCAGCCGGGCCGCGCGTTTCAGCCACCGCCACCGCCCGGTTGACCGCCACCACGGGCGAGCCGGTGATCGCCAGCAGCGCGTCATACAGGCGCACGATCGCCTGCCAGTCCGCCGCGCCGGTCAGGCGGCGCACAACATGCGCCGACTGCACCGCCGCCTCAAGCTGGTAGCGCCCGACCACGCCCATGCGGCCTGCTGACAGCAGCAGCGCCTCCGCCTCGCCAATCACCGTATGGTCCCATTGCGCCGGGTCCTGGTCACCGAGCGGCACATAGCTGCCATCCGCGCTGCGTCGCGCGGCACGGCGGGCATCGGCATGCAGCATCAGCGCCAGCAGGCCGAGCGCCTCGGGCGCGTCCGGCAGCAGGGACGCGGCGAGCCGCCCGAGCCAGATGCCTTCGCCCGCCAGATTGCGCCGCCGCGCGTCGGTACCGGCCGGATCCGCCCAGCCTTCGGCGAAGGTCGCGTAAATCGCTGCGAGCACGGCGTCGAGCCGCCCGCCCAGCTCATGGCGCTCCGGCAGCCGGAACGGGATGCCCGCCTGCCGGATGCGGGTTTTGGCGCGCGACAGGCGCTGGCCCATGGCTGTGGGCGAAACCAGAAAGGCCGAGGCAATCGCCGCCGCATCAAACCCCAATATCGTTTGCAGCATCAGCGGCGCGCGGATGGCCTCGTCGATGGCCGGATGCGCGCAAGCGAACATCAACCGCAGGCGGTCGTCCGGGATTTCTTGCGCGCTTGCGGCGGCGGCTTCCAGTTCCTGCGCGATCATTTCAAGTTGCGGCGCGGCGGCCTGCGCGCTGGCGTGCCGCCGCATCGCGTCAATCCGGCGGCGCCTGGCCACCGCCATCAGCCAGGCTTCCGGATTGTCCGGCGCGCCGTGGCGGGGCCATTCCACCAGCGCCGCCGCAAACGCTTCGGACAGCGCGTCCTCCGCCCCCGCCACGTCGCGGCTGCGCGCGCTGAGAAAAGCGACGAGCTTGCCGTAGGAGCGCCGCGCCACGCTTTCAGCCGCGAGGCGGGCGTCGCCGCCATCTTCGGGCCGGGTTTCGCCAGTTGACATTTTGGGCGCGGCGCGTTGGCGTTCCCTCCAGCCGTCTCAGTGCGCCAGCAACACCAGGATGCTGGCCATCAGCGCAACCAGCGTGAGCGCGCTGACAACAAAGAAACCTGTTCGCCACGGCTGCAATCCTGAAACATAGGCACAGGAGTGCAGCAGGCGCGCGGCGGCAAAAATGCCAAACAGGATTTTCGCCAGCCCGCCCGAGCCGCCCGCCAGCACAAAGACGAGGCCAAGCAGCAGAAACGGATAAATCACCGCCTCCGCGTTGCGGTGGGCGCGCAGCACGCGGGCGACCGCTGGCGGATCTGTTTCGCTGAGAGCCGCGCCAAACCTGGCGCTGTCCTCCGGGTTGATCGCCGTCCCGGTTCTGGCACGCACCACGCCGCTATAGCCCCACAGCGCCAGCAGATTGAGGCAAAGCACCAGGGCTGCAATGGCATAGGCGAAAAAGGCGGGGTTGTTCAGGTCTGTGCTCACGTGACTCTCCACTCTATCGTTGATCTGCTGGATCTGGCGCGGCAAAGCGCCTACATGGCCCAGATCGGCCGCACCTCAATCGCCCCGAAAGCCGCCCCGGGGCAGCGTGATGCCCAGGTTATGGCAGCGTCAAGGTCGGCGACCTCAATCACATAGTAACCGCCCAGCTGCTCCTTGATTTCGGCGTAAGGCCCGTTGAGCACCTGCGTCTTGCCGTCCGGCGCGCGCACCACCGTTGCGGCGCTTGAGGGATGCAGCCGCTCGCCGCCGCGCATGACGCCCGCGCTCACCATCGCCTCGCTATAGGCGCGGTAGGCCGCCATCATCTGTTCCATCTGCGCCTTGGGCGCGCTCTGCATCGCCGCTTCATTGCCATGGATCATCAGTAGGTATTGCATGATGTTCTCCCGTGTTCACAAGGCCGGACCTTCTGCCCGGCACAGGCATGACGTTCGAGCCGCGCTGGTTTCGACAGGCGGCGCGAGCCTTGCGCGATTTTTTTGAGACAGGCAATGTCCGGCCCCGCCAATCCGGTTGCCCGCGTGGCGAGGCTGTGGCAGTCTTGGCCTATGGCACGGGTTGTGTTCACCAATAATCTGCGGCGGCATGTCGATTGCCCCGAAACGCGGGCAGAGGGCGCGAGCGTGCGGGCGGTGCTCGACGCCGTGTTCGCCGCCAACGGGCGGCTGCGCGGCTATGTGCTGGATGACCAGGCCGGGCTGCGGCGGCACATGGGCATTATCGTGGATGGGCAAAGCCTGCGTGACCGCACCGGCTTGAGCGATCCCGTGCAGCCGGACAGCGAGATTTTTGTTTTGCAGGCGCTTTCGGGCGGATAAAGTCAGCAGATACTCGGGAGGCGGGCGCATGGCGGACAACCGTTTTGAACAGGTGGACGAGATTCAGCCCGACGCGCTGAACCTGACGCTGGCGCGGAAGGCTGACGGGCTGAACGGTTCGTTCCACATCCCCGTGGCCGCCATGACGATGAAGCTGCCAAAGCCGATTGATTCTGGCGATATGGACGCCAAGGATGCGTTTCGGGCTGCGGTAAAACTCGCCAACCAGCTGCAGCTCGCCATCGTCGTGATCGACGCGGATGGCGTCTGGGACAAGGAATGGGGCGATCTGTACCGTTATGAAGAGCCTGCCGATGAAGGCGAGGCAGCGTCCGCCTGACGCCGCGCGGCGCTCTCAGGGCACGGCGCAAGTGAGGGAGGCGCAAGCATGAGTGACCGCATTCTTGTCTCGACCCGCAAGGGTCTGTTCACGCTGGCGCGCCAGCCGGCCGGCTGGGCGATTGCGCAGGCCGATTTCGTCGGCGACAATGTCACGCTGGCGATGCACAACCCGCGTGACGGATCGACCTTTGCCGCGCTCAACCACGGCCATTTCGGCGTCAAGCTGCACCGCTCCAGCGGCAACGGCTTTGAGGAGATTGCCGCGCCAGCCTACCCGCCAAAGCCCGAGGGACTGGTGGACAAGGACGGCTGGGGCAAGGACATACCCTATAACCTGATCAATATTTTCGCGCTCGAACCCGGCGGGCCGGACCAGCCGGGGCTGCTGTGGTGCGGCACGGTGCCGGGCGCGCTGTTCCGCTCGGCCGACAATGGCGCAAGCTGGGAAATGGTGCGCCCGCTCTGGGACCACCCCAAGCGGCAGAAATGGATGGGCGGCGGCCTCGACTGGCCGAGCATCCA
>JANLPP010000129.1:0-1951 GCA_031367295.1 Hyphomicrobiales bacterium | reverse complement strand
ATGTCGCGCCTGCAAACATTTCTGACCGGCGTAAAAGTGCTCGACCTGTCGCAGTATATTCCCGGCCCGATGGCGAGCCTGTTGCTGGCCGATATGGGGGCGCAGGTTTTGAAAATCGAGCCGCCGCAGGGCGATGAAATGGGCAATCTGGGTCCGCAAGACGCGCAGGGTCGACCCCTGTTTTACAACGCGCTGAACGCCGGCAAGCAGGTCCGGCGCATGGATTTGAAGCTGGGCTGGGTCCGCGAAGAGTTTCTCGCTCTTGTAGCCGGGGCTGACGTGCTGATCGAAGGTTTTCGCCCCGGTGTCATGGCGCGGCTCGGCCTCGATTATGCAACCTTGAGCGTGCTCAATCCGCGTCTGGTTTATTGCTCGATCAGCGGCTACGGCGCAACGGGCAGCCTTGCCCTGAAGGCTGCGCATGACGGCAACTATCTGGCGACCAGCGGCATTCTCGACCGCAACGGCGATGCCGCGCCGATGTTTTTCGATCCGCCGGTCGCCGACACCTCCGGCTCGCTGTTTGCGGTGATCGCCATTCTGGGCGCGTTGCATGGTCGCGCCGGCAGCGGGCGCGGCTGCGAAATTGACCTCGGGCTGGCGGATGTGATGATGCCTTTGCAGCTGCTTCAGGTGGCCGAATGGGGCGCGAATAGCGCCGTTCCAAAACCCCGCAGCACCTATCTCAACGGCGGTGCAGCCTATTATCAGGTCTATGCGACGTCGGACGGGCGGCACATCATGTTGGGTTGCGTCGAGGCAAAATTCTGGCGCAATTTCTGCCACGCTGCCGGCCACCCCGACTGGCTGGGCCGCCAGAGCGAGCCCATTCCGCAGACAGCGCTTATTGCCGACCTTGCGGCGTGCTTCCAGGGCTTTACCCTTGAACAGGCCAGTTCGCTCTTCTCGGGTGTCGATTGTTGCTTTTCGCCGGTGCTCGATCTGGGTGAGGCGCTGACATCGGACCAGCTGCGCGAGCGCGGCCTGGTGCGTGCCGGTGACGGACCCGGTGATCTGCAAGCTTTGTTTCCGGTCAAGATCGACGGCAAGGCCCCGCGACTGCGCAAGCCGCACGCCCGCGTGGCAGATGGTCCGCCAGTTGCGATTGCCGAATTTTTGAACGCGTGAGGTCACCATGCCCCTGAACAAAAAAATAGCGGTCATCGGCTGCGCCATCTTTGCTCCTGTCAGCGGGCGCAAGCGCTCGCTTGAAGAGCTGCTCTACGACGTGACTCAGGCTGCACTCAAGGACGCTGGCCTCAGCATCGACGACATTGACGGCATCGTCGTCGCCGCAAACGACCAGATGGACGGGCGCGCCATTGCGGTGATGGCGGCGTCCGGCTCGGTCGGCGGCGTGGACCGCGACATTCTCTCGACGCCGTCGGCAAGCGAGCACGCCTTTGTGATGGGCGTGCTGCGTGTCGCCTCAGGCCAGTTCCGCACGCATCTCGTCGTCTCATGGAGCCCGACCGAGGCGCATTCGCTGGCCGAAGTGCAGCGGCTCGCCGCCGATCCGTATTTTCACCGCCGCCTGCCGCAGGATGATCTGGCGTCCTTCGCGCTGCAAGCCAATGCGCTGGCAGCCCGTGCGCCCGACGTGCATGACATTGCGCAGGCGATGGCGCGCGGACACCGGGCCAGCTGGCCGCGTGCGGATGCGGCAGACCCCAAACGCTGGCCGCTGACCAGCGACATGGTGTCGCCGCCGGTCACCGGGGCGGTGGCGCTGGTTATTGCTGCCGAAGACTTTGTGGCGGACCATGACGGCGTGACGCCCGCCTGGCTGCGCGGCATGGGCTGGGCGACTGAGACCGGCTTCCTCGGCGACCGGGATCTGGCAACCGCGCCCGCGCTGGAGGCGGCGGCCCGGCAAGCCTATGCGGATGCCGGGATCACCTCAGCGCAAGGTGTTTTCGACGTTGCCGAGATCGCCGACCCGACGCCCTAT
>JANLPP010000097.1:0-3278 GCA_031367295.1 Hyphomicrobiales bacterium | reverse complement strand
GCTGCTCCACCGCGGCACCGAGAAATTGATCGAATACAAGACCTACGCCCAGGCTTTGCCCTACTTCGACCGGCTCGATTACTGCTCGCCGATGTGCATGGAGCACAGCTACGTGCTCGCGGTCGAGAAATTGCTCGGGCTCGAGGTTCCGATCCGCGCGCAATATATCCGCGTGCTGATGGCGGAATTGACCCGCATTTCGAACCACATGCTCAACCTTGGCTCCCACGTCATGGACGTCGGCGCGATGACCCCCAACCTGTGGCTGTTCGAGGTGCGCGAGGACACCATGCAGCTGTACGAAGCCGTCTCCGGCGCGCGGATGCACGCCAATTACTTCCGCGTCGGCGGGGTCCACCAGGACATCCCCGAGAAGGTCCTGGCCGACATGGCGACTTTCCTCGACAAGCGCATGCCCTTGTTCGAGGACGCGATTTCGCTGGTCGCCGACAACCGCATCTTCAAGCAGCGCAATGTCGACATTGGCGTTGTGAGTCTCGAAGAGTGCTGGAAATGGGGCTTTTCCGGCGTCATGGTGCGCGGCTCGGGCGCACCCTGGGATTTGCGCAAGTCGCAGCCCTATGAATGCTACGAGGAACTCGACTTCGACATTCCCATCGGCAAAAATGGCGACAATTACGACCGCTACTGCATCCGCATGGAGGAGATGCGCCAGTCGGTGCGCATCATGAAGCAATGCTGCGAGCGGCTGGCGGGCACGGAAAAGCAGGGCGCGATTTCGTCCGACCAGGGCAAGGTGGTGCCGCCCAAGCGCGGCGAAATGAAGCGCTCGATGGAAGCGCTGATCCACCATTTCAAGCTCTATACTGAAGGATACAAGGTGCCGGCCGGCGAGGTCTATGCGGCGGTGGAAGCCCCCAAGGGCGAGTTCGGCGTCTATCTCGTGTCGGACGGCTCCAACAAGCCTTACCGCTGCCGCATCCGCGCTCCGGGCTTTGCGCATTTGCAGGCGATGGATTTCATGTGCCGCAAGCATATGCTGGCGGATGTGAGCGCGATTCTCGGCTCACTCGATATTGTCTTTGGGGAGGTTGACCGATGAAATTTGCAGCAGTTCTTGCGGCGTTGATTGCCGCCGCACCCGGCGTGGCGCTGGCGCAGGCGCAGCCAGCCTCGCCAAACGTGCCTTCGCGCGGCAACGCGGCCATCGCGCAGCTGCTGGCCGACGGCTATGACATCAAGGCCGCTTTTGTGAATTCCAACATCTCCTATGTTTTCCTGCAAAAAGGCACGAGCGCTTTTATGTGCAAAAGCGTCGCGGGCTCGGCCTGCGAAAAACTGAACTGACGGATCAATCATGGCAGTCCGCCGCCTAGCGCTTGAACAACCCGCGTCCTTCGCTTTCACGCCCGCCAGCAAGGCGTGGTGCGACGCGCAGATCGCCAAATATCCTGCGGGCCGGCAAGCCTCGGCGGTTATCCCGCTGCTGTGGAAAGCCCAGGCGCAGAACAGCTACTGGTTGCCCAAGCCCGCGATGGAGTGCGTCGCGGCTATGCTGGGCATGCCCTACATCCGCGTGCTGGAAATCGCCACCTTCTACTCGATGTTCAACCTTGAGCCGGTGGGCCGCTATTTCATCCAGCTCTGCGGCACCACGCCCTGCATGCTGCGCGGCTCCAATGATATTCGCGCTGTCTGCGAAAAACGCATTGGCGAGCAGCGCAAGCCGACACGCGATGGCCTGTTTGCCTGGGCCGAGGTTGAGTGCCTCGGGGCCTGCTGCAACGCGCCAATGGTGCAGGTCAATGACGATTATTTCGAGGACCTGGACCCGGCCTCGTTCAGCGCGCTCCTCGATGATCTGGCCAGCGGACGCCCGGTGAAAAAAGGCTCGCAGGTCAAACGCGTCTCCTCCGAGCCGATGCCCGGCCCGGTGACAACGCTGATGGAGGCGGGCCTGTTTGACGGCTCTGTGGTTGGCGCGTGGAAGGCGAGGTTTGAGGAGCGGGCAAAGGCTGCTGCGCCTGCCAAAGCAGCTGCCGCCGCGCCGCCCGCCAGCGCGCTGCCCACCTCGCCCGCGGTGGGCGCATCCACCGCTGCCGCGATACCCGCCGCCGCTGCCTCCAGTGCGCCGGATGCAATCGCCTCGCCGACGTCTGGTTCTGCTCCGGTGATGACCGCAGAAGCGGCAAAGAGCGCGCCTGCGCCACTTCCAGGTGGTTTGGCTGCATCTCAGGCTCCCGTTGCTTCTGCTGCTGTGCCTGCCGCCGCGCCTGCTTCCCGCCCGGACGCCATCGCCTATCCTGCGCTTCCCCCGATGTTTGTGGCGGCGCTGCAGCCCGCGCCTGCGATGGACCGCGTGGCGGAGGACGCGGCCCATGCGGCAAAACTGGCCACACTCCCCAAGGATGCGACCCCCGAGCAAAAAGCTGACGCCGTCGGCGTGCGCCCTGCCGGGCTGAAGGCCGCACGTGCCGGGACAGCCGATGATCTCAAGCGCGTCAGCGGCATTGGCAAAGTCAACGAGGCAAAGCTCAACCTGCTGGGCATCTTCCATTTTGACCAGATCGCCGCCTGGACGCGCCGCGAAGTGCATTGGGTGGGCACGTACCTGTCCTTTCCCGGGCGCATCGACCGCGAGGACTGGCAGGCGCAGGCCGCCGTGCTTGCCAAAGGCGGTGCCACGGCTTTTTCACAGCGCGTTGACAAGGGCGAAGTGCCGACATCCTCGGGTGGCCCATCGCACCCTGACAAGACGAAGTAACACCCATGCTCGCTGACAAAGACCGCATCTTTACCAATCTCTACGGGTTTCATTCCCCCGGTCTGAAAGAAGCGCGCCTGCGCGGCGCGTGGGACGGCACGAAACAGCTGATTGAGATGGGGGCTGACTGGATCATCAATGAGATGAAGGCGTCCGGCCTGCGCGGGCGCGGCGGCGCGGGGTTCCCGACCGGCCTCAAATGGTCGTTCATGCCCAAGAAGTCGGACGGGCGGCCGTCGTATCTCGTCGTCAATGCCGACGAGTCGGAGCCGGGCACCTGCAAGGACCGCGAGATCATGCGCAATGATCCGCATCTGCTCATTGAAGGCTGCCTGATCGCGTCCTTCGCGATGAACGCCAATGCCTGCTACATTTACATCCGCGGCGAATACATCTTTGAGCGCGAAAGGCTCGAGGCGGCGGTGCGCGAGGCTTATGAAGCGCGGCTGGTCGGCAAGGATAATATTCACGGCTGGCCGTTTGAAATCTATGTGCATCATGGCGCCGGGGCTTACATCTGCGGCGAGGAGACCGCGCTGCTGGAAAGCCTTGA
>JANLPP010000035.1:0-3389 GCA_031367295.1 Hyphomicrobiales bacterium | reverse complement strand
GGGCCACAAGGTTGTGACGCTGCCGACGATGGGATCGACGCAGACAATCCAGCGGGTAGAGGGGCTGCTGTATGGCGCGGCGGACACGCGGCAGAGGGGGACCGGGGCGGTGGGGTATTGAGGGGTGTGATCCCTTCTCCTGCGCAGCGGGAGAAGGTGGCGCGAAGCGACTGGCGAAGCGCCGGATGAGGACAGTTGCAGCACGTTGCGCCCGTCATGGCCGCCCCAGCGCCCAGACTTCCTGCATGTTCTATTGTCTGCGAGCGTACGTGACTAGAAAGACAAGGAGTTCGTCCATATGTCCGACCGCGATTTTCAACAACTCTCGCATGCAACAAGGGTGATGAGTTCGGACACACTTTTTTTTAAGCAGGTTGAAGAGTGGGAGGCAAAGCGAAAATCCATTCAGGTGCAACTTTCTGATCTGCCAAACCTTGTCGCGGGCCACCTCGAACGTAGCTCTCGGCCATACGCGCCAGATGGTCGATATAGGCTCGTTGATGCTGCCCCGACGGTGCGACTTGCAAATGCGTGCGAAGCGATTGCGAACTGCCTATACTCTGTTGCCGAGATCGCTGCTAATTTCGCCAACAGAGCTAGCAAGGGCGCTTTGCCCACATCATTCAACGCCATTCGTAAGAAATGCGCTGATTTTCCGACCAGCGAGCTTTCTGCGGCCTTGGGAGATTTGCAATGGTATCGCAAGGTACGTGAGCTCCGTACCGAGTGGGCCCATTATTCCTCAATCTTTATCGCCGAAAACAAGCAGGGCGAAGTGATGTTGTGCGTAAGGGCCTACCGCCGGGAGTCGGACAGGCAGGAATTTACCGGTCCAAACTTCTCATGCACAATCGATCAATTTATCGAGTGGGTTCGAAATGCAATTGTGACGTTAGATGACTTTGCTGGCTTCGTTCTCAAGATGTTTGTTCTCCCACGCTTGGAATTAGACCAGACGTTCATGGTGCCGATTCGCGATGGCAACGGATTTCCAAAATTGAAGGCTGATTTCCTTTTTGACGTCGAAACCGTTTCGATGCGCGAATACCTCCGACGGGGCGGTATTGCAGCCCCGGACAAATCACCTTGTTGAATAACAACCTGGGGCATTTCTCGCTGTGGCGTTCGCCCCAACGAGGGATTTCAAAAAGCACAGCGAACAACTGAAGGTCGTTTGGGAACGGATGAAAATGCTAATTCCAAAATCGTGGCGGCCTCTTGAAGAGGCTGATGCCCCGCCGAATGTCATCGCAGAATTGCGAGCAGAACATCCAAACGTTCAAGTGCTTCGCGACTGGATTTTGGCGATGTACGCGGAGCAACGCGGCCTGGCCTTGAGAGGCCCGACAGCGCCACCAGATCAATCGCTCGAATTGGCAGCTTGGATGGCGTTTCAAGCCATGGAAAGCGATTTCAATGTAATTCTTCGGCGATGGCCGCGACCGGACTATCTTTTGTTCGCAACGAACAATGAGAAAATATCAACCTTGGCGCAACGACATTGCCGAATATGCCATGGTTCGCGCCCTGTCAGTGATCGCTTTCCAAAATACAATATCCCGATCCGCATTCCACCTATTTCGCGGCAAGCCTCTAAGGCCAGCACATTCAAGGCCTTCCAAGCCGCTATCAAGCACCGATTTGCAAAACGCGATTTCGATCTCAAGTCGACAGACCGCTTCTGTATGAAGTTGACCTTCGTTCTTGATCAGCTTCGTCGTGACAAGGACCTCGATAACATGACGAAAGCGCTGCAAGACGCCTTTGCGCGCGCACTCGGTTTTGACGATGTGCATATTCAGCATCTCGATGTTGCAAAGCTTCGATTCCCGTCAGCTGAGGAGTTCGTATATGTCGGGTTGTCACGTTCCTTCCTCAACGAACATGAAAATGTTCTCGCGCCAGTGTTTAATCACACGTGGGCAGGACAAGAGGTTTTGAACCTCGCTAGCTTTTTGCCGGGAATATGATTTGCAATATCTGATTTCCGCAGACAGCCGCTGATTGGCCGAAGGCGCCGTCCGCCCCGCCGTCACGGCGTCCAATGCGCGCACTCCTGTTTTCGGGCTTAAATGATTTTGCAAAACTCCTCAAACGCCAGCCTTGGCCCCCGCGCCCGCGCCACGCTGCGGTCGGCATAGCCAAGGTTGCACAGGAACTGCGCGCGCCAGGCCGTGCCGCCCAAAAATTCCTTGTTGACGCCCTCCGCATTAAACCCGCCCATCGGCCCGCAATCAAGGCCGAGCGCCCGCGCCGCCATGATCAGATAGCCGCCCTGCAACGTGGCGTTCTGCTGGGCGGTGCGCTCGATGGCGGCGGTATTGCCGGCAAAGGGGTCAGCCCTGCCGGGGGCGAGACCAAGCTTGGGCAGCTGCGCACTAAAGGCGAAATCGGCGGCCACGATCACGCAGACCGGGGCGGCCATTGTCTTGTCAACATTGCCGGACGACAGATGCGGGCGCAGCCGCTCTTTGCCCGCAGCTGACTTGATGAAGGCAAAACGCGCCGGGCAGCTGTTGAAACTTGTCGGCCCGAGTTTCACCAGGTCGGCGAGGCGGCGGAGCAATACGTCATCCACATCACGGGGTTGGTATTTACCAAAACTATGAGCGTCGAAGAACAGCTGATCAAGCGCGGCGGCGGGCAGCGGGGTCATGGCGACTTTCGGTAACCAGGGGCGGTGCGACACCAATGTCGCCCACAATTTCGATTCGTACTTGGGCATCCATTTGGGCGCGGAAACTGGCGTCAAACTTGCTCAACCGACCGCACATCCGGGATAAAATGTTTCAGAAGATTCTGGATGCCGTTTTTCAGTGTCGCGGTCGAGGACGGGCAACCGGCGCAGGCGCCCTTCATGGCGAGATAGACCGTGCCGTCGCGGAAGCCCTTGAAGGTGATGTCGCCGCCATCTCCGGCCACGGCAGGGCGCACGCGGGTTTCGAGCAATTCCTTGATGGTGTCGACGGTCACCGCATCGGCCGGGTCAAAAAACTCGGCGTCTTCCGCCTCTGCTCCTAAATGCTCCAGGCCGCTGGAAAGCAACGGCTTTTCCGACAGGTAATGCTCCATTATCGCGCCAAGGATGGCCGGTTTCAGGTGCTGCCACTCGCCGTCCGACTTGGTGACAGAGACAAAATCCGAACCGAAAAACACCCCGGACACGCCGGGAATTGTCATCAGCGCCTGGGCCAGCGGCGACTGTTCGGCGCTTCGCTCATCGCGGATATCCAGTGTGCCCTGGCTCATCACCGGGCGGCCCGGAATGAACTTGAGGGAGGCGGGATTGGGGGTGGCTTCGGTCTGGATGAACATGGGTTTTGCCTTTGTCTCCCGGGTCAAGGCCGGGCAAATGCGGGTTATTGCGCATAGTTACCAGCAAATTGGCT
>JANLPP010000026.1:0-3007 GCA_031367295.1 Hyphomicrobiales bacterium | reverse complement strand
GCGGAGAGTCCTAAGTTAAGATCGAATTAACCATTTTCTGGCAATCCGGTGTGACAATTTACCGGGAGAGGGTGTCATGCCGGAGGTTATTTGCAAGAGCTGCGGGGCGTCGGATTACGTCAGGAACGGAACCGTCCGGGGTTTGCAGCGGTATCTTTGCAAGGCCTGCCAATGCAATTTTACGATGACGCCGCCGCGCGGAAAGTCTCCCGCCGTCAAGGCTTTGGCGACGCTGCTCTATGCGATGGGCAACATGAGTTTTTGTGGCATTGGACGCTTGCTTGGTGTCAGCGATGTCGCGGTCCTGAATTGGGTCCGGGACGCCGCTGCAAGCCTGCCGGAGCCGCAAATACCTGCCGATGTCAAAATCGTCATGGTCGATGAAATGCATCATTTTCTTAAAAAAAGTCAGAAAAACTTTGGCTTTGGCGGGCAATTGATCCTCTCAAGCGGCGAACTCTCGCCTGGACTCTGGGTGGGCGTGATGATGCAACCTGCCGGAAACATCTCGACAAAATTGGCGTCAAAGGTCGCACTTTCGTAACCGATGATTGGGACGGTTATCATCGCCTGATCCCCGAGGCCCAGCTGTTTACAGGCAAAGACCTGACATTCCCCATCGAACAGGACAACAGCAACATCCGACACTACCTCGCACGCTTTCGCCGCCGTACCAAAGTGGTGTCAAAATGCCAGAAAATGGTGGACTTGACACTGCGTCTGCACCACCATCTTCGTGAGCCAAAAAACTACGAAACCCTGGCAAAAACCATGCGATCTATTTTAACTTAGGACTCTCGCCACCATGCGTCACTTCGACGAGACGTGCATTGTCTCCCCGCCGGCGTTCGAGCCACGCCAGATCAAGAAGCTGCGCGAAAAAGCCCGCGTCAGCCAGCCGGTCTTCGCGCGCTATCTCAACACCAGCGAAAGCACGATAGAAAAATGGGAAACCGGTGCCAAACGCCCCAGCGGCATGGCGCTAAAGCTGCTGGCGATTGTGCAGAAGCATGGGCTGGCGGTGCTGGAGTGAAGGGGCCAAAATTTATTGGGTCTGCGATGATCCTGCGCCCGTTGCAGGCGATCCGGTAGCAATCAGCCGCGCCTCACCCTGGCCCCCCCCTGCCGCCGCCCCCTGAAAAATGCCCGCAGCAAGTCCGCCGCCTCACTTTCCCGCAATCCCCCCACCACCTCGGGCGCATGGTGGCACGTCGGCTGTGTGAAAAACCGCCCGCCATTGTCCACCGCGCCGCCCTTTTCGTCCGGCGCGGCGTAGTAGACGCGGCGCAGGCGGGCGAAGGAGATCGCCGCCGCGCACATGGCACAGGGCTCAAGCGTGACGTAAAGGTCGCAATCCGGCAGACGCTCCGACCCCATTGCCGCGCAGGCGGCGCGTATCGCCAGCATTTCGGCGTGGGCGGTCGGGTCGCGGTCTTCCAGCGTGCGGTTGCCCGCCGCCGCCAGAACCAAACCGCCGCGCGCAATCACCGCGCCTACCGGCACCTCGCCGCGCGCGCCCGCCGCGCGGGCCTGCGCAAAAGCCGCCTCCATCGGGTCAAAAGTGTTTTGCAATCGTCTCTCCCGTTTGGCCAGACACTCTGCTAACAGGGCGCATGACAGACTTCAAAGACGACAAGCCCCGCCGCCCGCGCAAAGCCGGTGCTGAAACCTGGGATCCGCGCGGTCCCCGCCCGCCCAGCGACAGCAAGATGCCCTATGCGGGCAAGAAAACCGCAGGTCCTGGCGCAAAGCGCAGCTTTGACAGCGTCAAGGCGGCAGCGCCCGGCCGCGGCGAGCGGCCGATGTTTTCCAAACGCCCGGGGACAAAACCCGCCGCGCCCAAAACCCCGCCCAAGGACCCGTCGGAGGACGCCCGCATCGCCAAGGTGATGGCGCGCGCCGGCCTGTGCTCGCGCCGCGACGCGGAGGGCTGGATCGCGCAGGGGCGCGTTATGGTCAATGGCGTGGTGCTGGCCAGCCCGGCTTTCAACGTCACTGCCAGCGACAAGATTGTTGTGGACGGCAAACCGCTGGGCGGGCGCGAGCGCACCCGGCTCTTCCTCTTCCACAAGCCGCGCGGGCTCGTGACGACTGACCGCGACCCCGAGGGGCGGCCCACCATCTTCACCGCTTTGCCGCCCGAGCTGCCGCGGCTGATGACTATTGGCCGCCTCGACATCAATACCGAGGGCCTGCTGCTCATGACCAATGACGGCGGCCTCGCGCGGGTGCTGGAACTGCCCAAGACCGGCTGGATGCGGCGCTACCGCGTGCGCGCCAATGGCGAGACCGACCAGGGCGTGCTCGACGGCTTGCGCGAAGGCGTGACCATTGACGGCATGGACTATCAGGGCATCGACGCCTGGCTTGACCGCCAGCAGGGTGCCAATGTCTGGCTGACCATGGGCCTGCGCGAGGGCAAGAACCGCGAGATCAAGCGCGTGCTCGAACATATCGGCCTCTATGTAAACCGGCTGATCCGTCTGTCGTTCGGGCCGTTCCAGCTCGGCGAGCTGGGCGAGGGCGCAGTCGAGGAAGTGCCGACGCGGATTTTGCAGGACCAGCTGGGCAAGGTGCTGGCCGCCGAGGCGGAGTGCGATTTTGACGCGGACATCACCGCGCCGCTGATGTCGCCGATGCAGCGCGCCGCGTGGCAAGCCGAAATTGAGGAGACGGCGCGGCGTGACGCGCAGGCCAAACTGCGCGAGCATACGCGCCATGGCGCGGGGCGCGAGGCGGCGGAAGGCACGCGGCTGGAGCGGATAAAACCCGGCCCGCGCAGGCATGTTTCGGCGCTGCGCGACGAGCGCGGCGAGGGCGCGCGCAAGGGGCCGCGCCAGCGCATCGAGACGGAGGAGACCGCCGACCGCAAAGGCCGCAAAGTGGCGGTGGAACGCAAGACCGCCGTGCCGGGCCAGGCAGCGCGCAAAACCCGCAATGCCGACCGGTTTGAACTGGAAAAGCGCCGCACCCTGCGCACGGACGCCTCGACCTTTGGCGAGCGGCG
>JANLPP010000464.1:0-3965 GCA_031367295.1 Hyphomicrobiales bacterium | reverse complement strand
GCCCAGCCGGGCACCGGCCTTCGCTGCGGCGCGCCGCCACAGCGCGCGCGTGCGCTGGCTGAAACGGCTGCTTGCCGCGCTGCTGGTTGGCGGCACTGCGGCTCTGGTGCTTTCGGCGATTTTTGACCCCTTTCGCGTGCTGCCCGCCAATATCAGCGTTGGCGAGGTCAATCTCAGCGGCACGCGCATCACCATGGATCTGCCAAAGCTGTCGGGTTTCCGCAACGACGGGCGGCCCTATCAGGTCACGGCGAAATCGGCCGCGCAGGACATCCGCACGCCAGGCATTGTCGAACTCAGCGATCTGGAAGCCGACATCGGCATGGCCGACAAGAGCCGCGCTCATGTGACGGCGCGCAACGGGCGCTATGATTCGGGCAAAGAACTGCTAAACCTGAACACTGATGTGCAACTGAAGGCCGACAATGGCTATGACGTCAAACTTGAAAATGCCGATATTGATTTCCATGCCGGCTCCATGGTGTCGGACCGGCCGGTCAGCGTTGTCATGAACAACGGCTCGATAAAAGCCAACCGCATGGTCATTTCCGACAATGGCAAGCGGCTGATGTTTGAGGGCAATGTGCGCAGTGTGCTGCTGCCCGCCGCCGCCGCGGTTGAGGAGGCCAAAAAGCTGAAAGGCAGCCAGCCATGAGCCGCGCGCGCCGCGCGTTGCTGCCAGCGTGCGCTCTCGCCCTGTCGCTGGGCGGCCAGGGCGGAGTTCTGGCCGCCGGGGACCCTCTGTTGCCTGGCGGCAATGGCCGCGAGCCGGTGACGATAACGGCTGGCCGCCTCGAATATCTGAGCCGCGAGAAACGGGCCATCTACAGCGGCAACGTGCGGGCTGCGCAAGGCGACGCGCAACTGCAATGCGCCAGGCTTGAGATTTTTCTAGGCGACAAGGGCAGCGGCTCCAATGGCGGCGTGCGGCGGATGGAATGTTTCGGCCCGGTGACCGTCTCGCAGAAAGACCAGGTCGGCACCGGTGATCATGGCAGCTACGAAAAGGGCGCAAACCGCATCACCCTGACCGGCCACGTCACCTTGAGCCAGGGTGCCAATGTCAGCGCGGGCGACAGGCTGGTCTATGATCTCGCGCGCGGCACGGCGCAGCTTTCGGGCGGCGCAACCAGGCCCAGGGTGCAGGGTATATTTGAGCCGGGGTCCGGGCCGGGCGGCGACGTGCCGGGCGGCGCGGGGAAGAAGAAGAAATAGTTGGCGGGACGCTCTCCCTGGCCCTGCGGGTGCGGGGCGGCCCGCAAGCCATTCGTCAAGTGAGGCCATGCCGTGCAAACATCCTTTTCCACCCTGTCGCGCATCGTCATCGCGTGCGTTGCGCTCGCTTTGGCCGCGCCCGCTCTAGCGCAAAAACCCGCCAAGGGTCCGTTGCAGATTCCTGGCGGCAAGTCGCATGAGCCCGTCAACATCAGCGCCGACAAGCTGGAGTATTTCGACAAGGAACAGAAGGCGGTTTACGACGGCAATGTTGTCGTGACCCAGGGTGAGGCGACGATGAAATGCGCCAGCCTGACAATCTTTCTGACCAGGCAGGAAAAGGCCGCCACCACCGACAAGGAGGCGACGCCGATTGCCGGCAACAGCGATGTCAGCCGCATGGAAGCCACTGGCCCGGTGACGATTGTGCAGAAAGACCAGACCGGTTCGGGCGATTCAGGCCTGTACGAGCGCGCCGTCAACCGCGTGACGCTGAGCGGCCACGCCAAATTGCAGCAGGGGCCGAACCTGACGACGGGCGAGCGCATCATCTACACCATTGATCAGGGCCGCGCTGTGGTTGAAGGCAATGTGCGCAGTTTTCTGGTGCCCGGCTCAACCCCTGCGGACGCGGGGGACGCGCCCAAAAAGAAACCCAAGTCCTGAGCCATTGCCCCTGCGCCGCCCCGCCATCACAGCGATACAAGACTGCGTCACATGACAGCGTCACGCTTGCGCGCCGGTTGCACAGGCGATAGGCGGGGACAGGGCGCGGAGCTTGCCGCCGCGCCGGGACACTGCGCTTGAACTTCCGTTTTCCAACCCCTCGCTCCAGCCTTACGCAAAGCCTTGCCAGACGGCTTGGCGCCTGGCTGCCTGGCAGGCGCCGGGCGGCAGAGCGCGCCGCGCGCGCGCCGCTCGATGGCCTTATGCCACGCGATCTTGCGCTTGACTGGGCGGGCGGGCCCGACATGGACGGCCCGCTCCCTGAGCCGCCGGGCGAAGGCGCGCTTGCGGTCTTCAACCTCGGCAAAAGCTATGGCGCGCGCCAGGTGGTCAAGGACGTCAGCCTGAATTTGCAGCGCGGCGAGGCGGTCGGCCTGCTCGGCCCCAATGGCGCGGGCAAGACCACGGTTTTCTACATGATCACCGGCCTTGTGCGGCCGGACAAGGGCATGATCCAGCTCGACGGGCACGACGTGACGCATCTGCCAATGTACCAGCGCGCCCGCCTTGGCATCGGCTACCTGCCGCAGGAAGCGTCCATCTTCCGCGGCCTGTCGGTCGAGAACAACATCCGCGCCGTGCTGGAGACCGTCGAGCGCAACAAGGAAAAACGCGAGGCGCAGCTGGAATCGCTGCTGGAGGAATTTGACATCAAGCGGCTGCGAAAATCGCCCGCCATCGCGCTGTCGGGCGGCGAGCGGCGGCGCTGCGAGATCGCGCGGGCGCTGGCCAGCCACCCCACGCATATGCTGCTCGACGAGCCGTTTGCCGGCATTGACCCGATTGCGGTGGGCGACATCCAGGACCTCGTGCGCCATCTCAAAGGGCGCGGCATTGGCGTGCTGATCACCGACCACAATGTGCGCGAGACACTGGGACTGATCGACCGCGCCTACATCATTCACAGCGGCCACGTGCTGACCGAAGGCTCGCCGGAGGAAATCGTCGCCAACCCGGATGTGCGGCGGTTTTATCTGGGCGAGGATTTCCGGATGTGAGGGGTTCGGGGAGGAACCGAGGCGCAAATGGAAAAGCAGATATTTGTAGGCGGAACTCTTGACGACGCCGGCCGCCGGTTTGCTGACGCATGGCATCGCGCAGAGCGCGGCGAGATTGTGGAACCGGAGGACAATATTACTTTCGTGTCTTGGGCAGCGCTGTCCAACGTCATGACCCAGAAGCGATATGAGCTGCTTTGCCACCTGCACTTGCATCCAGCCAATAGCGTCAGGGCGCTGGCGCGTGACCTTGGCCGCGATTTCAAGCGTGTGCATGGGGATGTGGCAGCCCTTGAGGAAGTTGGACTGATCGAGCGTGAAGACGGCCAGCGGCATGCGGACTATAATGTGATCAACGCGTCCATTTACCTGCGCGCCGCTGCCGCCTGAGCGCGGCCGCCGGTCTCACCGCCCCTGCGCCAGCAGCAGTCTCGCAGCAAAAGTCCCCATCAGCGCGGCAAAGCCATAGTCGAACAGGCGCATCGCTTTGGGGCTGGCGCGCATGGCCCGCACAAAACGGCTGGCGAGGAGAATAAGGGCCGAGCAGACCGGCATGCCGATGACCAGAATATACAGGCCGAGGAACATCAGCTTGCCGCTCGCATGCGGATCGCCCGCCTCGACAAACTGTGGCAGGAAGGTGAGATAAAACAGCACTACCTTGGGGTTGGTGAGGTTGATGCCAACGCCGGTCACAAAGGTCGCCATCCAGCCCTGCGGCGCGGCGTCGCGCTGGACGGTCAGGCCAGTGCCATGGCGCAGCGCTCCATAGGCCAGCCAGAGCAGATAGGCTGTGCCAACAATCTTGAGCGCGGTGAACGCCGTGCTTGAGGCGGCAAGCAGCGCCGACAGGCCAAAACCCGCCAGCAGCGCGTGCGCCAGCAGGCCGGTGGCAGCCCCCAGCATGGCAGCAAAACCGAGACGCCTGCCGCCCGACAGCGTGCGGGAAAGAAACAGCGCCATGTCCGGTCCGGGCGTCAGCGCCAGCACGACAGCCCCCAGCGAGAAGGCGGCCAGGACGGGCAG
>JANLPP010000444.1:0-4766 GCA_031367295.1 Hyphomicrobiales bacterium | reverse complement strand
AAGCCGCCCGCCACAAGGCCAAGATGGCCAAACGCAAGGCGGTGCAGGACGCTGAGGTGGCGGGCAAGGCGGTGGCCTCGCGCGGGCTGCTGATGGTCCACACGGGCGCCGGCAAGGGCAAATCCACCGCCGCCTTCGGGCTGGCATTAAGGGCGATGGGGCGCGGCTGGCCGGTGGGGGTGGTGCAGTTTATCAAGGGCGCGTGGGAGACCGGCGAGCGCAAGGCGCTGGAGCGCTTTGGCGACCTGCTGCACTGGCGCACCATGGGCGAGGGTTTTACCTGGGAGACGCAGGACCGCGCCCGCGATGTCGCCGCTGCGCAGGCCGCCTGGGCCGTGGCGCGCGCCATGATGGACGATCCGCGCATAAGGCTGCTGGTGCTGGACGAGCTGAACATCGCATTGCGCTATGACTATCTGCCGTTGGCCGATGTGCTCGCCGCCTTCGCCGCGCGCCGCGATGACCTGCATATTCTCGTCACCGGCCGCAACGCCAGGCCGGAGCTGATCGCCGCTGCGGACCTCGTGACCGAGATGACTTTGGTCAAGCACCATTTTGCGGCGGGCATCAAGGCGCAGGAAGGCATTGAGTTCTGATGCCGGCCCGCGCGCTGATGTTTCAGGGCACCGGCTCGGATGTCGGCAAATCGCTGATCGTGTCCGGGCTGTGCCGCGCTTATGCCAACCGGGGCCTGCGGGTAAAACCGTTCAAGCCGCAGAACATGTCGAATAACGCCGCCGTGACACAGGATGGCGGCGAGATTGGCCGGGCGCAGGCCTTGCAGGCGCGCGCCTGCCGTGTGGCGGCCAGCGTGCACATGAACCCGGTGCTGCTGAAGCCGCAGAGCGATGTTGGCGCGCAGGTGGTGGTGCAGGGCGTTGTGGCCGGCAACGCCCGCGCGGCGGAATACCAGACGTGGAAGCCGCGCCTGATGCAATCGGTGCTGGAAAGTTTTGCGCTGCTGCGCGCCGACGCGGATTTGGTGCTGATTGAGGGCGCGGGCAGCGCGTCAGAGATAAACCTGCGCGCCCATGACATTGCCAACATGGGTTTTGCCCGCGCCACGCAAACGCCGGTTATTCTGATCGGCGACATCGACCGGGGCGGCGTCATCGCGCAGATTGTCGGCACGCGGGCGGTGATTGACGCCGCCGACGCGGCGATGATCAAAGGCTTTGTCGTCAACCGTTTTCGCGGCGACCCGGCCCTGTTCGCGGCGGGAATGGCGATGATCGCCGCGCGTTCGAACTGGCCGGCGCTGGGCCTGATCCCGCATTTTGCGCGCGCCGGACTGCTGCCGGCTGAAGATGCGGTTGTGCTGCAAAAGCGGGCTTTTGCGGGCGATGGGCCAGTTACCATTGCCGTGCCGCTGCTGCCGCATATTTCCAATTTTGACGATCTCGATCCGCTGAAGACCGAGCCGCAGGTTCGGCTTGTCATGGTGCGGCCTGGCGAGACCATTCCGGTTGCGGCCGCGCTGGTTATCCTGCCCGGCTCCAAGGCCACCATCGCCGACCTTGACGCGCTGACGGCGGAAGGCTGGGACACTGACATCAAGGCGCATGCGCGGCGCGGCGGCAAGGCGCTGGGAATTTGCGGCGGCTACCAGATGCTGGGCAATGCAGTCAGCGACACCGACGGTGTTGAGGGGCCGCCGGGCGTGCGCGCCGGGTTGGGGCTGCTGAGGGTTGCCACTATCCTCAGCGCGGGCAAGGTGTTGCGTGAGGTGAGCGGCGTGTCAGTCGCGGACAATGCGCCTTTCACCGGCTACGAAATGCATGTTGGCGAAACCGCCGGCCCCGACTGCGCCCGCCCGCTGCTGCGCTTTGCCGATGGCCGCGCAGATGGCGCTGTGTCAGCCAATGGCAATGTGCGCGGCTGCTATGTGCACGGCCTGTTCAGCGATGACCGCCAGCGCGCGGCGCTGCTGCACTGGCTGGGCGGTGAAGCTTCGGGCGCTTCCTATGAGGCGCTGATCGATGATGTGCTGGACGAACTGGCGGCGCATCTCGCGCAGCATCTCGACCTTGACCGCATTCTCAACCTTGCCAGCCCAGCGCGATAGCCGCCATTGCAACGGCGCCAAATTGCAGCAGGCAGGCCAGCTGGTACAGGCGCAACGCGCGCCATACATCCGCAGCCGTGGCTGCGCGCCGCCCCGTGCCCATATAGGCGTCATCCACCATCGTTTCGCCATAGACGCGCGGACCGGCGAGTTGCAGCCCCAGCGCGCCGGCCATCGCCGCCTCCGGCCAGCCCGCATTGGGCGAGCGGTGTTTTCCTGCATCGCGCCACACAGCGGCGATCGCCTCACCCGCGTCCGCGCCAGGGATCAGCAGCGCGGCCAGCACACGCCAACGCGCCGCAAGGCGCGAGGCCGGCAGGTTGATGCCATCGTCAAACCGCGCCGCCGCCCAGCCAAACGCCTCATAGCGCGGGCTGCGGTGGCCGGTCATCGAGTCCGCCGTGTTGGCGGCCTTGTACAGCGCGCCGCCGGTCAGGCCCCCCAGCGCGATATAAAAAGCCGGCGCGACGACACCGTCGGAGAAATTCTCGGCGAGGCTTTCGATTGCCGCCCGCGCCACGCCGGCCTCGTCCAGCGCCTGCGGGTTGCGCCCGACAATCATCGCGACGGCGCTGCGGCCTGCATCCAGGCCGCCATTGTCCAACGCCAGCGCCACGGCGCGCACATGGGTGAACAGGCTGCGCTGCGCCAGCAGGCTGGAGGCCAGCAAGGCAGCTGCGGCAAGGCCGGCCGCGCCCGCCGGCAGCAAATGTTGCAGCGCAAGCGTAATGGCGCCAGTCAAGCCCAGCAGCGCCAGCAGCGCCAGCGCGCCCGCCGTGCGCCGCAGCGCAAAACTCCATTCCGCCCGGTTCAGCCGGGCCTCCAGAAAACCCAGCCATCGGCCCATCCAGGTGACGGGATGGCCGATTGCGCCGTAGAGCGGCGCGGGATAACTGACCGCAGCCTCAATCAGGAGGGCGAGTGACAGCAGCGCAAGCGTGGATGGCGAAAACATGGAGGCGATGAAGCCTGATTCGGCCTTTGCCGCAATGGTGCGCACGCATGGCGGCAATCTTGCCGCAGCCCGGCAGCTGTTTCAGCAGGCACCGGATCCCTGGATTGACCTGTCAACCGGCATCAACCCGTCGCCCTATCCGGTGGGAACTATTCCTGACCGCGCCTTTGCCGCGCTGCCCGAGCCTGCGCAGGCACAGGCGCTGGAAGCCGCTGCGGCAAAAGCCTGGCGCGTCGACAACGCAGCCAGTGTTGTGGCTGCGCCCGGCAGCCAGGCGATCATCCAGGCATTGCCGGCCTTGCTGGCTGCCCGCCGCATCGCGGTGCTGGGCCACACCTATGGTGGCCATGCGGCGGTCTGGCGCAACGCGGGGCGGGAGGTGACGCAGATCGAGGACAGCGGGCGGCTGGTGGAGTTTGACCTTGCAGTGGTGGTCAATCCGAACAATCCCGACGGGCGCACCCTGCCGCTGCGCGGCCTGACCCGGATAGCCACGCAACTCGCCGCCAGCGGCGGCTTGCTGGTGGTGGATGAGGCTTTTGTCGAGGCAAGCGCCGGGTCTCGCAGCCTGGCACCATATGTGCGCAGTTGCGAGGCCCTGGTGCTGCGCTCGTTCGGCAAGATTTACGGGCTGGCTGGCCTGCGCCTCGGTTTTGCGGTGGCGCCTCCCGGTCTGGCGGTGCGGCTGCGCGCCGGGTTTGGGCCATGGGCGGTGTCCGGCCCGGCCATAGCCGTGGGCGCGCGGGCGCTGGCGGACGCCGACTGGCTGCGCGATACGCAGGCGCGGCTTGCCGATGGCAGCGCCCGCCTCGACCGGCTGTTGCGGCAGGGCGGTTTTGACATTATTGGCGGCACGCCGCTGTTCCGGCTGGCGCGGCACGCGGATGCGCAGGGCTGGTTTGAGCGGCTCGGCGCGGCTGGCATCCTCGTGCGGCCGTTTGCCGAACGCCCGGACGCCTTGCGTTTTGGCCAGCCCGGCAGCGAGGCGGACTGGGCGCGGCTGGCGGCGGTGCTGGCCCGATCCTAGCTCCCCAGCTTGAGCCCCAGCGCCTCAAAATTCCGCTTCAGCAGCGCCATTTCCTCGCAGCCTTCCGGGAATTTGTCCGCCGCCGCGCTGGGTGAGGCCTTCAGGCACTCGGCCCGCAGCCTTGCCGCGACCTTGCGCGCGTCGTCTGTCCTGCCCATCTGCAAATAGGCTTCGCCGAGGTATTCGAGCGCGCCCCGGTTGGCGGGATTGACTGCCAGCGCCTGATCGTAGGCGGCCAGTGATTTTTCATAATTGCCAAGCCGCCGGTAGGCATAGCCGAGGCGCGTCCAAACCATATCCTGCGCCGGGCTGGCGGCCACCACCTTGCTCATGTAGGCAACGACGCCATCCCAGTCGCGCGCCTCCCAGGCATCCATGCCAAGCGCCAGATCAGACGTGTCGGGAACGCTGGCAGCCGTGCCGGAACTGTCCATGGGCGCGCCCTGCGCGGGCGCGGCGGCCAGACCGGCGAGGGCGCAGGCAAGGCACAGGCCTCGCAGGACTGTGCGCACCGTGCGGCGGTGAAAGATAGAACCAGCATTCATCTCGTGTGTCTCTCCCCTGCGGCCCTGCGGCCCTGCGCCCGCGCCGGAGGCAGTTGCGCGCCGCAGGCTTTCAGGCATAGTCTGGCAAATGCGCGCCTGCGCAACAGTTAAATGCGCGGCGAATGTGGAAAAATTCTGGCGTTGCGGCGCAACTACGGTCCCTGCGCCGCGTAG
>JANLPP010000417.1:0-3740 GCA_031367295.1 Hyphomicrobiales bacterium | reverse complement strand
GCCGGTGGCAGCCCCCAGCATGGCAGCAAAACCGAGACGCCTGCCGCCCGACAGCGTGCGGGAAAGAAACAGCGCCATGTCCGGTCCGGGCGTCAGCGCCAGCACGACAGCCCCCAGCGAGAAGGCGGCCAGGACGGGCAGGGCGGGGATGAAGTCCAACGGGCGCTCCGGCGCAGGGTGCGGCTGACCAGACGCTTGCGTGCGTCACCCAAAGCGATAAACAGGTGCAAACGCAACCCGGATTAAAGGCAGGCCAGTCATGAAACTTGATAAATCGGTTGCCGCCGTCGTCACAGGCGGTGCCTCCGGCCTTGGCGAGGCGACCGCCCGCAGGCTGGCCGGGCAGGGTGTCAGGGTCGCGCTGTTTGATGTGCAGCGCGAACGCGGCGAGGCGGTGGCGCGCGACATTGGCGGCGTGTTCTGCGAGGTGGATGTGACTAGTGAAGAGTCGGCGCGGGCAGGTTTTGCCTTGGCGCGCGCCGCCCATGGGGTTGAGCGCGTGCTGGTCAACTGCGCCGGAATCGGCCCGGCACGCCGCACCGTCTCGCGCAAGCGCGACAGCGGCGAGCTGCTCGCCCATGACCTTGCGACTTTTGCCAGGGCCGTCGCTATCAACCTCACCGGCACGTTCAATGTGCTGGCGCAATCCAGCGTGGCGATGGCGGCGCTTGCGCCAGTGACGGACGACGGCCTGCGCGGGGTCATCATCAACACCGCGTCCGTCGCCGCTGAAGACGGCCAGATCGGCCAGGCGGCCTATGGCGCGTCCAAGGCCGGCGTGCTCGGGCTGACCCTGCCGGTGGCGCGCGATCTCGCCAGCTATGGCGTGCGGGTCATGTGCATCCTGCCGGGCCTGTTCCATACCCCGATGTTTGACCAGCTGCCCGAAGAGGCGCGCCGCTCGCTTGGCGCTTCGGTGCCTTTCCCCTCGCGGCTGGGACAGGCGCATGAATATGCGGCGCTCGTGCAGGCGATCTGTGAAAACGACATGCTGAACGGCACCGGCATCAGGCTGGATGGCGCGATCCGGCTCGCGCCAAAATAGGTGAAGGCAGGCACCCTGTGTCCAGACTAAACCAATATATTGGACAAAATCACTCCCGGACGACGGCCACAAAAGCAAAGCTCAACAGGATAACTGCGAAGACAAGCCAGATACCAAAGGATGGAGCCTTGGGTGTAACCTGGCTGGCGCGCAGGAAAAAAGCGCCTGCGCCAAAACCAAACAGCACGGTTGCAAATTTATTCATCGCTTGAACTCCGCTACGCAACACAACCGCGATTTCAGAATGTGAACTTTTTTTCCCGGGTCAGCATCAGCATGAAGAAAAAGAAGACGCCGAAAGCGATGTAATACTTATGGTGCACCCATGCATAATTCTGCTCGACAGAATAGGCGTAAAAATCTTTCAGGATAACACCACTCATAACGAGGAAGAAAATGCGCATGATCATTGTCGTTCTCCGATTTTTACAAATTATTGATCATGCTGGTCCTCGCAGAAAGACGCTTTGCATGAGGCAGATTGCGGTTGATTGAAGTGGTCTTGAGCCAGAGCTTCGCGAATTCTGTGCCGGAGCGCGGGCGTGGTTAATGTTCTGAAAAGGCACGCAAAACACTGAATCTGTGGCGCAGTCTTGCAAATTCCAGGTAAAATGAGACAAGCCGCTGCCACAAAGAGAGACAAAGCCCGATGCAAACGAACCGCCGCGCCCTGATTGTCTCCGTCGGCGCCAGCCTCGCAGCCCAAAGCCTGCCGCAGCGGGTGCAGGCACAGGCCGCCAGCGAGCCGCGCCTGATTGAGGCGCGCGAGGCCAGCGCCGCGCTTCTGGGACCAGCAGCGCCGCCCACATCCACGCTGGGCTATGGCGGCCTGCCTGAAAGCGGCGTGCTGCGCTACCGGCCGGGTGCGGAAATCTGGCTGCGGCTGGCCAATGGCTTGCAGCAGCCCACCAGCCTGCACATGCACGGGCTGCGCCTGCCGGCCGCCATGTCCGGTGTGGCGGGCCTGTCACAAGAACCGGTTGGGCCGGGCGCCAGCAGCGAGTGCCGCTTCAGCCCCCGCGACAGCGGGCTAAGCTGGTTTCACCCGCATGCCTTCCCCTATACCGGCGAACAGCTGGCGCGCGGCCTGTATGGTGTTGTTATTGTAGAGGAACAAGAGCCGCCGCTGGCCGATGCCGATGTTGTGGCGGTAGTCAGCGACTGGCGGCTCGATGTCAAAGGGGCGATCATCGAAGATTTTGGCAAAGGCGGCTTCGGCAGGCCCGAAGACGCCTGGCAGAACGGGCATACCGGCAGCCTCGTCACGCTCAACCGCCTGCCAGTGCCGCAAATCCAGACACTGGCCCCAGGTTCAAGGGTGCGGCTGCGCCTCGTCAATGCGGCCTGCGCCCGGATCATGCTGCTGACCTTTGCCGGCCTCAAGCCGATGGTTGTTGCCATCGACGGCCAGCCTTGCGAGGCTTTTGCGCCGGTCGCCGACACCATCCCCATCGGCCCCGGGGCGCGCTTTGACCTGATGCTGGACCTGCCGCGCGAGCCGGGCGCCAGCGGGCGCATGCTGCTGAAAGGCATGGAGTATGTGAAGGGCAGCCCGGAGCCGGACCGCGAACTTCTGGTCTTTCAAACCGAAGGCGCGCCGCGCCTCGCCCTGCCGCCCATCGCCTCGCTGCCACAAAACCCCAACCTGCCCGCCGCGATCCGCCTGCAGGACTCGCTGAGGGTTGATCTGGTACTTGAAGGCGGCGGCAAGAGTCCGTTCAAAATCAATAACCAAACATCCAAAGACGCGCGCGGCAGCGGTCCGCTGTTCACGCTGAAAAACGGCCAGCCAGTCACGCTCGGCCTCATCAACAGGACCGCCTTCGTCCAGTCGATCCGCGTCCATGGCCACCACATGCGCCTGCTGCACCCGGCGGACGACGGCTGGGAACCCTATTGGCGCGACAGCATCCTGATTCCGCCGGGCAAGACCCACCATGTCGCCTTCAATGCGGACAACCCGGGTCGCTGGATGCTGGAATCGCCTGTCGTCGACCACGCGGCCAATGGCGTGCGAACGTGGTTCGAGGTGGGGTGACGCGCAAAAAAGCCGCCCAAACCGGGCGGCTTTTGTGTTTTCTGTGCGGAAAAAACCTCAGCGCGAGTAAAACTCGACCACCAGGTTCGGCTCCATCTGCGTCGGATAGGGCACCTCGGTCGGGCCGGGGATGCGCGTGACCTTGGCGGTCATCTTGGCGTGATCGGCGTCAATATAATCGGGCACGTCACGCTCGGCGAGCTGCGTCGCCTCCAGCACCACGGCCAGCTGGCGCGAGGCTTCCTTGACCTCAATCACGTCGCCGGCCTTGACGAGGTAGGAGGCGATGTTGACGCGCCTGCCATTGACCTTGACATGGCCATGGTTGACGAACTGGCGGGCCGCAAACACGGTTGCCACAAACTTGGCGCGGTAGACCACCGCGTCAAGGCGGCGCTCCAGCAGGCCGATCAGGTTGGCCGAGGAATCGCCCTTCATGCGGATGGCTTCGTGGTAATAGGAGCGGAACTGCCGCTCCGAGATATTGCCGTAATAGCCCTTCAGCTTCTGCTTGGCCTTCAACTGCGTGCCGTAATCCGACAGCTTGCCCTTGCGGCGCTGGCCGTGCTGGCCGGGGCCGTATTCGCGGCGGTTGACCGGGCTTTTGGGGCGGCCCCAGATATTCTGGCCGAGGCGGCGGTCGATCTTGTATTTGGC
>JANLPP010000375.1:0-40774 GCA_031367295.1 Hyphomicrobiales bacterium | reverse complement strand
CAACATCCCGCTCCAGAATCGGCTGCCCGCTCGCCACTGCCCGCTACAAAATAAACCGGCTCAAATCGGCGTTCCTCGCCAGATCGCCGATGTGCGCCTCGACAAAAGCCGCGTCAATCGCAATGCTTTCGCCCGAGCGGTCCGGCGCGGTGAAGCTCACCTCGTCGAGCACGCGCTCCATCACTGTCTGCAAGCGCCGCGCGCCGATATTTTCGACGGAGGAATTCACCTGCACCGCAATGCGTGCCAGCGCGTCAATCGCGTCTGGCGTAAATTGCAGCTTGACGTTTTCGGTGTCCAGCAGCGCCACATATTGCTTGATCAGGCTTGCCTCTGTCTCGTTCAGGATGCGGCGGAAATCATCCTCGTTGAGCGGCAGCAGCTCAACCCGGATCGGCAGGCGGCCCTGCAATTCGGGCAGCAGGTCCGAAGGTTTTGCCACATGAAACGCGCCTGACGCGATAAACAGGATGTGATCGGTTTTGACCGTGCCGTGCTTGGTGGCGACATTGGTGCCCTCGATCAGCGGCAGCAGGTCGCGCTGCACGCCCTCGCGTGACACGTCAGCCCCGCCGCGCCCCTCGCGCGCGCAGATTTTGTCGATCTCGTCGAGGAAGACGATGCCGTTGTTCTCGACCTCTTTAATCGCCTCCTGCACCATTTTGTCGTGATCGATCAGCTTGTCGCTTTCTTCCGCCATCAGCGGGTCATGCGCCTCCTTGACTGTGGTGCGGCGCATCTGCACGCGCTGGCCAAAGCTTTTGCCCATCATCTCGCCAAGGTTGATCGCGCCAAACGACGCGCCGGGCATGTTGGGTAATTCGAACATGGGCATGCCTCCGCCGCCGCTGTTCTTCATTTCAATCTCGATCTCCTTGTCGTCCATCTCGCCGGCGCGCAGCTTTTTGCGGAATGAATCGCGCGTTGCCGCGCCCGATGTGACGCCGACCAGCGCGTCCAGCACGCGTTCCTCGGCGGCGAGCTGGGCGCGGGCCTCAACCGCCTTGCGCTTGCTGGCCTTGACGAGGCTGATGCCGATTTCGAGCAGGTCGCGGATGATCTGCTCGACATCGCGCCCGACGTAGCCGACCTCGGTGAATTTCGTCGCCTCGATCTTGAGGAAAGGCGCGCCGACAAGCTTCGCCAGCCGCCGCGAAATCTCGGTCTTGCCGCAGCCGGTGGGGCCGATCATCAGGATGTTTTTGGGCAGCACCTCCTCGCGCATCGGCCCTTCCAGCTTCAGCCGCCGCCAGCGGTTGCGCAGGGCAATGGCGACGGCGCGCTTGGCGGCTTTCTGGCCGACGATGAAGCGGTCAAGCTCAGAGACGATTTCGCGGGGGGACAAATCGGACATGCGCTTAAAGGCTTTCCATCACAAGATTCGAATTGGTGTAGACACAGATTTCAGCGGCGATCGCCATGCCGCGCCGCACGATTTCTTCCGCGTCGTGCGGGCTGTCGAGCAGCGCGCGGGCCGCAGCCAGCGCGTAATTGCCGCCAGACCCAATCGCCATGGCCGAGCCATGCGGGCCGCCCTCAGGCTCCAGCACATCGCCGGTGCCGGTGATGACGAGGCCGACGGTTTTGTCAGCGACCAGCATCATCGCCTCCAGCCGCCGCAAATACCGGTCCGTGCGCCAGTCCTTGGCCAGTTCGACGCAGGCGCGGGTCAGCTGGCCGGGATATTGCTCAAGTTTGGCCTCCAGCCGCTCAAACAGCGTGAAGGCGTCGGCGGTGGCCCCGGCAAAACCGGCAATCACCTCGCCCTTGGCAAGACGGCGCACTTTTTTGGCGTTGCCCTTGATAATGGTCTGCCCAAGGCTGACCTGCCCGTCGCCGCCGATGACAATGCGCCCGCCCTTGCGCACCATCAGGATTGTCGTGGCATGCCAGGAAGCCGGGCTGCCAACAGGTTGCGTGTCCATCATGTCTCCAAGCTGCGTGCAAACTGCGTGCCTGCCAGAAAAAGCAACGCCGGACTTATGGTCCCGCACCCTTCTATGCAAGGGGCTGCCAGTCCGCAGCGGCGGCGGCGGACACAGCCGCTGCCCGCGTGCCCGGCGCGGGGCAGGTAAAATCCTGCGAAAACAGTTCAGTTTCAGCGTTCACATGGCCGCTACCCTGCGATCACCATAGTTGCAATGCAGCATCGTCTGGATGATAGTGGCGGCTTGAAATCAGGGCGTGCGCGCGGTGTATTGTCCCGGCCACAGAAACGCTGAAGGATGATTGTGGTGAAGCTTGAGACCATGCTGCTGCCTTGCCCCGGGCCGTTGGCCCGCAGGTTTGTCCGGCTTGCGGTACTTGCAGCGGCGGGCCTTGCCCTTGGTGCCACTGTGCCCGCCAGCGCGCGCCAGTCGCTGGCCATTCCGGCACCCTTTGAGGTCAGCGAGAGCCCGTCCGGCAATTATCTGGCGGCCCTCGTCGCCAATGCGGAGCGTGATACGGCGGCGGCGGCCTCGTTTTTCCGCGAGGCGCTGCGGGCGGACCCGGGCAATCCCGAGCTGGTTGAGCGCTCGTTCATTGCGGCCCTGGCCAATGGCAATATGCCGGAGGGCTTTGGCCTCGCCCAGCGCCTGACCGGGCGCACCGCTGACAAGGGCCTTGCCAATCTGGCGCTGGGCGTGCGCGCCATCAAGATGAAGCAGTATAGCAGCGCCCGCAGCTATCTGGCCAAGAGCGGCGCGGGCAAAGCGCGCGATCTGACCGCCACGCTGCTGTCAGCCTGGACTTTTGCGGGCGGCCGGGAAAGCCGCAAGGCGCTGGAGACAGTCGACCGCCTGTCCGAAAATAATGTCTCGCAGTTCCGCAATTTCCACGCCGCGCTGATTGCCGATCTTGGCGGCAACGCGGTTGAGGCGGAAAGCCGCATGAAAGCCGCTTATGCGGCCGACGCAAACTCCCTGCGCACGGTGGACGGCTACGCGCGGCTGCTGTCAAAACATGGCAAGCCGGACGAGGCGAAGAAGGTCTATGACACGTTTGAGAAGCTGTTGCCGCGTCATCCGCTGGTCACAGCCGCGCTCAAAAACCTTGCGGCCGGCAAGACGCTGGAGCCGCTGGCAAAATCTGTCGAGGAAGGCGCTGCCGAAGTGCTTTACGGGCTGGGCTCGGCAGGTGGACGCCAGGGCGATGAGCTCGCCGCGCTGATCTACCTGCGCCTGTCGCTGTATCTGCAGCCGGACAATGCGCTGGCGCTGATCACGGTTGCCGATATTTACGAGCGCCTGAAGCAGAACGAGCATGCTGTGGACGCCTATGAGCTGGTCGCCGACACCTCGCCGCTGCGTGGCACCGCCGACGTGCAGACGGGTCTGGCGCTCGACGCGCTGGGCCGCACCGACGACGCGGTGGCGCATCTTCAGCGGCTGGTGGACCGCAGTCCCAGTGACCTTGACGCCTTGAGCTCGCTTGCCAACCTGCAAAGCGGGCGCAAGAAGTTTGCCGAGGCGGAAGCGGTGCTGAACACGGCAATCGGCGGGATCGACAAGCCGGACGGCGGGCACTGGTCGCTGTTTTACCGGCGCGGCATTGCGCTTGAGCGCCAGAAGAAATGGCCGCAGGCGGAAGCCGATTTCAAGAAGGCGCTGGAGCTGTTTCCCGAGCAGCCGCAAGTGCTGAACTATCTCGGCTATTCCTGGATCGACATGGGCATGAATCTGGACGAGGGATTCAAGCTGCTGCGCCGCGCGGTCGAGCTGCGCCCGCAGGACGGTTATATAGTCGACAGTCTGGGCTGGGCGCATTTCAAGCTTGGCCATTTTGACGACGCCGCCATTTTTCTGGAAAAGGCTGCTGATCTCAAACCGTCCGATCCCGTGATCAATGACCATCTAGGCGATGCGTTCTGGCGCTCCGGCCGCAAGCTCGAGGCAAAGTTCCAGTGGAACCACGCGCGCGACCTCAAGCCCGAACCTGATGACCTCGTGCGGATTCTCAAAAAAATCGAGACCGGCCTTGATGAGGAGAAGCCTGCCGAGGTGGGCAAGGATGTTCCAGCCGACACGCTCAAGAACGGTGGTTGAGGCGGTTAGCTGAAAGCGGGCAGCGACCAGTTGCGCAGCAGCGCCAGCGCCCGCAGCGTGAAGGCGCAGGCAATGCCTGTGCCGCTGGCCACGAGCGGCGGCAGCCCGAGCAGGACCAGCGCGGTAAAGCCTGCGGCACCGGCAAAAGCGGCCGTGACGTAAATCTCACGGTGCAGCACCAGAGGCGCGTCGCCCGCCAGAATGTCGCGGATGATGCCGCCAAAGCTGGCGGTGAGCGTGCCCAGCACGATTGCGGTAAAGGGGTGGGCACCGGCCAGCAGCGCCCTGGACGCGCCGATAACCGCAAAAATCGACAGGCCGACCGCATCAGCCCAGAGCAGCAGGCGCTGGCGCGTGACCGCGCCGACAAAGCCGGGCCACAGCGAGCCGGCCGCAAAGACCGCGATGCCGACGCCGATGCAGACCAGCAGGTCTGACGGATCTTTGATCCAGAACACCGGCAACCCCAGCAGCACGTCGCGCAGCGTGCCCCCGCCAATGCCCGTGACGGTCGCCAGCAGGGAAAAACCGAACGGGTCCATATGCTTGCGCGCGGCCTTCAGCGCGCCTGACAGGGCGAACACCGCAATGCCGAGCCATTCAGCTGCGGCGGGCAGGTCGAGGCCAGGGGCGCTCACGCCCAAACCCGCCTTACGCCGCGTTGTCCTGATCGTCGTCGCCCTGGCCTGCGGCAGGCTGAGCTGCGGCTTTGGGACCGCCCCTGGACACGCCGACCATCGCCGGGCGCAACACGCGCTCGCCAATGCTGAAGCCCGTCTGCATCACCTGGCGCACAGTGCCCTGCGGCACGCTCGCGTCGGGGATTTCGTAAATGGCCTGGTGGAAGTTGGGATCGAATTTCGTGTCCATCGGCTCAAGTTTTTTGACGCCGTGGCGGGCGAGGTGCGAATACAGATCGCGCTCGGTCAGTTCAATGCCTTCAACAAAGGTCTTGAATGCGCCGTCCGCGCTGGCGCGCTCCCCCGGCGGAATGGAATCCAGCGCCCGCCGCAGATTGTCGGCGACCGGCAGCATGTCGCCGGCAAAGCGCGTCACCGCATAGGCGCGCGCGTCAGCCATTTCCTTTTCGGTGCGGCGGCGCAGGTTTTCGAGGTCCGCCAGCGCCCGCAGCGCCTTGTCCTTCAGCGCGGCATTCTCGGTCTTGAGCGCCTCGTTTTCGCCGTTCAGGGCTTCCAGCACCCGGAATGGGTCGGGGTCGCCGGTTTGAGACAGCCCGAATGAGTCGTTGTCTTGGTCGTTCATTGTGTGTCTTCAGCCTGGGTGAATGAATTCCAGGCTGCATATCGGGGCAAGGGCGCAAAAAATCAAGCGCCCCACGCCGATCAGGCCACGCATGGCCCGGACTTCATTTCCCCGCAGGGTCCAGTGTCACGGTCCGGCCACCCTCCGCCTCAATCAGGTAGTTGCCCTTTGCGTCAAAACCGTAGTGCACACCCCAGGACAGGCGGGATTCAATCCGCCGCAGCGCATTCTGGGCAATGATCTCGCCAAGGCGCACATCGCGCAGCTTGGCACCGTCGCGGTAAAAGGCCACCACCACAGTGTCCTGCGTCGCATCAAGCGGCAGCAGGTTGCTGTCCGGATGGCCGACAGCCAGCGTTGGGCCAATATCGGAAAGAAAGGCCACCGGTGACCATAGCGGCAGCGTCCACAGCTGCTTTTTGTGGCCGCCGCCGGTGGCATAAACCGTCACGGTTTTGTCAGGCCAGACAAAGTGCGCGGAGAAATGTCCGGCCTTGCTGGCGATGCTGAAAGACTTTGGCGCGGCGGGCGGCTGGTCGGGCAGGGCCGGGGCGATGCTGGTCATGGTAAGCGCTCCTGCGAACAGAATGGATCGTCGGTCAATCAGGCATGCTGTGTGCGGCACGGCTGGAGCTCCGCTGGAAGGATGGCGGCGCGTCACGCCGGTATCAGAAGGTAAACTGGCAATCCGGTATCATTGTGTTGAGCGAGTCGAGTATCGGTGTCAGATGCCGGCCCCGCACCTCGTTGCCGATATTCATGATGCTGTTGGTGTCGGCGAGATTTGTGGCACCCGCAACATATTCGTCGTCCACGCCAGGAAACGTATGGCCAAATTCGTGCGGCACGGCAAAAAACTTGTGTGATTTGCCAGCCGCGTTGGACGGCGTGTAGGATGAAAAGTCAGCCGTATCAAGATTCACCTCCAGCGAAGGACGGTCGACATTGCTGATGAAACTTGTCGGCGAGCTGCCTTTGGGCATTTTGCGCACATTGACCGACCAGTGCTGCGCGGTCGTCACGCGGCGGATGTCGAAATTAATGTAGGCGTGCTTGAATTTGCGGGCGAACGCCGAAGTGCCTGAAACAGTCAGGCGCACCTTGTAGTTCCATGTTTTCGAAACCTGCGAAACCACTGCGGCGTGAAATTTGGTTTCTTCGGCGGGCGTCCAGGCCGTCATTCCTGGTCCGGCGATGAAATTATATTTCCACCGCTCCTGCACCAGTATGCTGGCCTTGTCCGTGTCGATGTCGAGCTTGGCCCAGGTTTCTTCCTTGGTGACATGTGCCATGGCAAGGGCCTCCGCAGCGGTTCGTTCAGTTTGCCGCGCCGGACCAGCCGTCGCGCCATCAACCCTTCTATCCCGCGCGTGCGTGCGCGAACGTTACTTTGCGCACACCACCGGCTCGTCCTTTCCGCTATCTTGTTCCACCCTTACGCCCACTCATAGGCAAATTGCCCGTTGTCGATCTTCACGGTGGCGCTTTTCAGCTCCTCCTTGGCCATCGACCGCTTGAGAAACTCGCGGCTCAGCGCGGGCAGCAGCGTATTGGTGATGATATTGTCGATGATGCGCCCGCCCGAATCGGGGTCGTTGCACAGCGACACGATGTGATCGACCACCTCGTCGCCATAGTGGAAGGCTGCGCCATGCGCGTCCGCGATGCGCTTGCCGATGCGGTTCATCTGCAGGCGCACAATGCCGCCCATCATCGCGCCGGACAGCGGGAAATAGGGGATTGTGACGATGCGCCCCAGCAGGGCAGGCGGGAACACCTTGAGCAAAGAGGGGCGCATCGCCTGTGCCAGCGCCTCCGGATCATTGGCGTAATTGGGCAGCTGGCCCAGCTGCATGATAATGTCCGTACCGACGTTGGAGGTCAGGATGATCAGCGTGTTCTTGAAATCAATGCGCCGCCCGGTGCCGTCTTCCATCTGGCCCTTGTCAAACACCTGAAAGAAAATTTCATGCACGTCCGGGTGGGCTTTTTCCACCTCGTCCAGCAGCAGTACGCTGTAGGGCTTGCGCCGCACCGCTTCGGTCAGCCGCCCGCCCTCGCCATAGCCGACATAGCCGGGAGGCGCGCCTTTAAGTGTCGAGACAGTATGCGCCTCCTGGAATTCCGACATGTTGATGGTGATCATGTTCTGCTCGCCGCCATAGAGCGCCTCGGCCAGCGCCAGCGCCGTCTCGGTCTTGCCGACGCCGGAGGGGCCGCACAGCATGAACACGCCGATCGGCTTGTTGGGATTGTCGAGTTTTGCCCGGTTGGTCTCGATGCGTTTGGAAATCATGGCGAGGCCATGGCTCTGGCCGACTACACGCTTGTTGAGAATGGCGGGCAGGTTGAGAATATTTTCGATCTCGTCCTTGACCATTTTGCCGACCGGAATGCCGGTCCAGTCGGACACAATGGTTGCCACTGACTGTTCGTCGACATGCGCGTACATCATGCGCCTGTCGGGGTCGATGCTCTCCAGCGCCCCGGTGCGCTCGCGCAGTTTCGCGCGTGTTTCCTCCGGGGTTGGCGCTGTGGCTGCCGGGTCCGTGGCTGGCGCTGCAACCGGCGCGGGCTGCCCGGCCGCGGGCTTTGGCGGGTTGAGAATATCGCGCAGCGAGCGGATGTCCTTGACCAGCTCCTGCTCGGACGCCCACTCGGCCTCCAGCGTCGCCAGCCTCGCCTTCAGCGCCTCGGCCGCCGCGTCAATCTCGGCGATGCGCTCGTCATCCTCCAGCCCAAGGTCCTTGTCCGCGACCAGAGCCGCGCGCTCCTTGGCCAGCGCCGCAAGGCCAACCCGCGCGTCCTCAATGCTGGCCGGTGTGGTGCTCTGGCTGATGGCGACCCGGGCGCAGGCGGTGTCGAGCAGGCTGACCGCCTTGTCGGGCAGCTGGCGCGCCGGAATATAGCGGTGCGACAGGTTGACCGCCGCCACCACAGCCGCGTCGGAAATGCGCACCTTGTGGTGTTTTTCCATCGGCTCCAGAATGCCGCGCAGCATGGTGCAGCAGCGCGCCACGTCAGGTTCATCGACCTGAATAGGTTGAAAACGCCGGGTCAGGGCCGGGTCTTTCTCGATATACTGCCGGTATTCAGAGAAGGTCGTCGCCGCGATGGTGCGCAGCGTGCCGCGCGCCAGAGCGGGCTTCAGCAGATTGGCTGCATCGCCGGTGCCCGCCTGGCCGCCCGCGCCAATCAGCGTGTGCGCCTCGTCGATGAACAGGATGACCGGGGTGGGCGAATTCTGCACTTCGTCAATCACCGAGCGCAGGCGCTGCTCGAACTCGCCCTTCATCGAGGCGCCCGCCTGCATCAGGCCGACATCGAGCACGCAGAGCCGCACGTTCTTCAGCGCAGGCGGCACATCGCCGGAGACGATGCGCTGGGCAAAGCCTTCGACAACGGCGGTCTTGCCGACGCCCGCCTCACCGGTCAGGATCGGGTTGTTCTGGCGGCGGCGCATCAGCACGTCGATCAGCTGGCGGATTTCATCATCGCGGCCCAGAATCGGGTCCATCTCGCCGCTCCTGGCCTTGGCGGTCAGATCCTGCGAATAGCGGGCGAGCGCAGTCGTGCCTTTGGCGCCTGCCGCAGCAGCCTCGCCGCCGGGCGATCCGGCGGCAACAAGGCCCGAGCCGTCCATCGGCTGGAGGTTCTCCTCCTCCGACAGCATCCAGATTTTGCGGTGCTCGTCCGACAGCATGTCGGCGTTGATCCTGCCGAATTCCGCACTGATCGAGGTAAAGGCGCGTTTCAGCTCGGTTGTTTTGAGCGCAGCGACAAGCAGGTGGCCGGTGCGGATCTGCGTCTCGCCAAAAAACAGCGTGGCGTAATGCCAGCCGCGGTCGAGCATGTCGATTACCGTGTTGGAAATGCCGGGCATAGATGTCAGATTCTTGCCAAAGCCCTCGATGACGCGCACCAGGTCGGTGGCAAGCTTGCCGCGGTCAAGCTTGAAGTGGTCGCAGCTCAGCGCGATGTCGCTGCGCTCTTTTTGCAGCACATGCGCCAGCCAGTGCGCCAGCTCCAGATTGCGTGCGCCCGCGCCCTTGGCGTGGCGGTGCGCCTGCATGAAGGCGTCATAGCCCACCCGGTTGAGTTTGCCGGTGACTGCCTCAAGACTGATGTCGGCCATGGATTTCACTCCGTTTATGACGTGGATTTGGCACTTGATGCGGCCTCGGGCTGCGGGCTGGCGCGCCGCCGCTCCGCCGGATAAAAACTGGCATCGCAGCGGTAGGGTTCGGGCGAGGCCCAGTTCGGCGACATCCAGCCGCTGTAGCCCAGCGCTCCGGCCGCGCCGAGCCTGAAGGGTTCGACAGCCCCGGTCGGGATGGCGAGCTCAACCTCCCACTCAATCTCGTCCCCAAGATAGAAAAACACAAGGTCAGTGAGTTCGTCGCAGCGGTACTGGCCCGGCAAAAAGCGCTGATATTCCGCCATGTCGGCCACATATATGCGGATTCGTATCTTGTCCTCAAGGCTGTAGAAGCTGCCGCCCGCCATCAGGTCAGCGCCCAGCCGGCCCTGCGCCTGGCCCAGCTGCGAATGGTCGGACTTTTCAAGGTTGAGCCAGACCCCGACAAACTCCTCAATTTCGCATTCCACGTCCAGCACACCGCGAATCAGGCTGCGCAGGCGTGACGCGCTCTTGGCCTTGGGCGCCATCAGGCCGGCATAGGCGGCCTTGGCCCCGTCTGGCACGCAGTCGAGATCGCGGAACACCGGCGTGCCGGTGCCGATCATCGAGCCGACATAGTCGCGGAACCGGTCATTGTCCGGCCGGTCATGCTGGCCAACTGGACGCGCGTCAGACCAGGCGCGGAAAAACAGCTGCAGGAAGCGGTGGTTGATGATGTCGAGAAAACGCGGGAACGCATCATCGCGCGCCAGCAGCCAGCCATAGGCTTCCTCGGTTGTCGCCAGCGGCAGAGCGCCCTGCGGCCCGGTCAGGCCCAGAAACTTGACGAAAATGCGGAACTGGTCCTGCCCGCGCTGCTCAAACTTCGCGAGGTTCGAAGCCGGGAAATCCATATACGGATCCTGGCCCAGCAGCGCGTAATCGTCGCGCCGTGTCGCGCTGTCGCCGATGCGTGGCTTGCCCGGATAGCTCCGCTCCAGCCGCCGCATGACCGAATAAAAGTCAAAACGCCACGGCTCCTGCTCAAGCTCGGCAAGCCAGGTCACAGCGGCCTCCGTGCGCCATAGCGGATCGGCCAGCGGATCACCTCGCCCCGCTCGGTGCTGCGCACCACGGTCTGGGTGTAATGATTGATGGCGGCATATTCGCAGAAAAAGCGGTCGAGCACCGCGCCCATCAGAAACACGCCGGCCCCCTCAAAGGCGCGGTCGTCCAGCGTCACGATAATCTCAAGGCCGCGCGCCGCGCCGACGCCATTCTTGTGGCGGATGCGGCGCACCACGGCGCTGCTGTCAACGCTCTTGACGCCCTGAATGCGCCGCTCGGTCGCCACATCGGCAAGGTCCGCGAAAATTGACAGTGTCTCGCGGATGGCCTGGGCATTTTTGCCCGCGCCGCGCTCGACCAGTCCGAGGTGGTTGAGGCTGAGCATGTTGACAAGCCGCCAGGCCACCACGCCGGTATGGGCGTCGCCGCCGCGCGAGCGCATCTGCGTCACCACCGGTTCGCGCGGCGGGGTCGGGCCAAACAGGCACTGCACGTCGAGGTCCTGCTTTTCCACCAGGCGGAAATCCGCGCCGCCCTGGCCGATCGGCAGATGCTCGGTCAGGTGCCGGTTGGAGCACAGCGCCTTGACGCTGAGTTCGGACACGGCGTTGTCGTCATGCGCGGTCGCCGTTTCATTGAGGGACAGAAAAATTTCCGTTCCGGAATAGACCGACACCTGGCCAAGGCGTTTTTCCCTGGTGGTCTGGCGCCGCATCATCCGGCGCGCGGTGTAGCACAGATCGGGCGTGGCAAGGCGGTTGTCGGTACTGGCGGAATAGAGTGGCAGGACCGGCGTTTTCTGCCCGCCGCCAGCGTGATGGGCATAAACCTCAAGAATGCGGTGCGCCTCATAATCCAGTGTGCGGCTGCGGTCCGGCACCACCAGATATTCGTGCTGGTTGCTCTTGACCGGAATGCGGTCGGTGGCCAGCTCAAACAGGTTGATCGCGGGGGCCGCGTTCAGCACAAACATGCCCGGCTTGGCCGCTGCGGACAGCCGCGAATTCAGCTCGTCAAAGGTAAAAACAATATCAATGTTGCGCGACGGCGCCTGCGCAAAAATCTTTTGCAGGCCGATGATGCGCAGGCCAAGGAACTTGCGCGGAAACATGAAATACTCACGCAGGAAATCATAGCCGCGAAAAATGCGGTTGTCGTTTTGCAGCAGCGCCTCGTCCTCGCCAAAGCCGATCTGGTGCAGGCAGTCGGGCGCTGCCTTGATAACCCGGGGATCGCCGAAACTGTCGAGGTAACGGATGTAGACGCCGGTGCAATGCGCAAAAAACTGTTCGTAAAAGGCGATGGCGTCGGATTCCTGGCCACCGAAATAAAACTTGAGTTCATCAATGCGGCAGCCGGCAAAATGCAGGTCCGGGCGCTTGCTGGCTTCAGGCGTATAAAGCTCGTCCTCCGGGCGCGGCGCGCCGCGATGCGTCAATGACAGGCGCAGTCCCGAAATCGTGCGCCCCTCGGTTGGAACGCGCAGCGCCTGCAACCCGCCCAGCGTCGGGAAATACTCTGTCGAGGTCACCTCAAAGGGCGTGAGGGTGATGTCTGCGGTGAGGCGGAACCGGCAGGCGACCTGGGTGTCACGCTCGCGGTAGGTGGCGTCAAGATAGGCGCCGCGCTGGATGCGGAAGCCGTCGCGCAGCGCGGCGTCGCCATAAAGCGGCTTGACCTGCGCCAGCAGCACCGAGGGCGTCGGGGCAAGATAGGCCGGAACCAGCTGTTCGAGCAGATTATTGGTGAATTCGGAGAATTCGTGCTTCAGCTTCAACTGCACGCGCGCGGCCAGAAAAGCCGCGCCCTGCAGCAGACCCGCGATCATCGGATCGCCCTGGTCCTGCAGCAGGCCGCCAAGGCGGTCGGCGACGCCCGGGAAATCTTCGGCAAACTCCTTGCCATGCTCATAGAGCAGCTTGAGCTCGCGGTCATAAAGGTCGAGAAATTCCCGATGCATGGTCCCTACACGCGGCTGACACTGATATTGCCGGTATCGCATTCCACATCGGCAAAAAACTCAACCGGGACATTGACCGGATTGCAATACAGGTCGGCATGCACTGTAAAGCGGATGCGCAGCTCGACGCGGTCAAAGCTCTCGTCGCGCGCCACGACAATGGAGTCGCGCGACAGGCGCGGCTCGTAGCGCATCAGCGCCATCTCCAGCTCGCTGCGGATTTCGCTCAGGCGCTCCTCGTCGATGGTGCGGTGGGCAATGTCGGGGCAGCCGAAATTCAGGATCGACTTGCGCACCTCGGCAAAATCCTCAAGGTCCTCGCTCGACTCCATCGACACGGTGTTGAGCAGCGACTCAAGGTCGCGCATCACTTCCTTGCGCAGGCCTGACTCGGTGATCGCCGCGCGCGCGCTGGTGCGCCGCGCCGCAATCACGCGGTCACCATGCTCGTCGCGCAGGTCAATCCGCTTCTTCGCGTCTTTTTCCGCATGCGCGGCGCGGAACGCGAACATGAGCGGCGGACTGAGGCGCTTGTTGCGGATCTGATTGTTCATGGTTTCGGGTTCTCAGGCGCGGCAGCTGCCGGAATGCTGAAGGGAACCGGCAGACACATCAAGGTGCCATTATCCGCCAGGAATTCTTTCGCGCAAACGAAAAAGAATTCTTTCGCGCAAACGAAAAACGAAATCTTCCGCGCAAACGAAAAACGAAGTCTTCCGCACAAACAAAAAATGACAGCGCGCGGCCTGACGCCGCCGCTGCCGGAGGATCGCGGAGCCCGGAGGCTCCGCGTATGCGATGCGGGTGACGGCAAGGGTCAGGTGCTGCCCTTGTTTTCCTTGACGTTCCACTGGGCGCGCTGCTGGCCCTGCAGTTTGCCGTCCTGGCCCTGCTTCTTGTAGATGAACTCGATGTCGGTGAAGGCAAGCGAGCCCTGCTCCTGGGCGAGACCGCCGCCGCCGGCATGATCCGACCAGGTGATGTTCGAGATCATCAGGTCTTTCAGCTTGACCTGGAAATACTCTTCCTGATCGCCGCCGGCCTTGCGGAAGGTGAGGACCGCGTCGGGGAAATGCTTGCCCGAGCAGCAATGATAGAACAGCTTTGAGGACGCCTGATCGATGACCTTGGTGAAGTGGATGTCCTGCATCGTCACCTTGCCCGTGCCGCCGCCGCCGCCGTAGTTGAACGAGGCTGCGTTGGACGAGCCCCACGACACGGTTTCGAGCTGGATTTCGCCGGGATGCTTCGAATCCTTGGATTCGCCTTCAACGCCGTTCAGTTTCAAGAAGATGTCGCCTGACATGGTATGTTCCTTTCGGGATGAATAACGCCGTTCTGTTTGCCTTGATCGACCGAGCGGCTTGCCGATGACCCTTAATGCCTCATTACCGATTTTATATCCGTGCGCTTTGACACATCTGAACATGCATTCACGTTACTTGTTGCCGACCGGCAGACGCGACACAAGGCTGAGGCTGATGTCCATCGCCTCAAGCTGGTAGTGCGGCCGCAGCAGGAAGCGGGCGCGGTAGTAGCCGGGGTTCTCCTCGTCCTCGAACACCTCGACCTTGGCGTCCGCGAGCGGCAGCTTGGACTTGGTTTCCTCGGATGAACCCATCGGATCGCCGTCAACATAATTCATGATCCAGTCCTGCAGCCAGATGCGCAGCGGCTCACGCTCGCGGTAGCGCCCGATATTGTCGCGCACCATGCATTTGAGATAATGCGCAAAACGCGACACTGCGAACATGTAGGGCAGGCGCGCCGACAGGTTGTCGGCGGCGGTGGCGTCCTTGCCGTCCTTGCCGTCAAATTTCTTCGGCTGGTAGAGCGACTGTGCGCCGATGAAGGCGGCCTTGTCGGTGTTCTTGCGGTGGATGAGTGGAATGAGGCCGGATTTGGCCAGCTCATGCTCGCGCCGGTCACTGATGGCGATTTCCGTCGGGCACTTCAGGTCCGCCCCGCCATCATCAGTGGGGAATGTGTGGCTGGGCAGGTTGATGACCTCGCCGCCGGACTGCACGCCGCGGATGCGCGTGCACCAGCCGTATTCCTTGAAGGCGCGGTTGATGTTGACGCCCATCGCGTAGGCGGCGTTCATCCAGGCGTATTTTTCGCCCTTGTGGCCGTCTGTGTCCTCCTCAAGCCCGAATTCCTCCACCGGCTCGGTCTTGGCACCATAGGGCACGCGGGCCAGCACACGCGGCATGCACAGGCCGACATAGCGCGAATCAGCGGCGTCGCGCAGGCCCTTCCAGGCGGCGTATTCGGGCGTGTCAAACACCTTGCCGATGTCGCGCGGGTTCATCAGCTCGGTCCAGCTGTCCATGCCCATCAGCGTCGGGTCGGCAGCGGCAAAGAACGGCGCGTGCATCGAGCCGGCCACTTTCGACAGGTCGCGCAGCAGCTGGATGTCGACCGGCTGCTGGTTGAAATAATAGTCGCCGATCAGGCAGCCATAGGGCTCGCCGCCCAGCTGTCCGTATTCCTGCTCGTAGAGTTTCTTGAACAGCGGACTCTGGTCCCAGCGCGCGCCGGGATACAGCCGCAGATTCTTGTAAAGCTCGGTCTTCGACACGTTCATGATGCGGATTTTGAGCTGCGCGTCGGTTTCCGAGTTCATCACCAGATAATTCAGGCCCCGCCACGCGCTTTCAATCTGCTGGTAGGTCTCATCGTGCAGGATCTCGTTCATCTGGGCCGACAGCTTCTCGTCGAGCTTGGCGATCATCGCCTCGATCGTGTCGAGCACATCGTCCTTGATCACATCCTTGTCTTCAAGCGCCTGGCGCACCAGAGTGGCGACGGCGCTTTCCACCTCGGTCGCAGCGCGCTCGGTGCGCGGCTTGAAGCTCTGCTTGAGCAATTGCGCGAAATCTTCCGTCTCGCGCGTCTGTACCTGGGCCTCTTTGCCGGTCTGCTGGACTTCTGCCATGATCGTCGCGCCTCCTTATTTCTGTGCCGCGGGCTGATCCGCATCGTCGTCGTCGGATTTTTCCGGCGTTTTCTCATTCAGGGCGGCCATCATTTCCGGATTGGCCAGCAGTTTTTTCAGCTGGTCTTCCGCCTTGGCCTTGCCGTCCATGTAGCGGGTCAGGTTTTTCAGCTGCTCGCGCGCCTCCAGCAGTTTTTTCAGCGCGGGCACCTGGCGGGCGACAGCGGCGGGCTCAAAATCCGCCATCTTGGAAAAATTCAGGTTGACGCCGAGTTTCTCGTTGCTGCCGTCGCCAAGCTTGTTGGGAACCTTGAAGGTCACCCCCGGATTGATGGCGGCCATGCGCTTGTCAAAATTGTCCATATCGATGTCGAGAAAGCTGCGGTCGGCCATGTCCGGCTTTTCGACCTTTGAGGCATTGCCGGAAAGATCCGCCATGACACCCGTCACAAACGGCAATTCAATCTTGCGGTTGGCGTCGTAGGGATCATCATAGGCGATATGCACGCGCGGCGCGCGGTTGCGGCCGATGAATTTTGCACCGCTGTCTCCTGCCATGATCAATACTCCTGTTTGGTTGCTGGATGAACGTCTGTGTTTTCCTTGGAACCGGGCGGGCTCAAAATCGGGACTTTACTTGTGAAGCCGCATTCACGTAGAGTTGGAAAAACTAGTTCGGATTGCCGGAGTGCAGATTGCGCAGCGTGTTTTCAGGCAGAATATCTTTGAGAATACTCAAAAAATCCCGTCCCGCAAGAGCGCGTGCGCGCTCAATCAGGAAAGGCACCGGACTTGATGGCTCGGAGCGCGCATAAAATGCAACGACCTGGGTCATCAGCGTCACCGCCTCGGCCCGCGAACGCGCCTCCATCACCGGCGGGTCTTCCTCGCCGCCGTCCGCCTGCCCCTCCAGTGACGAAAACTCGGCAAGCCGCTGCAATGGCAGCTGGAACATGTCGCTGCGGCCAATCGTGACCGAGGCCACGTCCACAAACGCCGGCGCCAGTATGCTCACCGCCTCCATAAAGGATTTGCCGATCAGCTGAATGGCCTGGCGCACCAGCAGCAGGCCGGGATTGGAAGGCTCACACCGGCAGAAATAGTTTTCGACAGCCGCCAGCGCGGCCGCCACCGAGCGGGTGCCGGAAATAACCCCCATGGCAGCGCCCGGCCGGCTCTCGCCTGCCGCGCCATCAGCCGACTCGCCGCCGGTGGATCCGGTCGCGCTGGCAAGCGAGGGGTCGCGGCGCTCGATCGCCTCGTTCAGAAAGTCGATAATCTTGACAGTCAGCGGGCTGACGCGCTCAAACTTGGCTGCGACACTGTGCTTTGTGCGGGCGACTGTGGTGTTGCGCATCGCTTCAAACGCGCTCTGGACCAGCAATGCGCTGTCACGCGCCTCCACCAGCTGGGAAATCTCGCATTCCTTCAGCGCCCGCTCGATCGCAGCGCTGTTGGGCTGCTCTTCCTCGGGCCGCGCGGCAATATCACCGATGGCGATCAGCTGCGCCCTTATGGAAACCGGCGCGCCGCGCGCGGGCTTTGCCAGTGGCATATGCTGCAAGGGCAGCGCCACTGTGGCTGAATCGTCCAGCGACTGAATGGCCGCCAGCCGCATGGAAAAATCGCCATTCTCGCCGCGCGGATGCACGCCCTCCCACTCGGTCTCGATCAATTTGGCAATTTCGTCAGCAAATCTGGCAAACCCGTCCAGATCCCGGTTGAGCACGCAGAATTTGGCCAGCAGGGCCAGCAGGCGAACGTCTTTTGTCTGTGACAGAAAAGGCGCGGCGGCTACAGTGGCTGCCTTGAAGTCAACCGTAGAGCGGTCAAACGGCTTGCCGTCATCGGAGGAGAAAAAACTGGCTGGAAGCAGGCCTTCCGCGTAGGCCATGAAATTCATGAAATCGAGATCGCCGGTCTCGAACAGATCCGGGCCACAGGAATCCGCCGCGGCAACTGGGGCAGGAAGCGGCTGAGTCTGCTGATCATTCATCGGATGGAGTTGCCCGGACGCCAGAATTCATGGACTGTATGTTCCATACACCAGTAAGCAACTGTGTGCGACTGCGCACATCGCAATAATGCTTGAAGCCTTAATTGCTGGCATAATCCGGCAGAATACCGCCGGCAGGTCCCGGGGCCTCGCCCTGGGCTGGTACCGTGCCTCAAGTCAAGGCAAGCCGTCATCTGCAACAACGCGAGACCCTCCGATGCCAGCCCAAATCACACAGGACCGCCGCGTCGCTGAATTCAAGGCCGCCTCGCTCGGCGACAACAAGCTCGTGCTGGCCCGCTGCGAGGCCAATGAGGGGCTGAGCGAGCTGTTTGAAATCCGCGTCGACGCGCTCAGCGAGGACCAGAACCTCGATTTCGACAGTGTCATCGGCGCGGACTGCTCGGTCAATTTTCACATTGAATATGGACCCGAGCGCAATTTCTGCGGGGTGATGACCGAGGCGCAATGGGTGGGCGAGGCTGGCGATCTCTACGCCTACCGCATCGTGCTGCGGCCTTGGCTCTGGCTGCTGACCCGCACCAGCGACTGCCGCATCTTCCATGAAAAAGATGCGCTGAAGATCATCAAGGAGGTGTTCAAGGACCGCGGCTTCAGTGATTACCGCGACGCGACATCCCGCACCCCGCCGACGCGCGAATATTGCGTGCAGTACCGCGAGACGGACTATGCGTTCATCTGCCGGCTGATGGAGGATGAGGGCATCTATTTCTATTTTGAGCACACCGCCAGCAAGCACATCATGGTGCTTTGCGACGCCAAGTCATCGCACAAGGCGATACCCGGCCTCGCCACCATGAATTTCATTCCCTCCTCGACCCAGAGGCGCAATGAGCAGCATGTCTACAGCTGGACGGCGGAGCGGCGCTTCAAGAGCGGAAAGTTCGAGCTGAAGGACTATAATTACCTGACGCCCACCGCAGACATGGTCGGGCCGGCCAAAGGCTCGCCGGCCAACACCAAGCCGAATATGGAAATCTACAATTATCCCGGCAAGTACAAGAACAAGGGCGAGGGGCAGACCTATGCCAAGACCCTGCTGGAGGCCGAGCTGGCGCGCGACAAGCGGCGCTACGCCAATGGTGACGCGCTTGGCCTGTTTCCCGGCGGACTGACGACGCTTGCCAAGCTGAAGGCCGAGAACGAGAACCAGGAATATCTCGTCGTGCGCACGTCGCATGTTTATGTCGGGCAGGATTACCGCTCGTCCGGGGCGGGGTCGCAGTCCGAGGGCTATTTCGGCAGCTATGAGTTTTTGCCCGCCAGCATCCAGTACCGCGCCCCTGTCGTGACGCCAAAACCGCTGGTCTACGGCCCGCAGACCGCCAAGGTCATCGCCGACAAGGGCAGCGCGCCGGGTGAGGAAATCGACGTCGACGAGCATGGCCGCATCCTCGTGCGTTTCTTCTGGGACCGCAAATCGGACCAGTCCTGCCGCGTGCGCATTGCGCAGACCTGGGCCGCCAGCAAATGGGGCACAATTGTCATTCCGCGCATCGACCAGGAAGTTGTGATCGAGTTTCTCGAAGGCGATCCTGACCGCCCGCTGGTCACCGGCTGCGTCTATAACGGTGACAACAAGGTGCCCTATGAGCTGCCCGCCAACAAGACCATGACCGGCATCAAGTCGGACTCGTCCAAGGGCCATGGCGGCTACAATGAATTTGTGTTTGAGGACAAGAAAGGTTCCGAGAAGATCCGCATGCACGGCGAGAAGGATCACGAAGTCGTCATCAAGCACGCCGAAACCTGGGAGATTGGCGAGACATTTGAGATTCCCAAAGGCTCGCCATCGCGCGAGACCACGATCAAGAAGGGCGACGACAAGCTGACGGTCCAGACCGGCGACCAGAACGTCGATATTGCGATGGAACGCAATATGACCATCGGCCTGAACAAGACGACGACAGTCGGCGTCAGCGAAAGCATGACGATCGGCGCCAGCAAATCGCTGAAGGTCGGCGTGTCGAGCAGCGAAATGGTCGGCGCCTCGCGCTCGGCAACCATCGGCGGGTCGGAGGCCCTGACCGTCGGCGCGACCATGACTGTCACCTGCGGCGGCGTGCTGACCTTGATCGGCGGCGGATCATCGATCATCATCAGTCCGGCCGGCATCATTATCACGGGCGCGACCATCACTTGCGTCGGGGCAACCACGATACCGCTGCTGACGGCCGCAGGCACGATCAACCTGCATCCGTAAGGCTGGCCCCGCGTCACTGCCGTGCCGCAAACAGGAGACTGCCGTGACCGCCACCCGCTTTCCCACCATGCGGGACCTCTATGACGAGTTCCCGACCCTGATGAACAGCGCCAAACTGGTGCCCGGCAACGACGAGCCGGTCGCTTTTGTGCGCAGGATGGCGGATGAGGGCAAGCTGCGCGAGGCTGTGGCGATCTGCGCTTTTCTGCTGCGCCGCCGGGAAGCGGTCTGGTGGGCCTGCCAGTGCCTGCGCTCAAAGCCGGGACTGGCAGGGCCCGATGACCAGGCGATTCTGGCAGCTGAGCACTGGGCGCGCGCGCCCTCCGAAGAGGCGCGGGACATTGCCGCAAAATGGGGCGTCGCCGGCGACCAGGCCGGCCCCACAACCTGGGCGGCGCATGCGGCCGGCTATTCCGGTGGTTCGGTTGGCACCGGCGTTGACGGTCCCATCCGCGTGCCGCCGCATCTGACCGCCGAATCGGCGCGGGTCGCGCTGCTGCTGTGCGAAACCCGGCTGCCGATGCAGGAGATTCCGGACTTTCAGCACGAATGCATCGATGCGGCGCTGCGCCTGCTGACCGCGCCGCGGCAATCGGGCCAATAGCGTCACGCCGGGGAACATTGGGTCAGGCGCCCCGGGGTGCCATGAAATCCTGTTGCTTTGCGCGGCAAGGCGCGGCATTTATCCGGCATGCCTTTGACACTTGCCCTCCAGAATGAAACCAGCCTGCCCGATGGCGGTCCGTTGAGCGTGACCGTCAAGGGCAAGCGCGGCCTTGACATCGGCCGCGATTCGCATCTGGACTGGAGCCTTCCCGATCCCTCGCGCTATATTTCCGGCAAGCACTGCGAGGTGCGCTGGCGCGATGGCGGCTACTGGCTGCATGATGTCTCCACCAATGGCACATTTATCAATGGCGCCGACCGGCGGATGAGCCAGCCGCACCGCCTGCGCAATGGTGACCGGATTGTCATCGGACAATATATTGTCGGTGTGACGCTCGATGGCGACGAGGCGCAATCGGCGCCCTCCCAGATTGTGAAACCGGCCGCAAGCTACGAAGAAATCTGGGATGCCGGTGGTGGCGCGCCCGCCCCGCCGCCAATCGACCCGCGTGACCTGCGGCCAAAAGCGGCGCGTGAGTCTCGCCCGGACTTTCTTGACTGGGCGGTTGATGTGCCGCCGCCTGCCGCGCCGCCGCCCCGCGCCCGGCCCCGCCATGCCGAGCCCGAGCAGAATGACGACGACATGGCCTGGGCGCCACCCAAGCCCGCCCCGCCGCCGCCCGCCCCGCCGCCCGCAGTTCCCTCGCCGCGTCGCCCGGTAGCCTATGCCGCCACGCCGGAGGACGCAGGCGAGCGTTTCAGCACGCCGCCCTCTGAGGGCCCCATCGTGCCGCCCGACGCTTTTTCGCAGCGCCGTCCACAACGCGGTTTTGTGACGGATCCACCATCACCGCCGATGCCGCGCGCCGCGCCGCTTGAAACGTTCATCGAGCGCCCGCCTCAAAACGAGCCAAGAAACGAGCCAGCGAGCGCGCCAAGGCAGGTAGCGGCCCAGTCGTCCTATACGCCCAGCCCGTTCACGCCGCCGCCCTTTACGCCGCCTCCCTTCACGCCGCCTCCCTTCACGCAGCCGCCGCCACCCGCTGCGGGCAATGGCGCGGAATTTGTCGCCACCTTTGCGCGTGCGGCAGGGCTGCCGGACGGGTCGCTGTCCCGGCTTTCGGCCGATGACCTCGCCAATCTGCTCGGCGGACTGGTGCAGGGCGTCACCGATGACGTCATGAAGCTGCTGGGCGCGCGCGCCGAGGCGCGGCGGATGACCCGCGCCGCCAACCAGACGATGATCCAGGCGCTCGCCAACAACCCGCTCAAGTTTGCGCCCTCGCCGAGCGAGGCGATGCGGATCATGTTCGGCCCGCCCAACCGGTCGTATCTGGACGCCCGGCAAGCTTTCGGCGAGGCGCTGGATGACCTGAAAACCCATCAGCTGCTGACATTTACCGCGATGCAGCGCGCCATGCAGATGCTGATGGAAGACCTGTCGCCTGAAGAAATCGAGAAGTCGCTTGCCAAGGAGCGTGGCCTGTCCGCCATGGTCAGCTCGCGCAAGGCACGGGCGTTCGAGGTCTATCTGGCGCGCTGGCAGGCCAAGGCGATGCGGCACGACAATGGCATGCTGGGCGCGCTGCTGCTGATGTTTTCGCAGGCCTATGAGGAGGCAGAGCGCAAGGCGAGGCCCCCGTCCGCCTGAGTTGCGGCGGCGCGGCTTGAAGTCTGGCAGTCTGGCAGGCATAAGGGCGTCACCACGGCTTTTGCATGCGCCATCACAATGCTATGGCCATGTGGCCGCCTGTGGCAGGGGCACGGACTTCGGGAGTGATTGAAATGACGTCGTTACAGTTGGCCTGTTTTGCTGGCGTTCTCGCGATGAGCGGGCTTGTCTCAGGCACGGCTGCGGCAGTGGCCCAGGCCGCCAAGCCCGCCGCTGCCGCCCCGGCGCCTGCCCCTGCCCCCGCGCCTGCCCCCGCGCCTGCCCCCGCGCCTGCGCCCGCCGCCGAGCAGGCCGAAGCGCCGCCAGCGCCCTACCGCACCGAAATTCTGAATATCGAGAGCTGGACGGTCACCTGCCAGGACTATCTGCTTCCCAAGCCGCACCGCAACTGCGGCGGGCAGCTGCGCATCGTGCGGCAGGGGACAGCGCAGGTCATCATGGCACTGAATGTCAACGCGGATGAGACGGGCCGCCCCAAAGGTGTGCTGACGACGCCGACCGGTGTGCTGATTTCAAAGGGCGTCGACCTTGGGGTGGGCAGCGCGCCGCCGCGCAAGCTGGCCTATGAGACCTGCGACGCCAATCAGTGCACGGCCCTTGTTCCGTTTGACGAAAAACTGGCGAAAGAGCTGCAGGCGGCGGCGAATGTGGATGTGACCATCACGGCCATCAACGGCAGCGCGATAAAAGTGGGATTTGGCGTCAAGGGTTTTGACAAGGTGCTGGCGGCGCTGGGGATGAAGCCTTAACGGCAGCTTCAGCTGCCCTGCACCAGCAAGCGCGCCGCCGCTGCCCTTGCCTCGTCTGTGATCTGCGCGCCCGAAAGCATGCGCGCAATCTCCTCGGTGCGCGCGGCGGCGTCCAGCAGGGTCACGCCGGTTGCGACGCTCCTGCCGCCAGCGCGTTCCACCTTCGCGATGCGGTAGTGGCCGCTGGCCTTGGCGGCGACCTGCGGCGCGTGGGTCACCGCCAGTACCTGGACCCGGCCCGCCAGCCGCGCCAGCCGCAGGCCGATGGCGTCCGCCACCGCGCCGCCAACACCCGTGTCGATCTCGTCAAACACCAGCGTTGGCGCGGAGCCGCGCTCGGCCAGCACCACTTTCAGCGCCAGCATGAAACGCGCCAGCTCGCCGCCGCTGGCCACTTTCATCAACGGCCCCGGGCGGGTGCCCGGGTTGGTCTCAACCCAGAATTCGACGCGGTCGCGCCCCTCGGCGCTCTCAGTCCCCGCCTCGCTGTCAATCTGGGTGATAAAGCGCGCCCGCTCCAGCTTGAGCGGCGCAAGTTCCACTTTTACCGCCGTGTCGAGCGCCGCCGCCGTCTTGCGCCGCGCCGCGCTGAGAGCACTGGCGGCGGCGGCATAGGCCGCCCTGGCAGCCTCCAGCGCTTTGGCCAGCGCGCCGATGCGCGCCTCGCTGGCATCGAGCGCATTGAGTTCCGCCCTGAATTTTTCGGCAAGCGCGGGCAGCGCCTCGATGCTCACCGCGTATTTGCGGCCCGCAGCGCGCAGGGCAAACAGCCGCTCCTCGGTGCGCTCCAGATCGCGCGGGTCAAAATCGGCGTCGCGCAGCGCCTGGTCGAGCGCGGACTGCGCGGCCTCAAGCGCAATCAGGGCCGCGTCGAGCGCCTTGACCGGCGGCAGGATCAAATGCGGCGCCTGGCTCTCGCGGCGCTGCAGCCTGCGCATCAGCGAGGACAGGCCTGGAATGGGCGAGCCCTGGCCGCCGACCTGCTCATAGGCATCGCGCAGTTCGCTGGCGACTTTTTCAGACTGCATCATGGCCGTGCGGCGTGTGGCGAGCGCTGTGTCCTCGCCCGGCTGCGGCGCAAGTCTGGCAAGCTCGGCATGGGCGTGGCGCAGATAGTCAGCCTCGCCGCGGGCCTTTTCGATCCGAGCAGTCTCGCTGGCCAGCGCCTCTGCCGCCGCCTTGCGCGCCGCATGGGCCTTGCGCACGGCGAGGACCTGCGGCTCCAGCCCGCCATAGGCGTCCACCAGCGAGCGGTGCGTCGCCGGGTCGCTCAGCGCCCGGTCATCATGCTGGCCATGGATTTCGACAAGTGCAGTCGCGATGGCGCGCAGCACGCCGCCGCTCACCGCCTGGTCATTGACAAAAGCCCGCGTGCGGCCATCCGCCATCTGGATGCGGCGCAGGATCAGCTCGCCGTCCATGCCGATTTCCTGGGCCGCGACAAGGGCGCGGGCAGGATGGTCCATGGCCAGATCAAAAACCGCCGTCACCTGGCCCTGCGGCTGGCCTGCCCGCACCAGCGCCCCGTCGCCGCGTGCGCCCAGCGCCAGGGCGAACGCGTCGAGCAATATGGATTTTCCGGCACCGGTCTCGCCCGTCAGTATGGTCAGGCCGGGGGCAAGCGCCAGATCAAGTGTGTCAATCAGGACAATATCGCGGATGGCGAGGCTGGCCAGCATGGGTCTGCACGCGCCGGGTTGGGCAAAGCGCGCCGCTCAGAGCGGCACAATCTTGCGGAATGTCCTTGAAATCCACGAATCCTGACTCTCGCGCGGCTCAAGCCCGCCGCCTTGCAGCAGGGCGAACGCGTCCTTGTACCACTGGCCGTCGGGGTAGTTGTGCCCCAGAATCGCCGCCGCCGTCTGCGCCTCATTGACGATGCCAAGCCCCATATAGGCCTCGGTCAGGCGCTCCAGCGCCTCTTCCGTGTGGCGCGTGGTCTGGTATTTGGCCAGCACCTCGCGGAAGCGGTTGATCGCGGCGGTATAGTTGCGGCGGTTGAGGTAGAAACGCCCGACCGACATTTCCTTGCCGGCCAGCTGGTCGCGCGTCACCTGCACCTTGAACTTGGCGTCCGGCACATATTCGGAATTCGGAAATTTCTGGATCAGCGCGGCGAACAGCTGCAAGGATTTTTCCGCGCGGTCCTGATCGCGCGAAATATCGGGAATCTGGTCATAATACGAATTGCCGGCGAGGTAATACGCGTAAGCTGTGTCGGGATCAGACGGATAAAGGCTGGCAAAGCGGTTGGCGCTGCCGATCGCATCGTCATATTCCTGCGCCGAATAATGCGCGTAAACCGTCATCAGCAGCGCTTTTTTTGACCATTGCGAGAACGGAAACTGCTTTTCGACATCCCCAAATTTCTTCACCGCCCCAGTCGAATCATTGCGCGACAAGCGGCCAAGGCCCTGATTGAACAGGGTTTCGGCAGGCACATCCGGCAGCAGCCTGGTCTCATATTTTTCGCCGCCGCCAAACGGGTTCAGCGATTCGACCGTTGAGCAGCCAGACAGCGGCAGCGCGAGCGCCGCCAGGGCGGCCAGCCGCAGGCCATGTGCGCGAATGTCTCTGGCGGCAGGCAGGCTGGCGAAGGTCATGCAAAGGACTCTGGATTCTGGAAGAAACGGAATGACTGCACTGTCTAAAGCAAATAAGCGCGCCGCGCCAGACAGGCGATGCATTGTTCAACAGCCCGAAAATTGTGGCGCCAAAGTGCCCGATTGCCGGTTGCGCGCGGTTTGAACACGGGCTGCGGCGCGAATGCCACAGTGCGGCGCAGGATATTTCAAGCCGGCGTTTTGGCCCATGCGTCCTTCAGCATGCGGCTCAGCTCCGGCTTGCAGGAGCCGCAGCTGGTGCCGGCCTGCAGCAGCGTGCCGATGGCCGCCACGCTGTCGGCGCCATTGACGCTGATCGCCGTGGCAATCTGGCTTCGGCCAATGCCGAAGCAGGCGCAGACGACCGGCCCCCTGTCGTCCCCGGCAGCGCGCGGGCGCCCGGCAAGCAGCGCGGCGCGGTCATCATCGCTCAGTCGCGCCTTGGCAAACAGGCCCGCCAGCCAGGAGCGCGGGGCCAGCCCATGGTCCGGGCCGGCGAACACACAGGCCTCCAGCCTGCCATCGCGGATGGCGGCAAAGCGGTAGCGCCGCGCCAGCGGGTCGCGGTAGGCGAGCCAGGCGGCCCCTTCTGCGGCCGGTCCCATCAGGGTGCGGGCGCAGGCGTCCCAGTCGGCGGGCGCGGCGTCGCCCGCCAGCTCGTAGCGCCAGTGTCCCTCTGCCCTTCCGCGCACCCACCAGTCTGCCGCGGGCTGGCTGATGTCCGAGCGGGAAAGGCAGAAAGCCTGCCACTGCGGCTGATACAGGGCGATCCGGGCAGGCGTGTGCTTTGACTCGGGCTGGCCGGAGATCGGGTCAACCGCCGCGTTGACCAGCGGATTGACGCGGCCCGCGCTGGCAAACGCGCCGCTCCAGTGCATCGGCGCATAGAGGCTGCCGCGCTGCTGGTCCGCCGAGTGCGCCACGCGCGCGATCATCGTGCCATGGGCGGTGGCGACGCGCGCCAGCGCCCGGTCCGTGAGGCCAAGGCGGGCGGCATCGTCCGGATGCACCTCGACGAAGGGCTCAAACATGTGGCCCGACAGGCGGGCGGATTTGCCGGTGCGCGTCATCGTGTGCCAGTGGTCGCGCACACGGCCGGTGTTGAGGATGAACGGAAATTGCGGCCGGGGCGCATTCAGCGGCGCGCGCGGCGTGACGGCGAAGAGACGCGCCTTGCGGTCGGGCGTGAAAAAGCGCCCGTCGCTGAACAGGCGCGCGGTGCCATGCGGCGCAGTGGCGGTGACCGGCCATTGCACTGGCGCAAGATCATCATAGGCCGCGTCCGCAAGCGTGCTCAGGGCGGATATGTCGAAATCGCGCGAGCCATTGTTGGCGGTGCCCGACAGCGCCGCATGCTCGCGGAAAATTCCGGCGGGTGAGGTGAAGTCAAAACCCCGGACAAAACCCATGCGCTTTGCCACGCCGCAGACGTGCTGCCAGTCGGGCCGGGCCTCGCCGGGCGCTGGCAGAAAAGCCCGCTGGCGCGAGATGCGGCGCTCGGAATTGGTGACGGTGCCACTCTTCTCTCCCCAGGCGCTGGCGGGCAGCAGCACATGGGCAAACCGGGTGGTGTCCGTGTCGGCCATGCAGTCAGACACGGCGACAAAATCGCAGGCCGCCAGCGCCTTGCGGGCGCGCTCCGCGTCGGGCAGGCTGACGACGGGGTTGGTGGACATGATCCACACCGCCTTGATGCGCCCGGCCCCGATGGCCTCGAACATCTCGACCGCCTTCAGCCCGGCCTTATCGGCCATGCGCGGCGATTGCCAGAAGTCCTGCACGAGCTGGCGATGGGCGGGATCGCCAATCTCCATATGCGCGGCAAGCTGGTTGGCGAGGCCGCCAACCTCGCGTCCGCCCATGGCGTTGGGCTGGCCGGTCAGCGAGAACGGCCCCATGCCAGGGTGCCCGATGCGCCCGGTCAGCAGATGGCAGTTGATGATGGCGTTGACCTTGTCGGTGCCGCTGGTCGACTGGTTGATGCCCTGCGAGTACAGCGTGACGGTTTTGCGCGTCGCGGCAAACCAGTCAAAGAACTGCCGCACGGAAGCAGCCTCAAGCCCGCAGGCTTGCGCGGTCGCCTCCACGCTGGCGTCCGCGCAGGCGGCGAGCGCCGCCTTCGCGCCACTGGTGCTGGCGGCGACAAAACGCGCGTTGGCGCGCCCGCTGCGCGCCAGGTGCGCGAGGAGGCCGTTGAACAGCACCGCGTCCGTGCCGGAGCGCAGCGGCAGATGCAGGTCCGCGCCATCGCAGCTGTCGGTGCGGCGCGGATCAATGACGACAAGGCGCAGGCGCGGGTTGGCGGCCTTGGCCGCGATCATGCGCTGGTACAGCACCGGATGGCACCAGGCGGCATTGGAGCCGGCCAGCACCAGCAGGTCAGCCCGCTCCAGGTCCTCGTAATTTCCCGGCACCGTGTCACTGCCAAAGGCGCGCTTGTGGCCCGCGACGCTGGAGGCCATGCAGAGGCGCGAGTTGGTGTCGATGTTGGCGGTGCCGACAAAGCCCTTCGCCAGCTTGTTGATGACATAATAGTCTTCGGTCAGGAGTTGCCCCGACACGTAGAAGGCGACCGAGTCAGGACCATGCTTTGCGATTGTTGCGCTGAAGGCGCTGGCGATGCGCTCCAGTGCCGCGTCCCAGCCTGCCGCCTTGCCATCCACCATTGGCGTCAGCAGGCGCCCCTCAAGCCCGATAGTTTCGGCGAGGGCCGAGCCTTTGGAGCAGAGCCGGCCAAAATTGGCGGGATGCGCCGCGTCGCCGCGCACAGTCACCACGCCATCGGCGGCTGTGGCGACGCTGATGCCGCAGCCGACGCCGCAATAGGGGCAGGTGGTTCTGGTGGCGCCCGCTGTCACGCCGCCGCCAGCTCCGGCGCTGGCTCGCCGCCATCCGCGAATGCCGGGCCGAACACCAGTTCCTCGCGCCGCTGCGACATGTCGGTGCCCGCGCGCAGGTGCTGGAAATACCATGCGCCATCGGCTGTGTCGCCATACAGCACCGCGCCGACAATGCGGTTGCCGCGCAGCACGATGCGCTTGTAGACGCCGCGCTCGGCATCCTCCAGCACAATGTCATTGGAAGCGGCGTCCGGGCTGAACGTGCCTGCGGAAAACAGCTCGACGCCGGTCACCTTGAGCCGCGTCGAGACCGCCGAACCCGGATAGCTGATGTGCCCGCGCCGTGCGAGGTGATTGGCGCAGACCCCCGCCTGGTCAAACAGCGGCGCGACAAGCCCGTAGGTCTGGCTGCGGTGCTGCACGCATTCGCCCACCGCATAGATGCGCTCGTCATAGGTCTGCATGGCGTCGGACACCACCACACCGCGCTCGCAGTGCAGGCCGGCTTTTCTGGCAAGCCCGATATTGGGCCGCACGCCCACCGCCATCACCACAAGGCCGGCGGCAATCTGGCTGCCATCAGCAAAGCGCAGGCCGGTGACGCGGTCCTGCCCCAGAATTTCCTGTGTCGCCATCGGCATGATGAACCGCATGCCGCGCGCCTCCAGCGAGCGGCGCAGCATCGCGGCGGCAACCGGGTCAAGCTGGCGCTCCATCAGCGTGCCAACCAGATGCACGACGCTCACATCCATGCCGCGCTTCATCAGGCCGTAGGCCGCCTCCAGCCCCAGCAGTCCGCCGCCGATCACCACAGCGCTTGTGTGCCGGGCGGCGGCACCGATCATCGTGTCCACATCGTGGATGTCGCGATAGGTGATGACGCCGGGCAGGTCCTTGCCCGGCAGCGGCAGCAGGATCGGCTGCGATCCGGTGGCCAGCAGCACCCGGTCATAGGGCGCGCTTGTGCCGTCCGCCGCCACGACGGTGCGGTTGCGCCGGTCAATCATCGTGACGGTCCTGCCCGCATGCAGGGTGATTCCATGGCGCGCGTACCAGTCAAGCGGATGCAGCATTATATCGGCGAGCGCGGTCTCGCCGGCCAGCAGCGGCGACAGCAGAATGCGGTTGTAATTGCCATGCGGTTCAGCGCCAAACACGGTGATGTCATACAGGTCCGGGGCGATAGCCAGCAGCTTTTCAACCGTGTCCATGCCCGCCATGCCATTGCCGATAACGACGAGCTTCTGGCGCTCCGTGTGTCCTGTCATCACAATATCCCCGGTCCGGCAGCGCGCGGGCGCTTTCCTGCCTGTGTCGAGCAAGGCTTGTGCCATTGGCCGGCGTGCGCGGGGTCTGCCCGGTTTTGCACGGTTTGAGGTGACCCGCACCACTTCAGGGCGCTGCTGGTTTTTGTGCATCGCACAATATTTGTGCAGCCTGCGGCAGTCGGCAAGCCATACGCCTAGAATACCATCACATTCCTCGCAATAATTTTGGCTCCGTCCCGCCAGTCCGGCGGGAATCCTGCATTTGCGCGGCAAATTGCGTGGACTGGCCATGGCACGGAGTTTGCTGCACCGCACAGGACACCGCCGCCCTGTCCGCTGCGGGCCGCAGCGCCAAAAGAGGATTGCCTTTCATGAATATCAGCGATTTCAAGAAGGCCGGCCACTGGCCAACGCTGCTGGCGGCCTTCCTGTATTTTGACATCAGCTTCATGGCCTGGGTCGCGCTCGGCCCGCTGATGGTCTACATCGCCCGGCCGCTGAGCCTCAGCATTGACGAAAAATTCACGCTCGTCGCCATCCCGGTCCTCGCGGGCGCTCTGCTGCGGGTGCCGATGGGCCTGCTCGCTGACGCCGTCGGGGCAAAACTCACTGGCATCATCGGGCAGGGTGTGGTCATTCTGGCGACGCTCTGGGTCTGGCAGATGGGCCTTGCCAGCCAGGTCGCGGTGGGGGTCTTCGGCCTGATGCTGGGTGTGGCCGGGGCGTCATTCGCGGTTGCCCTGCCGCAGGCCAGCCGCTGGTATCCGCCAAAATATCAGGGTGTCGTCATGGGCATCGCCGGGGCGGGCAATGTCGGGGTTGTGCTGGATGCGCTGCTCGCGCCCACCATCGCCGAGACCTTTGGCTGGCAAGGCGTGTTCGGCTTTCTGCTCATCCCGATGCTGGCGATTCTGGTCTATTACGCTGTTGCCGCCAAGGACGCGCCGGGCGCGCGCAAGCCGCTGTCGCTGAAGGCCTGCGGTGACCTGCTGAAAGATCCGGACAGCCGCTGGTTCATGTTTTTCTACTTCATCACTTTTGGCGGCTTTGTCGGCCTTGCCAATGCGCTGCCGCTGTATTTCACCGTGCAGTATCATGTCTCCGGTGTGACAGCAGGCCTGCTGGTGGCACTGGTTGTGGCTTTTGGCTCATGCTTCCGCCCGGTCGGCGGCTATCTGGCGGACCGGGTTGGCGGCATCCGCACCCTGTCCATCCTGTTTGCGGTTGTCGCCGCTGCCTATCTGCTGATTTCGCAAATGCCGGAAGGGCCTGCGCCCGACGGTGTGCCGGGCTGGACGCTTGCCAGCCTGCCGGGCGTCGCCTGGCTTGCAGTGCTGCTGTTTTCGGCAGGGGCACTGGCGCTGGGCATGGGCAATGGCGCGGTGTTCCAGCTGATTCCGCAGCGCTTCCGCAACGAGATCGGCATCATGACCGGCATGGTGGGCTGCGCAGGCGGTGTCGGCGGGTTTTTTCTGGCCAAGACGCTGGGCACGGCAAAGGCGCTGACCGGCGGATTTGGCCCGGGGTTTGTGGTCTTCGGCGCTTTGGCCTTGCTTGGCCTCATTGGACTTGTCATGGTCAAGGCGCGCTGGCGCACCACCTGGGGTGCGGCTTCCGGCGCGCGGGTCTGAGGACGGCCCAGGCGGAAGGCGTTGCAGGTGACGGTGCAGGAACGCCATTCACTTGATGTGCGGCTGGGATTTGCCAGCGAGACCGGGCGGCGCGTCCGCAACGAGGATTATGTTGCGGCGCTCGCCGGTTCCCCGGCGCAGATCGCGGCGCGCGGCGTCATTGCCGCTGTGGCCGACGGGGTTGGCGGTCACAAGGGCGGGCGCGAGGCTGCCGAGACATCGGTGCGCGGTTTCATTGAGGCCTACAGCGCCCTGCCGGAAACGCTGGGCGCGCAGCGCGCCGCCGCAAGGGCGCTGGAGGCCGTCAACAGCTGGATTTACGCGCAGGGCCGCAGCGATCCCAATCTTGCCGCGATGGCCTGCACCTTTTCGGCGCTGATCCTGCGGCGGCGCGACGCGCATGTTGTGCATGTGGGGGACAGCCGGGTCTACCGGCTCAGCGGCGGGCAGCTGGAGCGGCTGACAACCGATCACACAATGGGGCGGGGTGCCATGTCGCATATCCTGCACCGGGCTATCGGGTTTGAGGATGCGGTGCGCCTCGATCATGCCGCCACCGGCTTGCGCCTGCACGACCGCTTTCTGCTGTGCACTGACGGCGTGCATGGCACGCTCAGCGACCGGGCCCTGCGTCATTTGCTTGAAGGGCCAGCCGGGCCGCAGGAGACTGCCGCCGCGGTTGCCGCCGCCGCGCTTGACGCGGGCAGCACCGACAATGTCACAGCCCTGGTGCTCGACATTGTGGACCTGCCTGCCGCTGACGAGGCCGAAATCACCGATCAGGTCGCCGCCCTGCGCATCGGCGAGCTGCCTGCCAGCGGCGACAATGTGGACGGCTACCAGCTTGGCGCGATTGTATCGGACGGGCGCTACAGCCGCCTGTTCCATGCGGTTGACCCGGCCTCATCGCGTGAGCTGGTGCTGAAATTTCCGCATCCCAGGGTCGCGGCCGAACAGTCTTACCGGCTGGCCTTTGTGCGCGAGGCCTGGGTGGCGGCGCGCGTCACCAGCCCGTGGATTGGCGAAATCGTCACCCCGCCGCCGGGTCGTCAGACGCGGCTCTATTCGGTCATGCCATTCTACGACGGGGAAACCCTGGAGCGGCGGCTGAAACGCGCGCCGCCGGTCAGCCTGGAGGAGGGTGCCCGGATTGCCACGCGGCTGGCCCGCGCCGCCGCAACCCTGCACCGCGCCCGCATCATCCACCGCGACATCAAGCCGGACAATGTGATTCTCGAAAAATCCGGCGGACTGCGTCTGGTTGACCTTGGCGTCGCGCGCGTGCCGCAGCTGGAGGAGTTTCCCGGCGCGGACATCCCCGGCACGCCCAGTTATATGGCGCCCGAAGTGTTTGACGGGGCGGCGGGCGACGAAAAGTCCGATTTGTTCGCGCTGGGCGTGACGGTCTACCGGATGCTGAGCGGGGCCTATCCTTATGGCGAGGTCGAGCCGTTCTCCCGGCCGCGGTTCAGCAAGGCCGAGCCGCTGTCGCGCTACCGGCCGGATCTTCCGGCCTGGCTCGAAGTCACGCTGGCCAGGGCGACGGCCGCAAATCCGGCAGACCGTCATGGCGACGTGATCGAATTTGCCTTCGAGATCGAAAATGGCGCAAGCCGCAGGCCGGCCGGCAAGCCGCGCCGGAAACCACTGTACCAGCGCAATCCGCTGCTGTTCTGGCAGGCCCTGTGCGCGCTGCTGCTCGTCGGGCTGCTGCTGGCGCTGGCGCGGCATTAGGGCAGCGCTTATCCCGAAATATAGTGAACGGCGCGCGGCGGCCTATACCGCTTGGTAAGACTAATGGGCGTACACCATACGGGCCGGGTCTGGAGTCCCGGCGCGTTTTCAGTGTCTGGAGTTGCGAGTATGCTCAGAGTTTCCATGTTTGCCGCGTCAACCCTCGTGCTTGGGATGTGCAGCGCGGCGTCCGCCGGCACTGTGTCGGGGACGCCATTCACGGTTCAGGTGACAGTGACGGCCGGCTGCACGATCAGCAGCGGCCCGACCGGCACCATCGATTTTGGTTCCTACGCCGGAACCGCCGCCGCGCCGCCGGATGTAGCGTCGTCTGTTGGTGTCATCTGCACCAACACCAGCCCTTATGTCATCCGCTTCACCAGCACCAATCCGGTGGCCAGCAACACCGACCGCACAATGGTCAATGGCGCGGAAAATATCGGCTACCAGATCCGCAAGACGTCAACGTCAACCCTGATTGGCAACACCAATGCCACCGGCATTGGCGCGACTGGCAGCGGCGTGCTGCAAACCACCGCGATCAATTTCCACATCAACAACTGGACGCCGGTGACGCCCGCTGTCTACACCGACAGCGTAACTCTGCAGGTCGATTTCTGATTTCCGGGCCGCCTTCTGGTTTTTCCTCCCACGCCCGCTTTGCCCGCCTGCTCTGACTTTGGCGCGGCGGGCAAACCGGGCGTTGTTTTTGCCCGTCTGAACCCGTTGCGGACCGCTGCTGTTTTACCCGCCGCTGGCGGATTTTGCTAAACGCTTTGGTAACCATGTCCGCATAATCTGGCGAAGGTCAGGGAGTCGTCCCTGATGGCCGGGCACTCGCTCTGGCCGATGCTGGATTGGAATAAGCCATGCGTGCGCCCTGGGGTGCTCTTGCTGCGGTGTCAGCTTTCTTTTGCGGGTTTGCCGCGCCGACGCTGGCCGGGACGACAGCCGGCACGCCATTTACAGTGCAGGTCACCATTGTGGCCGGCTGCAACATCAACAGCGGCCCAAGCGGCACCATTGATTTTGGCTCGGCGGCCGGGACGGCGTCAGCGCCTGTGGACATTGCCTCAGCTGTGTCCGTAACCTGCACCAACACCAGCCCCTATGTCATCCGCTTCACCAGCGTGAATACGGTCACCTCCAACACCAACCGCATCATGATCAATGGCGCGCAGTCCATCGGTTACCAGATACGCCAGGGTGTCACCCTGATCGGCAATACCAACGCGACGGGTTTTGGCGCGACCGGAAACGGGTCTGCGCAGGCAACCGCCATCAATTTTCACATCAACAACTGGACGCCCGTCACGCCGGCTGTCTACACCGACAGTGTGACCTTGCAGGTTGATTTCTGACCGCCAGCGCCATTGCGTACCGGTCAGCACGTGTCGCGGAACTGTATTCCCGGACCTCAGCAGATTTTTGTGTTCAGGCGGCTCAAGATTGAGCAAATGCCGTCATTGTTTACTCTTTTTTTACCATACCAACCGATTTTGAATCACAGGCTGACGCAGGGGAACCGGCGTGAAAGTCCCAGGTCTGCGTCGCCGGGCAACCTGTATTTGGACCAAACCGCAACGCCGCTCCCGCACCGGGCCAAGACGGAAAAATTGCATGACACCTGTTCGCCGTGTTTTCATCGCTGCGGTCCTGGCCGTGTCTGGCGTTCCAGGCGCTTTGGCCGCCTCGCTGTCCGTGTCGCCGATCCGTGTGGATGTGGTGGAGCCTGCCAACGCTGGCCGGGTGACTTTGCGCAACGCGGCACAGGGCTCGGTCAATGTCCAGATCCGCATTTTCAAATGGTCGGCAAAAGCCGGCCAGGATGATTTTCAGGAAACCCAGCAGGTGGTCGCCTCGCCGCCCTTCGCGCAGGTGCCGCAGAATGGCGAGATTGAGGTGCGCATCCTGCGGGTCGGCGGCGGCAGGATACGCGGCGAGGAGCCTTACCGCCTCGTGATTGACGAAGTGCCTGACGCCAACCGCGTGCGCAATGTCGGGGTCAATGTCGCCATCCGCTACGCCCTGCCGGTGTTTTATTTCGACGGCGACGCCACTCCGGCGCGGATCGCCTGGAGTGTCGGCAAGCAGGGCGGGCACAGCGTGATTGTCGCAACCAACAGCGGTGACAAACACGCGCGGATCGCTGATCTGGCTGTCGACGGAGCGGTGCTTGCCAAGGGCCTGGCCGGCTATGTGCTTGGCAACTCCACCCGCATTTTCCCGCTGCCTGCCGGAAAATCCTCCGGCGGGAAAATAACGGCGGCGACCGAGCAGGGGCGTCTTGATGCCCGCCTGTCGCCCTGACCGCGCTGCCCTTGTCCGGGTTGCCGTCGCTGGAATGCTGACGCTGGGCATGGCGGCGATCGCGCGTGCCCAGACTGCCCTGCCGCCGATCACGGTCAATCCAGGCCTGCTCTCGCTGCCCAAACGCCTCCAGCTCGAAATTTTCGTCAATGGCCAGCCTGTGGGCTTTATCGAGGAGTTTTTCCAGCGATCGGCCGAGACCGCGTTTTTTGCCAAACGCGCCGACCTTGAGGAGGCGGGAATCAAGACACCGCCCGGCCCGCAGGAGGACAGCGTCAGCCTCGCAAGCCTTGGCGCGGAATTCCGCTATGATGACGCAAGGCAGCGCATGGACTTTATCCTGCGCGACGACCAGCGCCTGCCGCGCGTCTATAACGCCCGCGGCTCGGCAAACCAGGTCACGGCGCAGGTTGATCCCGGCTTTCTGCTCAACTATTCGCTGTTTGGCGGCACGCTGAGCGCCGACAGTCATGCAAAACTGGCCTTCAGCGGCGGCAACGCATTGCTTGACGCGCGCGCCTTCAGCAAATTCGGCGTGCTGTCCCAGTCCGGCATTGTCGGCAGCACGCTCTACCGCTCGAACGCGGCCTTCCTGCGGCTCGACACGACTTTTGCCTACACGCATCCGGCGACCACGACGACATACCGGGCCGGGGACATCATTTCGAACGGTCTCGCCTGGACGCGCCCGATCCGGCTTGGCGGCTTGCAGGTGCAGCGTGATTTCGCGCTGCGGCCCGATCTGATCACGCGCCCCCTGCCGTCATTGTCCGGCTCGGCGGCGGTGCCCTCCAGCGTTGATGTTTTTGTCAACGGGGTCAAAGCGTTCTCGCAGGAAGTTGGCATTGGTCCCTACCGCATCGCCGACATTCCCGGCGCTGGCGCAAACGGCGAGGCGCGCGCCATTATCCGGGACGCGACCGGACGCCAGACGGAAACCTCGATTTCCTTCCAGAGCGCCGCGCAGCTGTTGCGTCCCGGCCTCACCGATTTTTCGGTTGAGGCAGGCCTTGCCCGGCTCAACTACGGGTTCAAATCGCAGGACTATGACCGGCACCCGGTCGGCTCGGCGACGCTGCGCCGGGGCATGACCGAATGGGCGACGCTTGAGGCGCATGCGGAAGGCGGTGCGGGCCTCATCAACGGCGGCCTTGGCGCGGTGATTGGCGCGGGCCGCTTTGGCGCCTTTTCGGGTGCCGGCGCGCTCAGCAGCGTCAAGGGCAGCACCGGGTGGATGGCCTATCTGGGCTGGGACGCGCAATTCAAATGGCTGTCGGTCAGCGCCAGCTCGCTGCGCGCCAGCCGGGCCTATGAGGATATCGCCTCGGTCACCGCGCCGGCGGTCACGGCCCAGCCGCTGCCCGGACTGTCACTCGGCGGCATCAGCCTGCCGTTTGCCCCTGCCGCCGGCGCGCATCCGCTGCTGTCGCTTGACCGCGTTTCGGTCGGCGGCCCCCTGCCATTCGACACGGACACCTCGGCCAATCTCAGCCTGGTGCAATTGCGCCAGCGCGAGGGCAAGGCGCAGCGCCTCGTCACCGCCTCGCTTACCAGAAGCCTGCCGAAATTCGCCAGCCTCGGCCGCGGTTCGGTTTTCATCTCTGGCTTTGCCGACATGTCCAGCCGCCGCAACCGTGGCATCTATGCCGGACTTTCCATGCCGTTCGGCCTTGATTCGCAGGTCTCGGCGGGTGTGGCCTGGACACCCGGCAGCGGCACGCTGGCGACGGTGGATGCACTGAAGCCGCAGCCGCTGGAGGACAACACCTATGGCTGGCGGCTGCGTGACCAGGAAGGCAAGGCGGCGTACCGCTCGGCCGGGGCGAGTTACCGCAGCCCCTATGGCCAGATCGGCGGCCAGGTTGACAATTACCGGGGATCAACAACCGGCACGGCACAATTTGATGGCTCGCTGGCGCTGATGGGCGGCGGCTTTTTTATCGGCAACAAGGTTGAGTCGAGCTTTGCCGTCGTCAATGCCGGGCGGGCCGGCGTCCCGGTCCTGCAGGACAATCGCATCGTGGGGCGCACCAACGCCAGCGGCAAGCTGCTGGTTGCCAATCTGCGCCCCTATGAGGGCAACCGCATCGGCATTGACACGACAAACCTGCCGCCGGACGAAGACATCGCCTCCACCAGCAGGATGGTCGCGCCCATGCTCAAGTCAGGCCTTGTTCTCGACTTCGGCTCGGACCGGCAGCGCAGCAACGCCATTGTCATTCTCAGCGGTCCCGATGGCAAACTTATTGAGCCGGGCCACAAGGCCAGGCTTGGCGGCGCGCCGGAGACTTTCATCGTTGGTTATGACGGACGCACCTATCTGACCGGCCTTGGCCCGGCCAACCGGGTCAGCGTTGATCTGGGCAGCCGGGACTGTGTTGCAGAGTTTGCTTTTCGCCCGCAGCAGGGCGCGCAGTCCGTCATCAGGGATGTGGTTTGCCGCTGAATGGCTGGTCATTGTATTTTTCTGCAACAGCGGGCCCTGCGGGCGCGCGTTAACAGTTTGTAAACGCTAACTGACACTATCCTGATTGTTCGCCGCCATGAAAACGGTGGTTCCGAAAACATTGCTCCAGGACGATGCAGACACCAGCTTCATACCGCTCTTCACCTGCCAGCAGCGCCTGGCGCTGCTGGTGCCGGGCGCTGGTGCTGCTGGTATTTGGCGCGGGCCTGGCGCTGGCCTCGCAGGCGCAGGCGCAGGTCACCTGCAATGTGACTTTCACCAACGTCGCCTTTGGCAGCATTGATGTTCTGCCTGGCACCCAGATTGACGGGTCCGGCACGCTGACAACCAGCTGCACAGGCCTGACCGGCACCAGCAAGGTCATACTCTGCCATCGCCTCGACAATGGAACCTATCCGCTTTCCGGCAGTGACCGGCAGATGGGGTCGGGCACAAACCGGCTGTCCTTCAATATTTTTCAGGACCTCGGCCGCTCGATCATCTGGAATTCCACCGGCACGGGAATACTGGGCGTGGTTCTGACGGCAACAGTGCCCTCCGTTGTGACGCCGGTCTACGCGCGCGTGCCGGGCTCGCAGCAGTCTGTACCGCCGGCCGCCTACACCACGACGATCACCTCGTCGATTTACGGCTCCCTCTACACCGGCGTAAATCCCGCCTGCTCCACCCAGAACAGCTTGCTCGGCACACGGACATTCACGGTCACAGCGACTGTTGTGTCGAGCTGCACAGTGACGACAACCACGCTGAATTTCGGTACGGCGACGCTGCTCACCGCCAATATTGACAGCACCAGCAGCGTGTCGGTGATCTGCACGCAGACGACGCCCTATCAGGTGCGCCTGAATGGCGGTGTCGCCGCAGCCGTCAACCCGGCGCTGCGCAAGATGAGTCTGGGCGCCAATACGATCAGCTATGGCCTCTATCGCGATGCGGCGCGCGGGCTGTACTGGGGCGCCACCGACGGCACGGACACCCAGGCCGGTACCGGCACCAGCGCCGCCACGGCGCATACGGTTTATGGCCGCATTCCGCCGCAGGCCTCGCAGCCGCCGGGCATTTACACGGATACTGTGGTGGTCATCGTCTCGTTCATGTAGCGGTGCCGCGCGGCCATTGCGCAGGGCCTTGCAAATCCGGTCGCGGGCGGCATGATGGCGGCATGCAACAGACAGCTCCGCTCCCCGCGACACTGACCGATGCCAGAGCGCAACATCAGCAGCTTGGCGCGGACATCGCGCGCCATGATCTCGCCTATCACCGCGACGACGCGCCGCTGGTTTCCGACGCGGAGTACGACGCGCTGCGCCGCCGCTACGACGCGCTGGAGGCGGCGTTTCCTGACCTGAAAAGCCCGCAGTCGCAGTCAGCAAAAGTCGGCGCGCCCGCAGCGGACAAATTCGCCAAGGTCCGCCATGCCGTTCCGATGCTGTCGCTGTCGAATATTTTTGAGGAGGCGGAGGCGGGTGAGTTTCTGGCGCGGGTGCGGCGCTTTCTCAGTCTGCCGGAGGACGCTGCGCTCATCGTCACTGCCGAGCCGAAGATTGACGGCCTGTCCTGCTCGCTGCGCTACGAGCATGGCGCGCTGGTGCGGGCCGCAACGCGCGGTGACGGGTTTGAGGGCGAGGACGTGACCGCCAACGTGCGCACCATTGCCGAAATTCCGCAGCGCGTCACAGGCGCGGGCGCCGCCAGTTTTGAGCTGCGCGGCGAGGTCTTCATGACCCATGCCGATTTTGCCGCGCTCAACCAGCGCCAGACGCAGGGCGGCGGCAAAATATTCGCCAATCCGCGCAATGCGGCGGCCGGCTCGCTGCGCCAGCTGGATGCCGCAATGACCGCCGCGCGGCCCCTGCATTTCTTCGCCTACGCCTGGGGTGAGTGGGAGGGGCCGCTGCCGGCCGCCACGCAGTCGGGCATGGTGCAGTGGTTTGCCGCGCACGGCTTTGCGACAAACCCGCTGCTGCGGGCTTGCGCCGGTGCAGCCGACATGCTGGCGGCCTACCGCGCCATCGAGGCGCAGCGCGCCACTCTGGGCTATGACATTGACGGCGTCGTCTACAAGATCGACGACCTCGCGTTGCAGGCACGCCTTGGCTTTGTCTCGCGCGCGCCGCGCTGGGCCGTGGCGCACAAGTTTCCGGCGGAGCAGGCGGCGACGCTGCTGCTCGGCATTGACATTCAGGTGGGCCGCACCGGGGCGCTGACGCCGGTGGCGCGGTTGCAGCCGGTGACGGTTGGCGGGGTCGTCGTGTCCAACGCCACCCTGCACAATGCCGACGAGATCGCCCGCAAAGACATCCGCATCGGCGATACAGTGCTGGTGCAAAGGGCAGGCGATGTCATCCCGCAGGTGCTGGGCTTTGTGGCGGACAAGCGCCCGGCGTGGGCGGTGGCGTACGAGTTTCCAAAAGTCTGCCCCATCTGCAATTCGCCCGCAATCCGCGAAACCGACGAAAAGAGCGGCGAGGCCGATGTGGTGACACGCTGCACCGGCGGCTTTTCCTGCCGCGCGCAGGCAGTCGAGGGCCTCAAGCATTTCGCCTCGCGCCTCGCCATGGATATTGAGGGGCTGGGTGACAAGCAGATCGAGCTGTTTTTTGGCGAGGGGCTGGTTACCGCGCCCGCCGATATTTTCACGTTGGCCGCGCGCGACAAGGGCCTTCCGGTGCCGCTGGCCAGGCGCGAGGGCTTTGGCGAGACGTCAGCGCGCAACCTGTTTGCCGCAATTGAGGCGCGGCGCAGGGTCGAGGTCAACCGCCTGCTCTACGGCCTCGGTATCCGCCGCATCGGCGAGACCAACGCCCGCCGCCTCGCCCGGCATTTTGGCTCGCTGGAGGCGCTGCGCGCCTGCGCGCTGGCGGCGCAGGACCCGGGCAGCGAGGCGCGCGCCGAGCTTGGCAATATCGAAGGCATCGGGCCGGTTGTGGCCGAGGCGGTGACCGCATTTTTTGGCGACGCCCGCAACGTGGTGATGGTCGATGCCCTGCTGGCGCAGGTGACAACAGTGCCGATGCAGGAGGCAAAACGCGACAGCCCGGTGGCCGGCAAGACGCTGGTGTTCACCGGAGCGCTGGAAAAAATGTCACGCGACGAAGCCAAGGCCCGGGCCGAGGCGCTGGGCGCAAAGGTGGCGGGGTCGGTATCAAAGAAAACCGATCTCGTGATTGCCGGGCCAGGCGCAGGCTCAAAGCTGGAGAAGGCGCGCGAGCTGGGTGTGGCAGTGATCAGCGAGGACGAGTGGATTGCGCTGCAGGCGGGGGCGTGACCCCTTCTCCCGCAAGGCGGGAGAAGGTGGCG
>JANLPP010000331.1:0-1583 GCA_031367295.1 Hyphomicrobiales bacterium | reverse complement strand
TCGTGAATGGTGGAGCCAGACGGAATCGAACCGACGACCTCTACAATGCCATTGTAGCGCTCTCCCAACTGAGCTATGACCCCAATCCGTTTCAGCCAGGCGTTTGGGACGTCTGGTATTGGCGCCTGACCTTCGCGCCTGTGCTTTGCGCCCGCCCGGTGCCGATCCGCCGCCCGGAGTGCGAGGCGGCTGTATAGTCTGCGCCGCGCGGCTCTACAAGGGCCTGGCACCAACTATTATCGGCGCGTTCAGGCCTCCTCGTCGCTCTCGATGTCACCGTCAATCAGCCCGGCAACATCGTCATTCTCTTCCTCTTCTTCTTCAAGGAAGGTGTCATCTGGCGTCTCGTCGTCCTCGGTTTCGGCATCATCGCCGCCCGCAGCCGCCGCCTTGTCGCCATCAGCTTCCTCCAGCGGCACCAGCACGGCAGCCATGGGATCGGCCTCTGTGTCTTCATCCTTGACGGCTGCGGCAGCCACCGTTGCGCGCGGCAAGGCCGCCGCCTGAAACACCGCGCCGCATTTGGGGCAGTGGATCGGGTCTTTATTCAGGTCAAAGAATTTCGTGCTGCAGCTTTGGCAGACGCGCTTTGTTCCGAGTTCTGGTTTGGCCAATGGTCCGATCCCTGAAGGCGGCGTTTGTCATCCGGCGCTCCCGTTAGTCGGGCGGCGGCGGCATGTCAAACGGAAATGAGCGGGCCCGCACGCGGCGGCATGACAGCCCTGCCGCAGGCGTGTATGGAGCGCGGTCTCTTCGTCCCACCAGGGTTTTCCAGTGTCAGCTCATGCCAGTCCAGCCGCGCAGCCCCTGTCCTCGCACCGCGCCGCGCCCCTGCGTGGCCGCCTCAAGCCCCCCGGCGACAAATCCATCTCGCACCGCGCCTTCATTTTCGGCCTGCTGTGCATCGGGCAGACGCGAATCGAGGGCCTGCTGGAAGGCGACGATGTGCTGCGCACCGGCGAGGCCTGCAAAGCTTTTGGCGCGCATATCGAGCGCCATGGCGAGGGCAGATGGAGCGTGCGCGGCGCGGGCCTCGGCTCCCTGCTGGAACCCGCTGTTCCGCTCGATTTTGGCAACGCCGGCACCGGCTCGCGCCTGATGATGGGCCTTGCCGGCAGCCATGCGGTGACAACAACTTTTGATGGCGACGCCTCGCTGCGCAAGCGTCCGATGCGCCGCATTCTTGACCCGCTGGTGCTGATGGGCGCGGAGGTCGTGTCGCAGGCCGAGGGCGGCCGCTGCCCCATCGTGCTGCGCGGCACGGGCGAGCCTGCACCCATCGAATACCGCACGCCTGTCGCCTCGGCGCAGATCAAATCGGCGATTCTGCTGGCGGGCCTCAACGCGCCGGGCCGCACCACCGTCATTGAAACAGAGGCGACCCGCGACCACACAGAAAAAATGCTGGGGCATTTTGGCGCGTCCGTCAGCGTCGGGCCAGATGGCGCGCATGGCCGCAAAATCACGCTGCAGGGCCGCCCGCAGCTGCGCCCTGCCCCGGTCATTGTGCCCGCTGACCCGTCGTCCGCCGCCTTCCCGCTGGTGGCGGCGCTGATCGTGCCCGGCTCCGACATTGTTATCGA
>JANLPP010000325.1:0-1678 GCA_031367295.1 Hyphomicrobiales bacterium | reverse complement strand
GAAATGAAGTCCGGCTATGTGCAGGTGCAGGTCGACCAGCAGCCTTATATGCAGGGCTTCATGCCGGTGATGGAGGCCTATCTGTCGCAGGCCATCGGCCTCTCTCCGGCTGACATCGACACAGGGCAGGGGATTGTGACGCCGGCCATGGTTGACAAGATCATGGGTCTGGCGACCAAGGGCGTGCGCTGACGTTTTGGCAGACAAGCGCCGGGCCTCCAAAGCCCGGCGTCTTCGGCGGCTGCGGGGAGGACCGATGAAGCGCTTTTTAAAAATCTATCTTGAGAGGCCGGAACTTGCGGGTCTTGCGCTCCTGATATTTCTCGTCATCTTTTTCCAGATCCGCTCCAACGGCGTCTTTCTCAACGCCGCAAATCTGCAGGGCATGCTCGGCATATTGCCGGAGATGTCGCTGGTGGCCCTCGGCGTCACGATCCTGATGATCTGCGGGGAGTTCGATCTCTCCGTCGGTTCGGTTTTTGCGCTGATGCCGATGGCGATGGCGATCAGTCTCAATCACGGCGTGCCATTTGTGGTGGCCGTGTTCATCGGGCTGCTGATCTGCGCGCTCATCGGCTTCATCAATGGCTTCATTACCCTGCGCTTTGCCATTCCAAGCTTCATCACGACGCTGGGGATGCTGTTTATCGCGCGCTCGCTGACGGTCGTGATTTCCGGCGGTTTTCCGCCCTTGCTGCCCGCGGATATCCCGAGCTGGTGGTTCACCGGCTTTGTCGGCCCCGGCAATATCTTCCGCATGTCCTTCATCTGGTTTGCCGGAATTGCGCTGTTGCTGTCTGCCCTGCTGTCGCTGACAAATTTCGGCAACTGGATCAAGGCGACGGGCGGCTATTTTGACGCTGCCACGTCCATGGGCATTCCGGTCAACCGCACGAAAATCGCCTGCTTCATGCTGTGTTCCATACTTGCAGGCTTTGCCGGCCTCATTCAGGTGCTGCGCCTTGGCTCGCCCTTGCCTTCGATTGGCGAGGGCATGGAGCTGCAAGCGGTCGCCGCCGCTGTCATTGGCGGCACCGCGCTGACGGGCGGTGTAGGGACGGTGCTCGGCGCCATCATCGGCGCGACGCTGATCCGCGCCATCGACAACGGCCTCGTGCTGACGCGGGTCGATGCCAACTGGTTCAAGTTCGCCATCGGCGCGCTGCTGATTTTCGCGGTTGTGGCCAACGCCTGGCTGCGCCGCACGGCGCGCGGCATCAAGCTGGAGACCTGACGCGATGACGCCGATTGTCGAATGCCGGAATCTGGAGAAGTGGTATTCCGGCGTGCACGCGCTCAAAAAGGTGAGCCTGACGGTGATGCCCGGCGAGGTTGTTGGTCTTGTCGGCGACAACGGCGCGGGAAAATCAACGCTGATCAAGCTTCTGTCGGGCGTGCATATTCCCGATGGCGGCGAAATCCGGATCGATGGGCGGCCCGTCAAAATCGCCACGCCGAAGGCCGCGATGCGGCTCGGCATTGAGACGATCTATCAATATAATTCGATGGTCCCGACCATGTCGATCGCCCGCAATCTGTTTATCGGGCGCGAGCCTTTGCGCTTTGCAATCGGCGGCATTGGCATCATGGACCAGCGCCGGATGGCGGCGGAAAGCATCAAGGCCATCGCCAATGTCGACCTGCATCTGCGCTCGCCGGACGCGCTGGTCGGCGAGCT
>JANLPP010000283.1:0-12588 GCA_031367295.1 Hyphomicrobiales bacterium | reverse complement strand
ATTGTCGAGGAGGGTCTGCTGGTGCAGGACAAGAGCCTCAACTACGCGCGGCGCCGCGATATTGTCGCGCGCGCGCTGGCCGACACCGGCCTCGATCCGGCCAGCATGGACCGCTACCCGCACGAGTTTTCCGGCGGCCAGCGCCAGCGCATCGCCATTGCCCGCGCCATGGCGCTGGAGCCGCAATTCGTCGTGCTGGACGAGCCGACCTCGGCGCTCGACATGTCGGTGCAGGCGCAGATCGTTGACCTGTTGCGCGCGCTCCAGGTCAGGCGCGGCCTCGCCTATCTGTTCATCAGCCATGACCTGAAAGTGGTGCGGGCGCTGGCCAGCGACATCATCGTCATGCGCCACGGCAAGGTGGTTGAGCAGGGCGTCGCCGCCGAGGTTTTCCGCGCCCCGCAGAATGAATATACGCGGGCGCTGTTTGCGGCGGCGTTTAATGTCGAGGCGGCAGCGCCGGGCATTGTGGAGCCGTAGACCATGCCACGCGCGATTCTGCTGGTGCTCGACTCTTTCGGCTGCGGCGGCGCGTCGGACGCGCATGTTTACGGCGATGCAGGCGCGGACACGCTGGGGCATATTGCGCAGGCCTGCGCTGCTGGCAAGGGCGACCGGGCGGGCCTGCGCGCGGGCCTGCTGCGCTTGCCCAATCTCGGCGCGCTCGGCCTTGGCCTTGCGGCGGAAGCGTCCACTGGCCGCCTGCCGCCGGGCCTTTCGCGCCCTGCGCGCCCGGGCGGGCGGTGGGGCTACGGCATCGAGACCGCTTTTGGCAAGGACACCCCCTCCGGCCACTGGGAAATGGCGGGCGCGCCCGCGCCTGCCGCCTTCGGCGTTTTTCCTGATACGCAGCCCTGTTTCCCCGCCACGCTGACGCAGGCGCTGATCGCGCAAGGCGGCGTTCCCGGCATTCTGGGGAACAAGCATGCCTCGGGCACCGGTGTTATCGAGGAACTGGGCGAAGAGCACATGCGGACCGGTATGCCGATCTGCTACACGTCGGTCGATTCAGTGTTTCAGATTGCCGCGCATGAGGAAAGTTTTGGCCTCGCGCGCCTGTATGAGTTTTGCAGGCTGGCGCGCAAGCTCTGCGACCCGCTCAACATTGGCCGCGTCATCGCCCGGCCGTTTATCGGCCGGAGCGGCGCGGACTTCATCCGCACCGCCAACCGCAAGGATTTCGCGGTGCCGCCGCCGCCCGGCAACCTGATGCAGCGCGCGGTGGAGTCGGGCCGCGCTATCATCAGCATCGGCAAGATCGGCGATATTTTCGCGCATACGCACACGGGCGAAGAGCTGAAAGGCGCGGGCAATGACGCGCATGTTGACATGACTCTGCAGGCGCTGGAGCGGCTGCCCGACGGCGGGCTGCTGTTCGCCAATTTCGTCGACTTCGACACCGATTACGGCCACCGCCGCGATGTGCCCGGTTACGCCGCCTGCCTTGAGGCGTTTGATGCGCGTCTTCCCCGCATCATCGCTGCGCTGCGGCCCGGCGATATGGCAATCATCACCGCCGACCATGGCAATGATCCGACATGGCGCGGCAACGACCATACGCGCGAGCATGTGCCGATTCTGGCCTTCGGGCCAGGGATTGCGGGCGGGCCGATAGGGCCGCGCGCGAGCTTCGCCGACATTGGCGCGACTCTGGCGCGGCATCTGGGGATAGGCGCGACAGTCAAGGGACAGGCTTGGATGTAACGTTCAATGCAGCTGGCGAGTGCCGTCCCTTGCCGTCATTGCGAGCAAAGCGAAGCAACCCAGACCGTGCCGCCTGTGACTCCTGGATTGCTTCACTGCGCTCGCAATGACGGGAAAGCAAGCCAGGCAGCCGCCGTTCGCCGTTGTTACTATCAGTTCAGCCGCGCGCTCAGCCCGGCAATTTCCTTCATCACCAGATCACTCGCCGCCTGCCCGACGTTCTCAGCCCGCAGCACAATTTCCGAGGCCCGCACAGCCGCGTCAGCGGCGGCGGCGCGCACGTCGGCGGTGGCCTGCGCTTCAGCCAGCGCGATCTTGGTCTGCGCCTGCGCGGTGCGGCGGGTGACGAATTCCTCAATGCGGACCGCCGCTTCTTTGGCATGCGCCTCGGCTTCGCTCACCGCCTGGGCGACAATGGCCGCAGCTTCCGCCTCGGCAGCGATGGCCTTCTGCCTGAAGCTGGCCAGCAGCGCCTCGGCTTCCGTGCGCAGGCGTTTGGCCTCGCCCAGCTCGTCGGCGATCTTTTTCGAGCGCGCGTCTAGCCCGCCAAGGATGGTCTTGTGGACGCCGACATAGAACAGCAGGCAGACAAACAGGACAAAGCCGACGGCGACGAAGAATTCCGCGTCAAAATGCATGGATCATGGTCCTCAGGCTTGGCCGGCGGCGATGGCGCGCGCCACCGCCTCGGCGGACGGCGCTTTGCCGGTAATCCGCTGCACGATGCTCAATGCGGCGTCCTGCGCGATCTGGCCGACATTGCCCATGGCCCGCGTCTTCATGTCTGCAATCTGCTTTTCAGCGACCACCAGTTTTGCGGCGAGATCACTCTCGGTCACTTTGCGCCGGGCATCGGTTTGCGCCGTCACCTTGTCACGCTGCGCCTGCGCGGTTGCCAGCGCCCTGGCTTTGGCGTCAGCGATGGTTTTCTCATGCTGGATATTGGCGGCGTCCGCCTGTTGCTGCATGGCGGCGGCCTCGTCAAGATCGCGCGAGATTTTCTCGTGCCGCTCCTTGATGATGGCACCGACGCGCGGCAGGCCGACGCGCGACATCAAGAGGTAGAGGCCTCCGAACAGCAGCGCAAACCAGAACAGCTGCGAGGCGAAGGTCTCGCTGGCGAAAGGCGGAAACGCGCCCGGCGCATGCTCGGGCGCGGCATGGCCGACCTCTGCGCGCGTCACCTCGCCCTTGGTGGTTTTGGGTGCTTCTTCGGTCATGGTCTCACATCCGGCAGACGGGGCGGCGGCGCGCGCCGCTCCCGCTTGTTAAATACTGTCGCGCAAAATCAGTTGGCGACGAACAGCAGCAGCAGGCCGATGACGAAGGCGAAAATGCCGAGCGCCTCAGTCACGGCAAAGCCGAACAGCAGGTTGGCAAACTGGCCCTGTGCGGCTGACGGGTTGCGCAGCGCGCCCGACAGATACTGGCCAAACAGGTTGCCGACGCCGACTGCCGCAGCGCCCGTGCCGATAGCGGCAAGGCCGGCGCCGATGAACTTGGCGAGCTTGATGGTTGCGATGGGATCCATGATTTTTCCTTCGAGCGTTTAGTTGGATTGGGGTTGCGTGATGAACCTTCCCGGCCTCAATGGCCGGGGTGGAGCGCGTCATTGATGTACATGCAGGTGAGCATGGCGAAAACATAGGCCTGCAGAAAAGAGACCAGCAATTCCAGCGCCATCAGCCCGATGGTGAAAGCGAAAGGCAGCGGCGCGAGCACTGCCCAGACGCCGGCCCCGAGCAGCATGACAACAAAGCCGCCAAAAACCGCGAGCGTGATATGCCCGGCGAGCATGTTGGCGAAGAGACGGATGGAATGGCTGACCGGGCGCGAGATGAACGAGATGACTTCGATCGGCACAACAAACAGCAGCACCGCAAACGGAATGCCCGACGGCACGAACAGGCGCAGGAAACCGACGCCATTCTTGATAAAGCCGGTGATGATGACGGTAAAAAACACCAGCAGCGCCAAAGTCACTGTGATGATGATGTGGCTGGTTACCGTGAACGTGTAGGGGATTAGGCCGAGGAAATTGCAGACGAGAATGAACATGAACAGGCAGAACACGAAGGGGAAGAATTTCATTCCCGATTCGCCCGCACCCTGGCGCACCATGTTGGCGATAAACTCATAGGCCGTTTCAGCCAGCGATTGCAGCCGTCCCGGCACCAGCGCGCGCGCCGACGAGCCTGCAATCATGATCCAGGCTGTGATCCCCACAGCCAGCAGCATGAACAGCGCCGAATTGGTGAAAGAAATATCGTAGCCGCCAAAATGCAGCGGCACGATTTTCGAAATGTCAAACTGCTCGATTGGATCGAGCCCCCCGCCGGTCTCTGCCGCCACTGTTCATGAACTCCAGTTTTTTCCTGACGCGCCCGTTAATGCACCCATGCAATAAAATCAACCGGCTTGTGGTGGATCATTTGACACAGGCGTTTTGGCGGCTGCGCCGACAGGGGGCGCGAGGGCGGAGTCGCCCGCCGCATTCATGCTATTGGCGAGCCGCATGACGTTCCAGACGCCCGCCGCCATGCCAAAGAACAGCAGAATAATCATGAAGAGCGGCGCTGTGCCCGCCAGCCAGTCAATGCCCCAGCCGAGCCCCGCGCCCATACCAAGGCCGACCATCAGCTCGGTGATGGCGCGGAATCCCAGCGACATCGCCCGGCCAGCCTGCGCCATCGAGCCATCCTGCGCCGCCCTGGCCTGCCCGGCAGAAGCGTCGCGCGCCCGCCGCGCCTCAATGTCCCGTGCAAGATGGTCAAGCCTGTGGCGCAGCTCGCTGTCGCCCGGCTGCCGGTGCCCGCTGTCTGTCATTGTATGATCCGCACGCTGCCCTGCCTGGGGCCAGCCGCGATTTTTCTAGCACATTGCGGCACAGTTGTCCGGTTTTGGCCCTCGCCTGCCGCGCAACCTATCTGGCTGCCTGCTTGCCGCCCCTGGCCGCACGCGGGTTCTGGATGTCGCGCCAGGTGTTTGACTGCGCGATCATGCTGCGGATGGCCGTGACATTGGCTGCCGCCTCGGCCGGGGCGAGGTCGCGGCGCGAGACCGCCTCGGCTTCGGCGAATTTGCCTTCCAGCGCCAGCACAAGCGCGAAATTCTGGCGCACGCGGGCGTCCGCCTGCGGGTGGGCGGCGGCCTCGCGCAGCGCCGTCTCGGCGCGCGGCAGCTGCTTTGACAGGGCGTAGGACAGCCCGAGGTTAGACATCACCGTGGGATCGCCGGGCACAATCTTCAGCGCCGCATCATAATAGCCCTGCGCCGCCTCATGCTCGCCCATCTGGTCAGCGACCGCGCCCTGCGCCGACAATATGCTCCAGTTTGGCCGCTCCGGCGTATGGGAGCGCGACAGCGTTTCGGCAGCTTCCTTCAGGCGGCCTGCATCGGCCAGCGCCTTGCCATAGGCACCCAGCACCTCAAAATCAGCCGGGTTCTTGATCACTGTTCCCTGCAAAACCGCAACTGCCTGGGCCGAGCGCGCCTGCGCCCGCAAAGCCCGCGCATAATTGATGGCCGCTGTCTTGCTGCCCGGATTGGCCTCGTAGCGCTTCGCCCAGTCGTCGGAATAGGCTTGCAGCTGATCGGGCGCGGCCGGCAGCGGCGTTGTCGCGCCGCCAATCGAGCCGGTGATGTCGCCCGTGCTCCTGCACCCGGCAAGGCCGGTCATCGTCATCAGCGCCGCCATGAGCGCGAGGGCGCGAAAACCTGCGAGGGCTGGCCGTGCAGCTCCCGCCGCCCCGCAAAAATCCCGCTGCTGCGCCGACGTCATCATGCTGTTGCCCCTGTATGGCCGCGCGGTTTCCTGCAACTGGCGCGCGGCAGCCGGCATGAGCAATAAAGCGTTAACCTTAAAACCGCGTTAATGGCCGATGGTTAACCAATCCTGTTGCGGGCGCTCCGGCCATGCTACGAAGTGCAAAAAATCTGGAGGCTTGATCCTTTGTCCCTGCGCTTTGCCGCCGCTTCTCCTGCGGCCATCCCCGTCTGGTTTGCCACCTATGACACCTGGTCCTGGGTTGCGGACCAGCTGCCTGCATCCGCCGCCCAATATGCGCAAGCCACCGGGTTTGAGGGCAAGGCCGGGCGTCTGTGCATTGCGCCAGATGCAAAGGGCCGGATTGCCGCCGTGCTGTTTGGCCTCGAATCAGCCAATGCCCGCGGGCGCGATCCGTTTTTGCCCGGCCGCCTTGCCTCACAGCTGCCACCCGGCGTCTACCGCTTTGCCAATCCGCCGCATGACCCGACGCTTGGCGCGCTGGCCTGGCTGCTGTCGTCCTACCGCTTCTCGTCCTACGTCAAAGACGGCTCGCCCGCGCCGCAGCTGGTCGCCCCGGCGCAGATTGACGCTGCGCGCGTCGAAATCATCGCCAATGCCGTCGCGCTGGCGCGCGACCTGATCAACACGCCCGCCAACGACATGGGACCGGACGCGCTGGAGGCGGCGGCGCTGGCACTCGCCAAGGCGCATAATGCCAACATGAGCGTGATTGCGGGCGATGCCCTGCTCGACCAGAATTTTCCGCTGATCCACGCGGTCGGGCGTGCGGCGGTTCAGGCCCCGCGCCTCGTTGATTTCACCTGGGGTGAGGCTTCCGCCCCCAAGGTGACGCTGGTGGGCAAAGGCGTCTGCTTTGACACCGGCGGCCTCGATATCAAGCCATCGAGCAACATGCTGCTGATGAAAAAAGACATGGGCGGCGCGGCGGCAGCGCTGGCGGCGGCGGCGATGATCATGGGCGCAAAGCTCAAGCTGCGCCTGCGGGTGCTGCTCCCCATCGTCGAGAACTCGATTTCCGCCAGCTCGTTCAGGCCCAGCGACATTTATCCGAGCCGCAAGGGCCTGAGCGTCGAGATTGGCAACACCGATGCCGAGGGGCGGCTGATTCTGGCGGACGCGCTGGCGCTGGCGGATGAGGAAAAGCCGGAGCTGCTGTTTGATTTTGCCACGCTGACCGGCGCGGCGCGCGCGGCCCTTGGTCCCGACCTGCCGCCCTTCTACACGGATGACGACGCGCTGGCCGAAGCGCTGGCCCGGCACGGCTCGGCGGTGCACGATCCGGTCTGGCGCATGCCCTTGTGGCAACCCTATGATGCGCTGATTGACGGCAAGATTTCCGATCTCAACTCCGCCCCCGGCGGCGGTTTTGCCGGCTCCATCACCGCCGCCCTGTTCCTGCGCCGCTTTGTGGGACAGGCGCAGGCCTGGGCGCATTTCGACATTTATGGCTGGACCCCCAGCGCCCGCCCCGGCCGGCCAGAAGGCGGCGAGGCGCAGGCGGCGCGGCTGGTGTTTGACCTGCTGGCAACGCAGTTTCCCGCCTGAAAATGCTCCCCGCCAAATCCATGTGCGCCAGTTGCCCCGCCCGGCGCGTTGGGCTATGAGCAGTCTCATGCGTGACGCGCCCGGCACGATTTTGGGTTTGCGCCCCTGGCACTCGTAGCTCAGCTGGATAGAGCACTGCCCTCCGAAGGCAGGGGTCACAGGTTCGAATCCTGTCGAGTGCGCCAATTTTTTCAATAGGTTAGAGAAAATTATTTTGAAATCCTTTGTGTCGGGGTAGCACCGGGGTAGCACGCGAGGCCACTTTCGCTGATAATCGCCAGAGAAATGTCTGGCGAAATCAGTCTTGGCTTTTCCGAATGATTTCTGAAATCCGCGCGGCCAACGCTGTAACTTTGTCGTTTCCGTCACCGCCCCTGCCAAACGTGCGGATCACTTCCGCTTGCCGATGTGGCGCAACTTGCCCATAAGACATGAATGTTGTCAGTACTTTTTCATGTCCAATATTTTGCGACCATGCCTTGAACTCTTCGGCAGTCCGGCAACGCTGTTCTCCTAAAGCGGTGAGCGTATCCCGGAAGCTGTGCGGATTGAAATAGGGGAGGCCAGCGGCATTGAACGCCGCCTTGAAAATTTTTCGAATAGGCGCAGCGGTTGACCAAGCCCTTTTGTGTAAGCCCGCGCTTCCCGGTGCGAAGACTTGTTTGGGAATCTTCCGGGTTGAACCAAAAAGCGGGTCATCAAGGCCCCAAAGCAATTCCGTCTTAAGGTACTGCACCCATTCGGCGACGATAGCGTGAATATCGTCGCCAACCGGGAAAAACCACGTATCGAAAGTCTTTGAGAATTTAGACCGGACGTGCCGCGCGTCGTGCCGGATTTTGCCTTCAATCAAATCGATATCGCGGATGCACATTGAGGCTATGGCGTCGTCCCGCGCGCAGGTCGAGATTGTGAAGGCGACCAAGGCCCTGTTGCGCCGTTCTATATCAGTGCTATGCGGCATTGAGAAGATCACATGCCGCACTTGTTCTAAAGTTGGCGCAGGCTTCTTTTGATGCGTCTTGGCGATGGCAGTGTCTTTCGCCGACAGGCGAAAATAGCCTGCGTCAGAAAAAATGTCCCGGCGAAATCCGGGCCGTCCCGCCAGCCATTCGAAGAAAGTTTTGAGCGCTTGCAAGATCGCGTGCACGGTCGCCTTGCTCAAGGGCTTCCGCGTTTTTGCATTCAACTGCGCGGCAAGGCGAGCCTTGAAAGCCGTCGCCTGATTGACATGAAAGCTGTGAAAATCACGGAATTTCGAGTTCATTTCAAAGCGGTGGATCGCGCTTGCCGCCGCGTCCACAACGGCCACGCCATTGCCTTTCCCTTCCTTCAAAAACGATAGATATTCGCGCTTGATACGCTCATTTTTTGGGTTGTGGGTCGTCATGACTTTGTCTGCCTCTCCAAGTCACAGTTCACGGTGGGTTTGGTCCGGTCATCTATGCGTGGCTGTCCATCCGTGAAGGTGACAGTCAAATTGCCCTTGGCCAGACCGAGACGCTGAAGATTGACGCGGCGGTGAATGAGTCCTGCGCAAGAGGGGCAGAGGCCCCGCAGGTTGCCTGTTGTTGGCGTCAGCGGCACATATTCAGCCTCGCCAAAGGCCGGGATTGTCGGCTGGCGGCAGGGCAGGCAATAGATGTGCCCCGGCGGGCAGGGCCGCTTGGACCTGGCGCGGCGCAGGCGCAGGAAGTCGGCCAGCGCAGCGCCCAGAAAGAGCGCCGGACGCCGGTCGTCTATCGGCGTCAGACCTTGTGCCGGATACTTCCGCACGGTGTTTTTGTGCAGACCAAACAGTCCGGCAATGTCTTCAATGCTGTAATTGTGATGGCGCTTGACCCTGCGCCAGTTCGGATGACGCGCGCCCATGCGGCGTTACGCCAGCACAGACGACGAAAGGCGTGGCGGGCTGATGCGCGCCTGCGCCCACTGGTCGAGATCGCCGAACGTATAGAGCGGATAGCGTCCGCCTTTGCGGTAAACCGGCCCCCCGCCGACAACGGCAAGCTTTGCAAGCCAGCGCGGCGAACAGGGAATGCTCCAGGTGTCGCGGACGTAGCGGGCCGCCTCAATACGGCGCAGGAAGTTCGGGGAAACGGTCATTGATTTTGCTCCAAGCGCCGCACAGCGCAGCGTCTGGAAACAACCTTGCGAAATTTCTGGCGCTTCAGGCGGGAGATTATCGTTGCGGTTCTGCCGCGTTAATCTTCCGTTTCGTCCCACCCCGGCGCGCCTTCGCAATCGCCTCAGCCGCCGCCTGATAGCTGCCATTGTGGCGTCGCAGTTCCGGCGGGAAGGTCAATTGCAGCGCACGCACCATGCGCACAAATGGCGAAGGCTCCGCTTTTGGCGTCTTGTCCGTGCCTTTGGACGCCCGGTACGGCAATTCGAATTGCTTCACGATCTCGGTCAACCTGCGGATGAACGCATTCCATGCCTCGCCCTCAACAAAGCCAACGCACGCTTCTTTTGGTATTTCCCGTTTGGCAAGCGAAATGGCAGCCGTCAGCGCCATGGCGCTTCCAATGAGCGTGCCCCATTTCAGCTGTTCCTTGCTACGCGGATCGCGAATATGATGTTCAATGGCCCGCTGCGCGTAGAACGCGGCGTCGGCCTTTGGGGAATGCGTTTCAGACACCATGGCGCGGTTGAGGCAGCGCGCGGCTTTTTCCAGCTCGCGCAGCCAAGCCATTGCTTCGCGCAGAAAAGGTGCGTGTGTCTCAAAAGGCGCGTCGCGCAGGTATTCTTTCACGGCAACAAGGATTGTCGCACGCGCGGAAATTTCCAGCGCGTGGCCATAGGCGGTTTCTATCCGCTGCCATTCAGCCAAACCCGCGACGTATACAGCGCTCCACACCCCGCCGGAAGACGGGAGCCGCTGCGCCCACGATTTGCGCGGCGCGGTCACGTTTTACGGCGCGCCTCAGAAATCGCTTGTGCGCAAGCCTGCCACGTAGAACAATGACGCCGCGCCTCTTGCGGTACACTCGCCATCAACGCCATCACGAAATTGACGAAGGGTGAGGGCGCATTGCGTTTGTCTGAATCCTTGGATGCGCCGGTTCGCATGCCACGTTCTTTGGCGAAGCCTGTTAACCCACGTATCAATGCTTGCCATTCTTGCCCTTCGACAAAGCCTCCGGAAGCTACATCGATTTCATGCATCTGGCGCGCGGCTTCGCATGCAACGACAAAATGCACCAACATGTGCGCAAGAGCTGTGATGTCCTTGGGTCGCGGCTCTGGCATGTTCGCCAAAGCAATGTCGATATGGTCCCTCCCGATGGACGTTGCCATCCATTTCGGGCTGGCAGTTGGCGGCCAGTCCCATAGTATTTCTTTGAAAGCTTCAGCACCTTTCCCAATTTTCAATAGCACGTCATCAACGTCGTTGGCGAAAGGCGCGTGGCTTTCGGCTGGCACATACAACAGATATTCGCTCATATGCTTTACCAGTTGCGCGCGGTCAGCCTCGCCAAGTGCGCACCCATACGCGCGCTCTATCGCGGTCCAATCCTGTGCCGATGGCTCCCAGTCGAATGGGCCGTGGCCATCGCCGATTGCTATCCGCCGCTTCCGGCTTTTGCGCGGCGGGCCGCGTTTTCGGATCGTCGCCATCAAGCCTCGTATAAATAGCGCTGAAATCCTACAAAGGTTTCCCTGATTCTTGAAACACCGCCAAGCTTCGCAGCCGCGTCTGATGTGGAGCCGAATTGCAGTGCGATCAGCGCGCCAAGTTTGTCCTGGTCCAACTCATCGTCACCTTGGCTGATGTATTGAGCCAGCACAAAGTCGAGAAAGGCCTGAAGCTTTTCGTCGTAGTGATTGAAGATTGCGGACTTGCGCGCGTCCACGCGTTCCCGCCGCGTGATGGGCGCAAGCGCCAAAGCGACATAGGCCAGCACGTCGAAAACATCGCTTTTCTCGGCGTTGATCGCCGCCTTGATCTCGGCAAGCTGCGCAGCGCCAAATCCCTTTTCGGAGAGGCCATTCAGCAAAGCCTTGCGCGTCGCCGGATCGCTCCAGATGCGCCGCAATTCGTCTTCGTCCTTGAAGAAGCGCGGAAGCTCGCCGAACAGCTTTTCGACAAATTGCGCCGCTGAAATCGGCACGCCATCGGCTGCCCAGTAGCTGGTTGCCACCATGTGCTGAATGGCGCGCTCCTTGCCGTCTGCCAGCTTGATCTTGATTTTGTCCGGCCTGCCATTGTCCGCGTCATCGTCTCCATTCGGCACGGTCGGTTCGCCTTCGCGCGGCGGCATTTCGCGGGGCGGTTCCGGCTCCAGCGGCTCGCCATCCCATTTGGGATCGTTGAAATGCTCGTAGGCCTTCACGAAATCATAAATCGTGAAATGGTCCTTGCCCTCGTAAAGCCGCGTGCCGCGCCCGATAATCTGCTTGAATTCGATCATCGTCTTGACAGGCCGCATCAGCAAATATTGCGCACGTTGCGGGCTTCAACGCCAGTCGAGAGTTTTTGCGTGTGTTTAAGCATGGAATAAGGACCCCGTTTTAGGGGTTATCGGCATCCAAACGGGGGTCTGACTCAATCTCGCTGCAGGTTGATGGTGGTCTGACGCTGTTTTCAGAAGGAATCAGCGCAATGGATCAGAGACTTCGACCTTCAAGCCTTGTTCCCAGCGGATTTGTTGTTGAGCAGACAACCATTGGCAGCGACCGTGTGACCGTCACCGTCCGATCTGCCGCCGCCGAGCGTGCGTGTCCTGCCTGCGGCGCTCGGTCGAAACGGGTTCAGAGCCGGTATTGGCGGTTCGCAGCAGATTTGCCGTTGGGCGGACGCCGCGTTGATCTGCGGGTTCTGGTCAGACGCTTTTGGTGTGACGCTGTCCTGTGCGGCCGGCACATCTTTGCCGAGCGATTTGCCGAGGGCGTGCTCGCGCCCTGGTCCCGGAGGACAGGACGTCTTGACCACATCGTCCATCATTTGGGGCTGGCGATTGGCGGCAGGCCGGCGGCCAGCTTCGCCGAACGGCTGATGGTGCCTGTGAGCAACGATACTCTCCTGCGCGTCGTCAGACGGCGAGCGAAGACACCAAGTGATACACTGATTGTTGTGGGCATCGACGACTTCGCATGGCGGCGCAACCATCGCTACGGCACGATCGTCTGCGATCTGGAGCGCCGCTGGACTGTAACGCTGCTGCCTGACAGGGAACCGGCGACATCGGAAGCATGGCTTCGGCATCATCCGTCGATCACCGTCATCGCGCGAGATCGTGGCGGCGGATACGGCGAGGCCGCCAAAAAGGCGTTGCCAGACGCGCTGCAGGTCGCAGACCGGTGGCATCTGATGGAGAATGCGAGCCGGGCATTCCTCGACGCTGTGCGCAAATCCATGCGCCAGATCCGCACGGTCATCGGCGACACAGTGAACTACTCCGTCGGCAAGTTCGCCGGCGCGGCGTTGTCGAGGCGCTATCCCCGCCTGATACGACCGGAGTATCTGGCGAAGACGCACGAGTTCTTCGAGCACTACGGCGGCAAGACCATCATCCTCGCGCGCTTCGTGCCCATCGTGCGGACGT
>JANLPP010000272.1:0-3572 GCA_031367295.1 Hyphomicrobiales bacterium | reverse complement strand
GCCTCCACCGCGTCAATGGCCAGAAAACGGATGGCGTTGGCGCGGCGGCGGGCGTCAGCGGCAGGATCAAGTTTCACGGGAGCGTTCATGTCGAAAAAATCCTCAAGCGGCGCGCTTTTTCTTGTCCATCAATTGCCACAGCATGGGCGTGAATATCAGCTGCATGGCCAGCGGTATTTTGCTGCCGGAACAGTCGATAGTGTTGGGCCGCGACATAAAGCTGTTGGGCAACATTGACAACAGATAGGGGAAATCGATACCGCGCGGGTTGGCGAAGCGGATCACCAGCATGCTCTCGTCCGGGCTGGGAATGTCGCGGGAGACGAAAGGATTTGACGTATCGACCGTCGGCACGCGCTGGAAACTGACCCGGGTGTGGGTAAACTGCGGGCAGATATAGTTCACATAATCGGGCATGCGGCATGCCGGGATTGGAGCGGAAAACAATGCCCATCCTGGCGGCGTAGCCGGCCAGGATCTCGACCGGATGGTTGCGGATGTTCGCCATCATCTGGAGCATGATCTCAATGGCTTCCTGCCCATAGCCGCGCTCGTTATCGATGGTTTCGGGAGCGGCCGGCGGGTCTGCCCAGGCAACGTCGCTCACGCCGCCCGACTTGGCACAATGGCCAAAGCCAGTTCGCCGCGCATCGCGTCAATCACGCTCTTGAAGCCGCCGGGCAGCTTGCGGGCGCTAAAGATGGCGGAGCCGGCGACAAACGTGTCGCAGCCGGCCTCGGCTATTTCCCGGATATTGCCTGTTTTCACGCCGCCATCCACCTCGAGAAAGATCGGCTGCCCGCCGCTGGCCGCGTGCGCGTCAATCCGCTTGCGCGCATCCGCCAGTTTGGCCAACGCCTGCGGAATAAATGACTGGCCGCCAAAGCCGGGATTGACCGACATGATCAGGATGAGATCGAGCCGGTCCATGACGTGGGTCATCAGATTGAGCGGCGTCGCCGGATTGAAAACAAGGCCGGCCTTGCAGCCAAGATCGCGGATGAGCGCCAGCGAGCGGTCGATGTGGTCGGAAGCTTCCGGGTGGAACGAGATGATGTCCGCTCCCGCTTTGGCAAACGTCTGGATCATCGCGTCGACCGGCTTGACCATCAGATGCACGTCAATCACCGCCTTGGTCAAAGGCCGCAGCGCTTCGCAGATAACCGGGCCGAATGTCAGGTTGGGGACGTAGTGGTTATCCATAACGTCAAAGTGAATCCAGTCCGCGCCAGCCTCCAGCACGCCGGTCACCTCCTCCCCCAGCCGGGCGAAATCGGCGGAAAGGATTGAGGGGGCAATGCGGAAACCGGCGTGGGGCATGGGATTTTCTCTGTTTCATCAGTGGCTTATAGTTAAGGGAATATGAACCTAGGAATAAGTAACTATGTTTATTTTCCTAGGATTATTTGTTCAGGGTATTGGACAGTTGGCAATAGGCAGCCGGGAAGGAAAAACCTGCTGCCTGCTGCCCAATTCCTACCCCTTTCAACTCAATACCTCGTCCCCGCCGGCTTGTCTGTCGCGCAGGAATGCGCGCGGCAGGTGACATTACGCCCTCCGCCTTCCGTGCGCGCAAGGCCAAAGCCTGCGTTGTGTTTGGGATGGTTAACGATGTGGCTCATGCGGATGCTCTCAAAACCCTTCTTGCTGTCGAAGGCCAGCACCTTGATATAGCGCTCGCCACGCGCTTTGCGGCGCTCATTGACCTCATAGAGCGCGCCCGCCGGATTTTTCAGGTCGACCATCGGCGTGCCCCAAATTTCCCAACAGGTGCTGCGCGGATGCGGATCGTCAGTGTGTTCGACCGTGATCGACCAGCCATTTTGCAAGGCATAGGCGTATCGCATGCGGATCCCGTCATCGCCAGGTTCCGGCACGAACGAGAATTGTCCTTGGGTGACTTTCATGTGACTTGCGCCGCTGAGGCCGGTGTGGGGGGGTCGATCAAACAGGCGGTCATGGCGGGCGAGGCGAGCTTGTTCGAATCTTTCTCGGCCAATCACGCGCTGTTTCGCACGCATTTTCCGCTGGCCAACGAAATTATCTTCGCCGAAACGCCCGTCGATGAAATGGCGGCGAGCGGCAAGGCGCTGGCGCAGCCGATGGCGGATGTGGCGGCGGCAACGCAAGCGGCGGTCGATGCCAACATTGCCACGAGCGATCTCGGCCTGACGGTGGAAAATTCCGCCCTCTATGCGCGGGACATATCGCAGCTGCCGCTCGATGAGGCCGCGCTTGATCCAAAATCAACACGCATCTCCGTCAAGCGCCGCTACGTGCTGGGGACCATCGGCTTCCTGCTGACGCTCTACAATCTGATCGGATCGACGGCTTCAATCTGGTCGATCCCGCAAGGCGCGGCACTGATGAAAGCGATTGGCGAAGCGATTGAGGCGCTGATGAAGTTTGTCTACTGAGGCAGGCGCTCCGCACACGGCTGTGACGCAAAACGCCAGCAGTCGCAAGCGCAACCGCCGGGCGTGGTGGCCGGGACTAGCCTCGCCAGGACGGCGGCGGGCTTGCGCTTCAGCTGGTCTCCGCCCGCCACCGCGTCATCCACCCCAGCCCCGCCAGCGTGTCGCCCAGCGGCTTGTATTCGGCGGCCACCACACCGGTGTAGCCTGCCTGCGCCAGCGCGGCGCGGGCTGCGGCAAAATCAATTTCGCCGGTGCCTGGCTCGTGGCGGCCCGGCGCGTCGGCGAACTGCACATGGCCGATGTGCGGGGCGGCCTGCGCCATCGCGGCCACAAGGTCCGGCTCGGTGCGGGCCATGTGGTAGAGATCGAATTGCAGCCGCAGATTGGGATGGTCCGCCGCGCGCAGCGCGTCCAGCGTTTTGGCGAGGCTGCTGAGCCAGAAACCCGGACTGTCAAACGGGTTGATCATCTCAACCAGGCCCTGCACGCCCGCCGCCGCCAGCCGACCTGCGGCAAGGCGCAGGTTATGCGTCACGTGGGCTGCGGTTTCTTCCGCCCCCTGCCCGGCTGGCGGCGCGCCGAACAGGATGTTGAGTTTCTGCACGCCCAGCGCATCGGCATAGAGCAGCGCGCTATCAACCGCCGCCGCAAACGCGCCCGCCTGCAAAGCGTCAGTGGCAAGGCCGAGATAGCCGCGTTCCGGAGCGCCGGCCGGCACGTTGATCAGGTCAATCGGCAGTCCGTCCGCTGCGGCTTTCAAGGCCATCGGCGTGTGGTCATACGGAAACTGGATTTCAACGCAGTCGAACCCCGCCGCCCGCGCCAGCGCGAAGCGCGCCAGCAGCGGCGCCTCGGTGAACATCAACGACAGATTGGCCGAGAGACGCATGGCAACCCCTACTGCGCGCACGATCGCAAGAGTTTGAAGGTCAGCGATTCCACCAGCGCCTCAAACGAAGCGTCGATAATATTGGCCGAAACGCCGACCGTTGACCAGCGCGCGCCGGTCTCGTCGCCGCTTTCGATCAGCACGCGCGTCACCGCGTCGGTGCCGCCCTGGAAAACCCGCACGCGGTAGTCGTGCAGCACCACATCCTTGATCGCGTCGCGGTATTTGCCAAGGTCTTTGCGCAGCGCAAGGTCGAGCGCGTTGAC
>JANLPP010000254.1:0-3868 GCA_031367295.1 Hyphomicrobiales bacterium | reverse complement strand
GACCTGCGCGCCCTTGGCCGCACGTCAGTGCAGCCAAGACAAACAAGCGGCATCAAACCGGGCGTGCCGGAAATATGGATCAGTAATTGACGTTGAAAATGTCGGCCATTGCGCCATCGATTTCGTGATGCGGCGCTTCGCGGCTATGCTGGTTCCAGGCGGCTGGGCCACTTGTGACGATTCTCCAGCTGGTTGCGGCAATCTTCAGGAATCACGTCAGGCTTTGCTGCGCGCCTGATACAGACGCGCCTTGATTCACATGCCCGTCACGGAGTAAAAAATGTTCTGGCGGAGTTTTAAGTTTATCGCTTCCACACTTGGCCGGGCCGCGCGCCAGGGCAAGGCATGCATAGCCGTTCTGGCCATGATTTTCGCGCTCGCTCCAGCAAGGGCGGAGGTCACGCCGCAAAAGCCGCTCGGCGATATTCCGCTGATGCAGGAAGAGGCGGCAAACGCAGGCCTCGGCAACACCTATGACGGACCATGGGAGTTCTTTGTCGGCGGCGGCGGCGCGGCGCTGGATTGCGACGGCTCGGGTTTTCCCTCGGTGTTTCTGGCGGGTGGCAGGAATCCGGCAAAACTGTTCGTCAACACATCCACAGCAGGCGGAACACTGAAATTTGAGGAAAAGCCGCTGACTTTCGAGGGCGGCCATCACGAGCTGGAAAACATCATCGGCGCTTACCCGCTCGATATTGACGGCGACGGGCGCATGGACCTGTTTGTGCTGCGCGTTGGCGGCAGCCTGCTGCTCAAGGGCGGCCCGGATTGCGCCTTTGCCAATGCCAGCAAAGAGTGGGGCTTTGACGGCGATGCAGGCTGGACCACAGCCTTCGCCGCAGAGTGGGAGCCCGGACAAAAATTTCCCACGCTGGCAATCGGCCATTACGTCGACCGCCACGCCCCCGGCGCGCCCTGGGGCACCTGCGAAGAAAATTCGCTCTACCGCCCGCAACCCGGTGACAAGCCGGACTATTCCGTCCGCACGCCGCTTGCGCCGGGTTTCTGCGCGCTGTCCATGCTGTTCACCGACTGGAACAAGTCTGGCACGCGGTCGCTGCGCGTCTCCAATGACCGGCAATATTACCGCGGCGGCGAGGAGCAGATGTGGAAAGTGGAGCCGGGCAAGCCGCCCAAACTCTACGGCCCCGCCGATGGCTGGCGGCATGTCTCGATCTTCGGCATGGGCATTGCCGAGGGTGACATCGACGGCGACGGTTTTCCTGAATATGCGCTGACCTCGATGGGCGACACCAGGCTGCAAAAACTCGATGCGGAGGAAAGCGGCAAGGGCGAGCTGCCGGTCTACCGCGACATTGCCGGCGAGCGCGAGGCAACCGCCCATATTCCCTATGCGGGCGGCGACCAGAAACCCTCCACCGGCTGGCACAGCGAGTTCGCTGATTTCAACAATGACTCGCTGCTCGACCTCTTCATCGCCAAGGGCAATGTGGAGGCCATGCCCGACTTTGCCGCCAATGACCCAAGCAACCTGCTGCTTGGCCAGTGGAACGGCAAATTTGCCGAGGCGGGCGGCGAGGCTGGCATTGCGCAGAACCGCAAGAGCCGGGGCGCGCTGGTCACCGATTTCAACCTCGACGGCATGCCCGACCTGCTGGTGGTCAACCGTTCCGCCCCCGCCAGCCTGTTCCGCAACCAGGGTGCCAGCCTTGGCGGTGGCGCGCCCGCGCCGATGGGCAACTGGAGCGAAATCCGCCTCGTGCAGCCAAACCCCAACCGCAATGCAGTGGGTGCCAAAATCGCCATCAAGACCGGCACGCGCACCCAGATCCGCACGGTGCAGGTGGGCGGCGGCGATGCCTCGGGTCATGCCGGATTCGTGCATGTGGGGCTGGGCGTCGCCGAGCGCGCCGAAATCCGCGTGCAATGGCCCGACGGCGAGTGGAGCCATCCCTACCGCGTCTTCGCCAACCAGTTTGTTGTAGTGGACCGGGCCAGGACACAGGCGGCCTATTGGTATGCCGGGCGGTAGAGGCGCGCGTCGGCCTGCCGGCTCAATGCAAAACATCGCGCGCGCCAGCATGCTGCCTGAAACGAGCCGGCCCGCAGGCCGGCGGCGGCGGCGGTTGGCGTCACCTCGCCCATTGGCGCGCCCGGGGGGCACGAGCCGGGGCATCAGGGCGCGGTCTCAGCGCAAACCTGGCGGGCGCGCATCAACCCATGCGCCGCCGTCTTTGGCGGAGGCAACCGCCGCAACAATCGCCGCCATGGAGCGCAGTCCATCCACAGCGGTAGGATAGTGCGAGGCCGCAGGGTCAATGGCGCGGCCCTGCTTGCGGGCCGCGATCGCCTCGGCGAGATCGGCATAAATATTGGCGAAAGCCAGCGGCATGCCCTCGGCATGGCCAATGGTGACGCGCGATGCCCGGTCCGCCTCGGGCGACAGGCCGGGCGCGCCACGCTCGATAATTTCGGTGCGGCCGTTCAGCGGCGTCCAGTACAGCTGGTTCGGCCATTCCTGCGCCCAGCGCAGTCCGCCCCTCTCGCCAAACACTTGAATGTTGAGGCCGTGCATGCGGCCTACCGCAATCGAGCTGGTCCACAGGCGGCAGACCGCGCCGCCATCCATGCGGATGTTGACCATCGCATCATCCTCCAGCGTGCGGCTGGCGATGCAGGAGACGAAATCAGCGGAAAGCTCGCGTGCCTGCTGGCCTGCGACAAAGCTCGCCATATGCAGCGCATGAATGCCGCAATCGGCGAACTGCGCTGATGGCCCGATCTGCGCGCGATCATAGCGCCAGCGCACGCGCGGATTTTCGGCATCCGCCGCGTCGGCGTGAAAACCATGCGCGAATTCGGCCTTGATCAGCCGCACTTGCCCCAGATCGCCGCGCGCCACCATCGCCCGCATGTGGCGCACCAGGGCATAGCCGGTGTAGCCGTAATTGACGGCGCAGATGCTGCCGGTGCTTTTGGCGATGGCGACGATCTCCTGCGCCTGCGCCACAGTCATCGTCATCGGCTTTTCGCACAGCACATTGAAGCCAGCCTCAAGAAAAGCTTTTGTAATCGGGAAGTGCGTGGCGTTGGGCGTAGCGACCGTCACCAGCTCTACGCGGTCGGCGCGCGGCGTCTCGCCCGCCAGCATCTCGTGCCAGTCGCCGTAAGCGCGATCCTGCGCCACACCCAGACGCTGTGCAAAGTCGCGGCCCTTGCCGGCGTTGGCGTCAAGCGCGCCGGCCGCAAAATTGAAAAGCCCGTCAACCGCCGCGCTGATGCGGTGTGCCGGACCAATCTGGCTGCCTTCGCCGCCGCCTATCAGGCCCCAGTTCATTTTTGTCATTGCTGATTATCCATTGCAGATCGCTTCATGAATGAACCGGCTGGCTGGCGCGGCCCGGCTGTTTCTGCCCATGGCGCGGGCCGTTCATCCACGATAATCTTAAACCGCCACCCCGCCATGGTGCCTGATACCCTGCTTGCGTCGTCGTTTCCACCTGTCGCGACCAGAAAAAGCGCGCCCCGCTTTTGCACAAACGCCGCGCCGCCACCTGTGCATATTTTCAGCAAGCCGCTTGGCAGAGCTTTCCCGCCTGTCTAAACACAAGGCGCTCCGCCCGGAGCCTGACTGCTCCGCCCGCGAGACCGCCGCCATGTCTTTTACGAATTTTTCGCGCTGCCTCCTGCTGTGCAGCCTTGCGCTGGCGGCCACAAATCCCGCGCTGGCCGCCGATGGCCCCAAAATCGATGCCGCCGATACTGGTTTCATGATTGCCGCCACCGCGCTGGTGCTGCTGATGACCATGCCCGGGCTGGCGCTTTTCTATGCAGGCATGGTCAGAAAAAAGACGGTGCTCGCCACCATGGCGCAGAGTGTCGCTGCCACCGCGCTGGTGTCGCTGCT
>JANLPP010000242.1:0-3283 GCA_031367295.1 Hyphomicrobiales bacterium | reverse complement strand
GCCTGGCGCGAACAGCGTGACTGGCGCCGTTACCATGACGAGCGTGGCTGGCCGCCGCGCCGCCTTGAAGAAGAACGCCACCACCGCCGCGATGCGCGCCACAACTATGATGACTGGCGCCGCAATGGCGGCCACGGCGCGCCCCCGCCGACTGGCAATCCGGTGGTCACCCCCGGAGCTGGCAGTGGCGGCGCCACGCCGCCGGTGCGCGGGGGACCACGCCCGCCGCATGGCGGCGCGCCGGGCGGACCACCGCCGCCGGTGCCGCAGCAAGGCCCGCCGCCTGCTCCGCTGCCGCCGGTAGCTGAGATACCGCCGCCGCAAGTAACGCCAGCCCCGCCCTCGCCACTTGAGCCGCCGCGCCGCCGTCCGCCTAGCGAGGTCAGCGAAGATCCGCCAGTCGAGGACTTGACCCTGCCGCCGGGCGAGAGCCCCGTGCGCGTGCCGCCGGTGCGGGCCCCGCGCGCCTGGACCCCTGCCCCTCCGCCTCCGCCGCCGCCGGCTCCGGTGCAATACGAAGCGCCGCAAGCTGCGCCTGCGCCGGTGCAATACGAAGCGCCGCAAGCTGCGCCTGCGCCGCCGCCTCCGCCGCCGCCTGCTCCGGCACCTGCGGTCTATGTGGCACCAGCACCAGCACCGCCGCCCCCGCCACCGCCTCCGCCACGTGACGAGTTCGTGACGGAGGGCGGTTCCGGCGACAGCGATCGGCCTTGACCGCGTGCAGGCTTTCGCTGCGCGCGGGGCGCGGCTATGCAGTGGCCGTGGGTCGTTTGAGGAGAGCTGACATGAAGACCATTCGCACCGCCCTGGCGAGCGCCGCCGTGCTGGCACTCAGCGCAGCGCTGATCGCCGCCCCCGCCGATGCGCGCGGCAAACGCAAACGGCCCGTCGCCACCGCCGTTGTCGTTCCGGTTGCGGTGCCAACCGAAAGCGCCGAAGCGGCCCGCGCCCGGCTCAACGCCGAACAAGCCGCTGCGGCCAAAAAGCAGAACGACGAAAACGCCGCCGCCAAGGCCGCTTACGAACAAGCACTGCGTGACCGCGATACCCTGATCGCCAGACAAAAGGCCGAATACGACGCCGCGATGAAGAAATGGGAAGCCGACACCGCCGCCTGCAAAGCCGGCGACAGAACCAGGTGCGCCCCGCCTAAATAGCTGCTTGAGCCAAATTCGCGCCAAGAGCCGTCCGCCCCAAACGGGTCGGGCGGCTTTTTTGCGTGCTCGACGAAGTATGACGCCCAGTGTGATGGATGTCACAGACTGTGCGGTGGCAACGGCCAATTATGGTCCCTCAATCACGCAGGAGGGAACCATGACGACTGCAATTATCAACTTTCGGCTATCCGACCAGAAAGGCATAACGATTTGTTACGTCTTCATAGACGAGGTGCCATTAAGTCAAAATGGATCGGAATACCGAATATTGGTCGAAGTCGGCGTACCGCATACCATCCGCTATAATTTCTCTGGTCAGCCCGGCGGATCGCTCACGGCCGAAGTCATCGACCATGGCAAGGTGATCGCTTCACGCGAACCGGCCAAAATCCCACTCGGCAAAACACACAGCTGGGACCGCCTCAGGTTTACAGTCGAAGGAGAAAGCTGATGGCAAAATTTTTGCTGATGGGCCTGTTGGCCTGCACGCTACAGGCGGCTCCTGCAATGGCGGGCGAAAACGGTCCAGCAACCGCCGAGGTCCGAGACGGTGAAAGCGCGACGCGGGGAGGCCCGGTTTCCGATAGCCAGATCTTTGATGGAGCGCCAAGCATCGAGTTCGGGGTGACGCAAGAAAAACAAGTGGTAACCCTGCGCTATTCGATCCTTTCAGTCACCAACAAGCAGGGCAAGAATCCCGATGAATCCAAGGGAAGCACAACAAACATTAGCTTCACTGGTTCGGCCACGTTGAAGGACCAGCAAAATGACAAAACCTTGCTAAGCCTCAACGGGTTCACCAGCGGGACGTCGTTTGGAGTCCATTTTGCACATTCCTGGTCGACCCTGGGTAAAGGTGACGGTGTCACAACAGTCACTGATGAGAGTTACAAAAAGGCAGTTGAAATTTGCTTGGCTGATCCACACAATCAACAATTGAACAAGACCGAGAAGGATAAGGAGTGCAGCGACAAAAATGGCGGCGAGGGCAATTTTGTCGGGCTGTATTATCCGCAAGGCTTTAACGACTCTATCAAACTTCAATTCAAGAATTCGGTCACGCCCTTCGTCGGGTTCGATCTGACCGGCAATCAGGATTCCTATGAATATCTGGACCGTCCCACCTTCTCGCTCAAAAAGCAGAAGCACATCGGTTATGAAGCCCGGGCCTATGTCGGTGGTCTGTCACGCGATCATCCGATTGGCGCGCGGCTTTCGGTGACTTTTGCGCGCAAGTACGATGAGGGTGACCCTATCAACCTGTGCCAGACAACATCGGTTCCGGGCCAGACTCAGTGCCTGAATGCGGCTGATGGTGCTCCAACCTTGGCCGAGCAACGCACAGTCGGTGCGCAAGTATTCTGGGCCTTTGGCAATGACAGCCATCAGGCACCGCGTTTCGGGTTCGCGCCGAGTGTTTCATACGACTGGAACAACCACGTCTTCGAAGCCACCGCGCCGCTCTATTTCGCCCGCAACAAGGACCGGGAACTGTCCGGCGGCGTGCGGGTCAATTATATCGACGCCCCCGATCCTGCCGGGGGCCGAAAATCCGATTTGTCCATTGGCCTGTTCATCGGAGTGCCGCTCGGCTGGGGGCTTTAACCCACCCCATCCACCAACCGCTACTACCCATCGGCAGACGACATTGACACAGGGGGCCGTGCGCGCGAGGCAGCATCAGCTTTGCGCGCACGGTATTTTCCGCCGTCAGCGTGCCAATTCTCTGTGGGGAGTTTTCCGAGATGAAATCACGTTTCCTGTTCGCCAGTGCCGCCCTGGCCGTGTTGGCCGTACCCTTTGCCACCAGCCAGTTGATCGCGCAGGGCGCGGTTGCCACGGCGGCGACCGGCAAGCCGGCCATCGGCGCCTGGGGCGTTGACCTGGCGGGCCGCGATACCAGCGTCAAGCCGGGCGACGACTATTTTCGCTTCACCGCCGGCAAGTGGTACGATGCCACCACAATCCCGGGTGACCGGGCCTCGGTCGGCGCGTTCAACGATCTGCGCGAGGTGACTCAGGACCAGCTCAAGACGCTGATTACGGCGTCTGCACCGGGCAGCAAGGTCGCCAATTTCTATACCAGCTTCATGGACGAAGCAGCGCTTGAAAAGGTCGGCATTGCC
>JANLPP010000228.1:0-5124 GCA_031367295.1 Hyphomicrobiales bacterium | reverse complement strand
CGCCTTTCAAAAAATAGTTTTGAATTGCATTATCGCCAGACTGGCAGTCCCGCTGTGGCCGCCTGATCCCGGCGGGTTCACGCCGCCAACTTACGCAAAAACTCCAATCTGACTCAACCGTGCCGCGAGCCATTGCATAGTGGCGGGCGGCAAAGCGGAGGTTACGCGATGGCTTTCGACATAGGCGCAACCATCACCGTCGCGCGTCTGCGCCTGGTCTGCCCCAAAATCCGTAACGATATTGTAGAAGCCATCGTCACCGACGCCCCCGCCGCGTTCCCCAAGGCGGGGCTGGACAGCCATATCAAAGCCGCGCATTTCATTTCGCAAATTGCGGCGGAAACGCTGGGGCTGCAACGGCTCGACGAAAACCTGAATTACACAACCGCGAAAAGGCTGATTGACGTATTTGGCAAGAAACTGTTTCCGACGCTCGCCGCCGCCTCAGGCTATCTGGGCCAGCCGGAAGCGCTGGCCAATCACGTCTATGCCAGCAAGAACGGCAACAAGAACGCGGGCGACGGCTGGGCCTACCGCGGCAGCGGCTTGATCCAGCTGACCGGCCGCGGCAATTTCCACAGCGCCGGCGCAAGGCTGGGCATGCCGCTCGAGGACAATCCTGATCTTGCGCGGGTGTCCGATTCCGCGCTCGCCATCGCCCTCGCCTACTGGACGCTGAACAAAATCAGCGATGTCGCCGGGGAGGCGAGCGACGCGGCGGTTGAAAAGGTGACAAAGCGCATCAATGCCAAGATGCTCGGCCTTGATGACCGCAAGGCGTTTTTCCGCAAGGCGCTGAAAGCCTTTGCGCCCGCGACGCCGGTCAGCGAGGCGGCGCTGCGGTTTGCCGCGCCTGCCACGCTGGAGGCCGCAGCCGGCTCACAGGCTGGCGGCAGTCTTTCCGGCGCGCAATGGGCGGCGCTGTTCCCGACAAGCCGGTCAATAGATGATCTTGCGATCGCATTCGCCGGTGCCGTGCGCAAATTCACCGTCGCCCTGAGGGACGCTGGCGCGACGGTCAATATCAGTGCCACCTACCGGCCCAAAGAGCGCGCCTATCTGATGCACTGGGCCTGGAAAATCGGCAAGGATGGCGCCGATCCGGCCAATGTGACGCCGATGGCGGGCGTGCCGATCATTTGGCAGCATCCGACGCTGGCACAGTCGCGCGCCGCAGCGCGGGCGATGGTCAGCGCCTATGGCATGGTGCAGGTGGCGGCGCTGAACAGCAGGCATACCGAAAGGCTGGCTATCGACATGACCATTTCATGGGCGGGCGACCTGTCAATCAAGAAGGCGGACGGCGCCGCCAAGGTGATCAGCAGCTCTCCTCGCAACGGCGGCAATGCGGCGCTTGTCGCGGTTGGCGCCGGCTATGGCGTGATCAAGCTGGTTTCCGATCCGCCGCATTGGTCAGACGACGGCCGCTAGGAAAGACCGCCGCAATCGACAGCTCCCAAACCGGAGAATGATGATGACGGACAACACCTTGCTGCGAGCGCAGAATTTTTTCGAACGCATCGCCGGCCCGGGCGGCCTCGAAAGCCTTGGCGGCGCGGCGGACGCCGCCATGCCCTCCGCCAAATTCCCCGAGGCGCTGCGGCCCATGGTCGAGAGCGCCGCCGGGAAACTGGCGACACGCGGCGCGTTTGACGCCTCCGACCGTTTTGCGCTTGAGGCTATTATCATCCCTGACCGGCGGCCGGCGGTTCTGATCGAGCGCGGCGATTTCCAGATTCAGCACAAGGACTGGATGCATCTGAATTCCGGGGCCGCCAAAGCCAATATCAAACGGGCCCTTCCCTCCATCGGGCGCGTCGAACTGCCGAACCATCCCTCGCTGCCTTATGCCGGGACGGGCTTTGTCGTTGGCGACGGCATCTTGATGACAAACCGCCACGTCGCCGAAATATTCAGTTCGGGTCTCGGCTTGCGCGGCCTGCGTTTTCTGGCCGGGATGCAGGTCGGCATCGACTTTGTGCAGGAACAGGGCGACACCGGACCGCGCATGCTTGTGGTGCGCGACGTGCTGATGATTCATCCTTTCTGGGACATGGCGCTGCTGCGCGTTGAGGGGCTAAGCGCGGCAAATGCGCCGCTCGTCCTGTCGCCGAAAGACCCGGACGATCTGCTGGGCGCCGATGTCGCTGTCATCGGCTATCCGGCGTTCGACCCGCGCAATAAAGCGGATGTGCAGAACCTGGTTTTTGGCGGCGTTTACAATGTCAAACGCCTGCAGCCCGGAAAAATTGGCGCGGGCAAAGGCAAGGCGCGCGAAGCCATCGCCAGTTTTGGCAACACTGTGGCGGCGGTGACGCACGACGCCTCGACACTTGGCGGAAACTCCGGATCGGCGGTCATCGATCCGGCGAGCGGCCATATCGTCGGCCTGCATTTTGCCGGCGTGTATCTCGACGCCAACTATGCCGTGCCCACAATTGAGCTTGCCCGCGACGCGCGCGTCGTCAACGCCGGCGTCAATTTTGCCGCCGGCGTGACGCCGGACCCTGGCGCGTTTCAAAAGTGGTGGCGGGCCGCCGATGCTGAAGAAGGCGCGGTGCCAGCGGCTGCGCAGGCCGGCCCGGCCGCCGCAGCTGCGGGCAGCCCCCTGCCCCCGCCTGCGCCAGTCAGCAACGGCTCCGGCGGCGCGGTCAGCATCACTATTCCGCTTGAAATCACCGTGCGGCTCGGCACGCCGCAAGCGCCGGAAAGCATGGCCCCCAAGGCCGGCGGCGAGGCTGTCAGAGCGGCGGACGTGACGGAGAAAATGGCCGAGCCGGCGCATGACGATGACTATTCCCTGCGTCGTGGCTATGACCCCGGCTTTCTTGGCATTGCCGTGCCGCTGCCCGCGCCGGCGGACTTGAACCTGGCGGCAAAGCTGGACGACGGGGCGCATATTATCCCCTATCATCATTTTTCGCTGGTCATGCACAAACGCCGCCGGCTGGCGATGTTCACCGCCTCCAACGTGGACACCTCGCCTGGCGCAAAGCAGCCGGAGCCGGGAAAAAGATACACGCGTGGCGCGCTTGGCGGCCTTGGCGAGGGTGACGTGGAACTGTGGTTCACCGACCCGCGGCTGCCGGCGATCCATCAGCTTCCCGACCGTTTCTTCACCAAGGACAAAGGTGCTTTCGACCGGGGCCATCTGGTGCGCCGCGAGGATGTGGCCTGGGGCACCAGCTTCAATGAGGTGCAGGCCGCCAATGGCGACACGTTTCATGTGACGAACTGCTCGCCGCAGACCGGCGTCTTCAATCGCCCCGATCAGAAGACCAACTGGGGCGAGCTTGAGAAATTCGTGGCGAAGGAAGCCAGCCAGGGCAGGCTGACGATTTTCGCGGGGCCTGTGCTGGCCGACGGCGACAGGCTATTTTCCGGCGTTGACCAGGCTGGGCCAGTCAAGGTGCAGATACCGGCGCAGTTCTGGAAAGTCATCGTCGCTGTCAGCAACGGCCAGCTGCAGAGCTTTGGTTTTGTGCTGCGGCAGGACCTGGCGAATGTGCCGCTGGAATTTGCGGTGTCCGGCAAATGGCTGAGCCACATGGTGCCCATTGCCGAGCTCGAAAAACTTGTCGGGCTGGTGACCTTTCCGGACGCGGTCAGACGCGCTGATCAGGCCAGGACTGCGCGCGGCGGGGCCATGCGGTCGGACATGGGCGTCGAACTCGCAGCAGCGCCCCTGGCCGCGCCGGCGACAGTGCCCAAAGCGGCGCGGCCAAAACTGGCGCGCTCGGCGCAAAATCTCGCCGAAGGCCCGCTGACCTTCCGCGACCCGCAGGTGTCGCTGTTTCAGTCAGCCGCCGCCGCTGTCGCGGCAAAGGCCGCAGGCCGCGCGGCGGCGGGGCCGCTGGAGGGCATGGCGACGGACACGCAGGCGCAAACCATTCTCGCCGCCGAAGCGGTGGCCAGCCTGCATATGGACGGACGCGGCGGCGTGACGCCGGACCAGTCCTCCGGCCTCGAAAAAATGTCTGCCGTGACGCATGCGGCAACCTGCGCCGGGCTGGCCTTCCAGCTGCTTAAAGCCAAGCTGTCCGGAAACGCGGCGGCGGCGGCGGAGATTGAAGCCAATTTGAATGGCGGAACCTGCGACAAAAACTGGGCGCAGACCATCACGGAATATGCCAAAGCCTATGGCCTGTCCGGCGACCCTGGCGCGCGGAGCTACGTGACGCCTAAACAGGCGGGTGAACGTGTCATTGAAATCAAGGCTGGCGCGCGCGTCGCGTTCATCGGCGACTGGGGCACCGGCGCCGCGCCAGCGCGGCGCGTGCTCGACCTCGTCAAGGCGCAGAAGCCCGATGTGGTCGTGCATCTGGGCGACATTTATTATTCGGGCACGCCAGACGAATGCCGCGACAAATTCGAGGCGGTCGTCGACCTGGCGTTTGACCGCAAATCGACGAAGCTGCCAGTCTACAGCCTGTGCGGCAATCACGACATGTATTGCGGCGGAGTGGGATATTACGGGCTTATCAAACGGCTGAACCAGGGCAAGCTGGCGCAGGGTGCCAGCTTCTTCTGCCTGCGCGCTGCGGACAACAGCTGGCAGCTGCTCGCCATGGACACCGGCCGGAACGACTACAGCCCCTTCTCGGTGACCGACACGCTCACCTTTGTCGAGCCGGAGGAGCAGGCCTGGCTGGTCAGGCGCGTCGCCGAATTTGCAGGCAAAACCATCCTGCTGTCGCATCATCAGCTGTTCTCGGCGTTTTCGCAGATCGGAAGCCAGGATGCGAACGGCATGCTGAATCCGGTGAACCCCAATTTGAAGCGCACGTTTGACGCCCTGCTGGCCACGGGCAAACAAATACCCGCGTGGATTTGGGGGCACGAGCATAATCTGTGCGTCTACGAACCCTATGCGAAACTGCAATTTGGTCGCTGCCTCGGGCATAGCGCGATTCCGGTTTTTGCCGCGGACACGCCATACGAAGTGCCTGACGGATCGGAAAATCCGCCGAAAATCAGAAACGGCACAGAACTTTCTATTTCGGGCGATTATTACACCCATGGCTTTGCAATGCTTGCGTTGGCCGCAGACGGCAGCGCGACAGCAGAATACTTTGAAGACCTCAACGGCAAAGCAAGGCTGATACACCGTGACCTCGTCAAATA
>JANLPP010000157.1:0-8058 GCA_031367295.1 Hyphomicrobiales bacterium | reverse complement strand
CGGGCTTCAGGGAAGAGCCGGGACGCTACCGGCTGATCACCATGCGCAGCAACGACCAGTTCAACACGACCATTTACGGCTACAGCGACCGGCTGCGCGGCATTGAAGCCACGCGCGATGTGGTGCTGATCAACACCGCTGACATCGCCCGCGCCGGACTGCGAGCCGGGCAGGTGGTGTCCCTCGTCAGCGACGCGGGCGACGGTGTGGAGCGCGTCGTCGGCGGGTTGGCAGTCACGCCGTTCAATCTGCCAGATGGCTGCATCGGTGCCTATTATCCTGAAATGAACCCGTTGATTGCACTACCGCACCACGACAAACACTCAAAAACCCCGGCGGCCAAATCCGTGCCGGTGCGCATCCGGGCCTGAGCCTCGCCTGCGCCATGGAGAAGAAACCTGGCCGCCAATGCGCGTGTGGCGCAGACGGACATTGTTACCAGGCGGGAACTAAAGCCGGTCTGACGCGTTTCTCCGTCAGTTTAACGGAGATGCGCTATGGCCACCACCACCGAGAAAGACACCGCCTGGAATTTGATGGAGAAGATCGCGCTCTGCATGCTGGTGACGCATGACGGCGTCGGCGGTGAGCTACGCGCGCGGCCCATGGGCGCGCATGTCATGCCTGACGAAAACGCCATTTATTTCCTCACCGACGTCCGCAGGCACAAGGACGATGAAATTGAGAAGAACCAGAATATCTGCCTGACTTTCGCGGATACGGGCGGGCAGAAATATGTTTCGGTGACGGGCACGGCGAAGGTCTCCAACGACCGCAGCAAAATTGCTGAACTCTGGTCGACCCCGGCGCGTGCCTGGTGGGACAGCAAGGACGACCCAAACATCCGCGTGCTGCAAGTGTCGCCCTCAGCCGCCGAATATTGGGACGGCCCCGGCTCCGTCGTCGCTTATGCCAAAATGGCGGCGGCGGCCTTGACGGGAACACGTCCCAGCCTTGGCGAAAACAAACGCGTGGCTATGTGAACCGCCGCTGATGTGTAAACCCTCCGCGTTTTGACTGACGGAGCAACGCGCTGGCAGCGACTCAACAGTTTGACGCAAATTGTTTTCTTCAGCCGGTACAAAATGACCGGCGAACTTGAAGGATAGTTTGATGAAAACCGAGATTCCAGACATTTCCACAGACCCATATAAAAGGGATGTCCAGCCGAATGAGACCCCTATCGTGGAGACAGCCGTTCAAGCGCGCCAAGGGTTCCTGGGCAGGCCGGTGCTTGTCGTATTAATCGTAAGTATGGCGCTGGCGATTGGAATTGGCGGGATAATGTTAGTAAAAAACTGGGTAGTTTTTTAACGCCTGTCCGTCGGTGCAGGTGCCTTTTAAATCCTGACCGTAATTTATAATTTGCAGCTCCTTTTCGATCTGATCCGATGGCAACAAACACTGGCATCCACACCAAAAATTTTCCGGTTGTTTGTGTCGGCGGCTCGGCTGGCGGGCTCGACGCCTACACAAGGCTGCTGCGGCACTTGCCCTGCGATATGGGCGTTGCGATTGTCATCGTCAATCACTTGCGCCACGTCGCCACGCTGCTGCATGAAATCCTGCCCAACTGCACGCAGATGCCGGTTGAATTGATCAGCGAGGGGCTGGTCATCCGGCCCAATCATGTTTTCATCATTCCCCCGCAGCGTGATCTGCATGTTCTCGACGGCGAGTTCCGCCTGAAGCCCATTTCCAAGCCGCGCGGCTGGCCGGATGTCATCACGGTGTTTCTCCGCTCGCTCACCGAGTACTGGGATGGCGGGCTCGTTGCGGTCATCGTCTCCGGTTTCGACGGCGACGGAGCGGCGGCGCTGTGCGGCATCAAAGAGGCAGGCGGCATCACAATCGCGCAAAAGCCTGACACAGCCGTTCAGCCTGATATGCCCGAGAGCGCAATCGCCAGTGGCTGCATCGATTTCATTCTTTCGCCAGAGGACATCGCTCTGAAACTCTGGCAAATTGCGCAGGGCGAAGCGCGGGCCGAGGACGGATATCCCCTGGGCCGCAACGCTGACATGGCTGCTTCTTGACCCCAGGTCCGCAATTCAACCCGTAAAGCTGTCATCAGTGCGAATCGGCAAATCGCGGCAGCGCCGGCCGGTCCTCCGCCAGCTCGTCCATCGCGCTTTCCAGCGCAAACATATAGGGCATTTCGGCTGGCGAGCGCATGAATCCCGGCGTGTTGCGGTCTGCGTAGACAATATTGAGTTTGGTTGAAACATTCGGGCAGGCGTATATGCGCGCCGTGGCGTCTGTTGCGCTGGCCATGCATGTATCTGCCCGCGATGTCAGCTCCCGGGCCTCATGGCTCAGCGATGTCAGTTTGCCGTTTGCAGCCGCGCCAAGTTTAACGTGTGCCGCGTTTCAGCGCGGCAAGTGGCAATGGTAAAGCCCTGATCGCGTGTCGCCACCAGTTTCACCGGACGCTGCAACCTGCGGGCCGCGAGCGCTATCAGCGCCGTGCGCTGGGTGACAGATCCCTTCGCGCCGAATGCATCGCCAACAGACGGATTGACGGCATGCACATCTTCCGGCTTGACGCCTCAGCTGGACCAGCTAACGGTTCCGGCGGCAGTTCATTTTTAGCCCGCAAATATGAATGAATCCAGTCGCCGCCAAATTTTTCCGAGTTTGGCATGAGCACGGACTCATGTCCCTGGAACCGCGCGGTCAATTGCGAAATCATCGAACCAGGGTTCTCTGGTTCCCCCGATCATGCGTCCGATTATGCGCGATGCGAGGAAGCTGAACGTGATGCCATTGCCGCCATAGCCATAGGCGGCAAACAGCCGGGGATGGCCAGGGATCTGGCCAATGAGCGGCAGGCCGTCTTCGGTCTGCCCGAATGCGCCTGACCAGACATAATCGGCAGTTGCGCTGGCGGCTGGAACAAGCGCTTTCAGCTTCTTCAGAAGCACTGCGGATTTGTCTGGCATCAGCGCATCGCGCTGCGCCGGGTCCGTCACGCTGTCGTCATCCTCGCCGCCAATGACGATCCGGTTGTCGGCAGTAGTGCGGGCATAAAGATAATCGTCCGATGCCTCCCAGATCAGGACGCCATCGCGCCACAGCGCTCCCCGCGCCTGCGGCGGGGTGGCTATTGCCCAGCTTGACGCGGTGCTGTGCAAATCGGTTTTGACAAAGTGAGGCATCACATAGCCTGTCGCCAGCACAACCTGTCCGGCCTCTATCTCGCAGCCGTTATCGAGGCCAACGGTCACGCCATTTGCGCCGCTGTCATAGCTTACCGCATCGGCCTCAAACACACTGGCCCCGCGCGCGGCCGCAGCTTCGATGAGGGCATGCGACAGGCACAGGGGATCAGCGTCAGCCGATCCTGGCGACAGGATCGCTGCCTCGCGGTCAAAAGCAAATTCACTGACCAGCGTGCGATAGTCGACAAACGCGCCCGGCAGTCCGGCGCGGATGCGCAGCGCATGCTCGGCCAGAAGCTCGCGCGCGCCGGTTTCGCCAGCGGCGAGATAGAGGGAGTTGCGGTCGCGGAAATTGCACTTCAGCTGCAGCTGTTCGACCAGAGACTTCAGCCCGGTCACGGCTTGCAGGCTGCGCCGGTAAATGCTGGCGGCGCGGTCAAAACCGTAAAAGCCTGTCAACTCGGAAAGGGAACAATCAATCTCCCATTGCAGCATGGCAGTGCTCGCTGCTGTGCTGCCAAAACCGGGGCGCTCACGGTCGATGACGCAGACTGTGCGCCCAAGCGCGCCAAGGTGCTCTGCCATCAGCGAGCCGGTGATGCCCGCGCCCACTACAAGGATGTCACAGCGCATGCTGGCGTTCAGCGCCCGCCGCGCCGTCCGCCTGAATCCGGACGACCAGGGCGGTTGTCCACCGCGCAGGTTTGATTGAACTGTGGTGTCAGGCGCGAGCATGAGTACCCTCCGGCGCAATGGAAAAGGCCCGCCGGGACGCGGGCCTGTCCAGTGTCTTCGGCTGCTACTTGGCTTTTACCACCTGCCCGCGGATTTCGCCGTCAGGATTGGCCGCAGTGTGAACATTGAGGTACATCTTGCCTGCCATCAGGTCGGCGGCCTGCGCGTCGGTAAGAGCGGATGATCCCTCCAGCGGACTGGCTGCGGACGGCAGCGGGACGGCGACGCCGGCGTTCTTGCCCGGCTCGGCAGGACCGTGGAAATGCGCGCCGGTCGCCACGCCCGTCAGACCGGAGTAGGCACCTTTCCACGTCAACTTCTTGGCGGCGCTGTCATACGTCACGTCAACAGCGCCGGTGGCCTTGGAACTGTTGGCGGGCACTTCTTCCGCGCCGGACAACATTGCCTTGAACGCGGTCATCTCCGCGTAAGCAGGTGCCGCCGCAAACATGGCGGCAAAAGAAAAGCCGGCAAGGGCAGTCAGGGTGATGGGCTTCATGGTGGGATCCTTCGTTACGAAACTGGAATCCGCAAGGACTCCTCTGGAGAAAACGCTCGTGCGCGCGCATTGTTCCCGGCCCGCGCGCCTGAATTGCGAGGTTTCATGATACGCGCTCGCAGCGTTGCATCCCTGCCAGATAGCAGCTGGAAAATTCAAAGCGGCGATGCCCGTGCTGTGCAACAGGCATCGCCACAGATTAGCGGGTCAGCCGGAAGCAGAGGCTGCACTGACAATAAACGGTTTGGCCGCAGCCAGTACCTGACCCTTGCTCATCGGCTTGTCGAACGCGCCAATCCACGGCCGCACGCCGCGTATAAGACGCACTTCGGCGGCATGCCGCGCTTCGACGGAATGGATTTGCAACGCAGTCGTCAACAGCGCGCCCCCTCCCGTCAGGGCCGGTGCCTGCCCCTTGTAGGCCGCAACGCCAACATCTTCGAGCGTTTGCGAGACCAGCGCAAATGTCTTGAAGTTGCTGAAAATATCGGCGTATTTGCCGCCGGCTGTGAAATCAAACTGTGGCTTGCCAACAGCCGCCGCGCCAAGCGCGCCTCTCAATGTTGCGACATGCTCAGTTTCATGGCGGCTGATCTGGCTGAAGACGGCCATGTGATTGCGCGGAACGACGCCTTTCTCAAGCGCGGTTCTGTAGAACTCGTCTTCCAGATATTCCAGCGTCAGCGCAAAGTTCAAAACCTCCTGCACTTGCTTGGGTACGCCCTGGGCAAAAGCCTGCGTCGAGACTGCGGCAAGCAGAACCGGCGCTGCAACTGCCGCGCCGAGCTTGGTGCGCACAGAGGCGAAAAGATCACGCCGGGAAGTAATCCGGGCGCTGAGGTCCGGCTCGATATGGTCGAGAATGCTGTCGTCGAATGTCATTGGTAACTCCTTTTTATGTTGCAGGAATGCCGGGATCACGGCAGCTGCGTGGCAGTGACGGGCGTGGTGATGAAAGGCCCTGCGGCGCGCAAAACCTGCGAGGGGAGGCGGGCCACATCAAGGCCATTGCGATCAACCACATCGTCGCCGGCAAAGGACGCGGAACCTGGCATCAGCAAATCGCGGATCGTAGCGGCGTGCCGCGCCTCGACTGAAACAATTGAGCCTGCCGCAGCAAGATATTTTGCATTCTGGATAGCAGCGCCGCCGCCATTATAAGCGGACACGCCAAGGTCTTCAAAAGTCATGGCAGTCGTCAGGACGCTTTTGCGGTCGCCAAAATTCACCGCCGAAAAATTCGGGACAAGGTCCGGAATGCGGTTGCTACCCAGAGCCTTCTTAAAGAATTCGCGGTGCGCGACTTCATGGGCCTTGATGTCCCGCAGTAAAGCCGCTTCCAGGCGATCCATCCCGGAATAGGGCGTTGCAACAACCTGCGTGTAGAAGGCCGCTTCAAGCTGCTCCAGGGCATAAGCGTAATTCAGCACGCCCACATCGCCTGCTCCCAGGTCGACCGCGCCGCCCTGCGCAAAGGCCTGCGGGAGTTTGAGGCCAATGACGTCGACGCCGAATGCCGCCGCAGCAGCCATCGCCGCAAAAGACCACTTCATAACGCTGCGGCGGGACTGGCCAATGTCTAGTGTAACGGGTTGCATAAAATATCTCCATGTGCGGGTTGCGACTCGGGACAAACACGAGTGTTGGAGATTTGTTCCACAAAAATTTCGCCGATGCCCGTTGTGACCGGCAGGAGGTCTGTCAAAACACTGTGGCGGCGCACGACTCACTTGATCGACTGCCTCTTGGTCTTTTGAAAGCTGCGGGCAATCTTTGAGCGCGCCGGCATGAAAAGGCAGTGCAAAGCCTTGGCCGCCGCGTGCGAGGTTTTTTACGATTTGCGTTCTTGTCTCGCGCCCAAGGGAACCTTCCTGCTCGCCTGCCGTTTCCCCCGAAGTGCCATGACAAGGAGATGATCATGTTGAAAATTATTCCGGTTGCCGCGATTGCAATAATCGTCGGCGCTGCGGTTGCTCAAGCGCAATCCACCCAGCCCACGCCTGCCGAGCCGGCAGCGAATGCGGCTGTCAGCACCGCAGCCGCGCCGACGGCCGGCGCGAATTCGTTTACCGAAGGCCAGGCCCGCAGTCGGCTTGAGAAGAACGGCTATTTGTCCATCACTGGCTTGATCAAGGACGCCGAAGGCATTTGGCGCGGCAAGGCAATGAAAGACGGCAAGGCCATGGATGTCGCGCTCGACTTCAAGGGTGTCATTGTCGCCAACTAAATCGGGCGAAACGCAACGACCACAATTTTTTTTCATTACATCAGGAGAGCATCATGAAAGAGTTAATCACACGCCTTTTCGACACTTACGAGGACGCCGCGCGGGCTGTCGATGCGCTGAAGCGGTCGGGAATCCCCGAGGCCGATATCAGCATCGTCGCCAATCGCGATTCCTACAGGGACACAGATTATGTCGACACAGCTAACGGCGATGCAACGGTCTATGCCAATACAAGTGAAGCTGGCACGGGCGCGGGCATCGGCGGCACCCTTGGCGCAGGCGTCGGGCTGCTCACTGGCATCGGCATACTTGCCATACCGGGCCTTGGTCCGGTGGTTGCCGCCGGGTGGCTGGCCGCGACTGCTGTCGGCGCCGCCGCAGGTGCCGTGGGTGGCGGGGTCATCGGCGCGATGGTCGATTCAGGCGTGCCCGAAGCGGACGCGCACGTCTATGCCGAAGGCGTGCGCCGCGGTGGTACGCTCGTCACCGTGCGGACAGAGCAGCCGGCCAGCGCTTACCGCATTCTGGACAATTACACAGCCGTCGATATCGCGGCCCGCCGGTCGCGTTATGCTGAATCCGGCTGGCGCGAGTTTGACTCCACCGACGCGCGCTGAGGCCCGAACACAGCCTCAGCAATGCGCGCAATGGTTTCGCATTCCTGAGATACCCAGCCCCTCCAGGTCTCTGGCATGCGAGAACAGGCCCGCAATGGCACACAGCCATTGCGGGTCGCCATACCGTATCAACGGATGTTCCGCTCTCTTGTGAATTTGCGGCTCCGTTTGGGTGCACTGCTGTCGCTTAGTTTCACTTCGATGTCAGCGGCGTCCGGCCACCCCGGAAATTACTGGGCACAATCACGACCCGATTATCATTACGGCTGCAACCACTGACACCGCATCGGGGAAAACCGGGATGGAACTTTGAAATACGACGGGCGTTCTGATTTTTGACGCCGGAATGGCAAGCGGACAGCTTGCGTGTGACCTGCGCCGACTGCGCGATATGTATCCACAAGGAGATCACCATGAAAGAACTTGGAAAACTTTTCGAGCATACGCTCATGGACGTGTATTATGCGGAGAACCAGATTCTCAAGGCTCTGCCGAAATTGGCCAAGAAGGCCAGGTCCCCGGATTTGAAGAAAGCCTTCGAGGCGCATTTGACCCAGACCCAGGGGCAGGTGAAGCGGCTCGATCAAATCTTCAAGATGCTCGGCAAGCCCGCCAAGGGCGTGGAATGCGAGGCAATCAAGGGCATCCTGAAAGAGGGTGACGAGGTTGTCGAGGAATTTGGCGATAGCACCGCGCTTGACGCCGGCATGATCGCGGCAGCCCAGGCCGTTGAGCATTATGAAATGGCGCGTTACGGGGCGCTGAGGACATGGGCCGAAGAGCTGGATATGAACGAGGCCGCCGACTTGTTGGAAGAAA
>JANLPP010000155.1:0-21104 GCA_031367295.1 Hyphomicrobiales bacterium | reverse complement strand
TCATGCCGGAACGCTGTCTTCATGCACGCGCCTGCGCTTGCGCGGTGGCGTATGGTCCTGCTGGCTCAGGCTGTCAAAAGCCATAATCGAGACAGGTTCACGGTCCGGAAATTCCGCGACCAGCCGCAAGGAGCCGCCCATTGCCTCGACATAAGAGCGCAGTGTCGAGAGCAGGAAATCGCTGCGTTTTTCAATCCGCGAAACTCCGTCCTGCGAGATGTTCAGGGCCTGCGCCACGCGCTCCTGCGTAAACGCATGTGCCTTGCGCAGATCGCGCAGCGTCAGCTCTTCCTCGATCAATTGCGCCGCCCGGCGCTCGATTTCCTGCTGATCTTCCAGCGGCATCGCTGCGATAACTTCATCCAAAGTCCGTGCCATCTCAGTGCTTCCTTCTTACGCCAATCAAATGTTCGTCAAATTTTTCGTCAGCCTTCGCAACGAGGGACCGGTAGAAGCGCGGTTCATTTGTTCCAGACTTGTCGCCAGCAACCAGCACAATAGCCCGGCGTGCCGGATCAAATGCGAAGGCGACACGCCAAGCCCCGTTTGCAGCATAGAAGCGGATTTCTTTCATGTTCGCAGGTCTGGAACCATTCAACGTATCGACGTGCGGCCGGCCGAGCGCTGGTCCGAAAGTTTCGAGCGAACGCACTTTTGCAGCAAGAGCGAGTCGCACTTCGCGTGCAAATTCGGCATACTCGGCGTCAAATGTTTCATGAAAAACTACTGTCCAGCTCATAGGCTATCACCATAAAACTTGTTTTTAAAGACATATAGTTGATGGCACTGGTTAACAATCTCACCTCCCCCCGCCCCTGATCTGCGCCAGAAACTTCCACTGTTCCTGCGCATTGTCGCGGAACCGCCCGGCAAACTGCGTCGTCACAGTCGAGGCGCCGTGTTTCTGGATGCCGCGCATCGACATGCACATGTGCTCGGCCTCGATCAGCACAGCCACGCCGCGCGGCTTCAGGCTTGTCTCCATGGCCGCCACGATCTGCGCGGTCATCGCCTCCTGGGTTTGCAGCCGGCGGGCAAACACCTCGACGATGCGCGCCAGCTTTGACAGGCCCGCGACGCCGCCGTTGGGATAATAGGCGATGTGCGCCCGCCCCGTGAAAGGCACCATGTGATGTTCGCAATGCGAGGCAAAGCTGATGTCGCGCACCAGCACCATGTCGTCATAGCCTTCGACTTCCTCAAACACCTGCTTGAGGATGGCAGCGGCGTCCTGCCCGTATCCGGCAAAAAACTCCTCATAGGCTTTGGCAACACGCTTGGGCGTGTCGCGCAGCCCCTCACGCTCAGGGTCGTCACCGGCCCAGCGCAGCAGCACGCGCACGGCGTCCTCAGCCTCCTTGCGCGAGGGTCGGGCGGCGTCGGCCAGCTTGAGCGGAGCGTTCATGGTATATCCTGATATCTTGCGGCGGGAAAAGGAGCGGCCGATTGCCTCTCCCGCTGCCGCGCCGGCTGCCCTATATAGAGGGAAAGCGCATAATATGTGAGGCCCCGGCCGGGGCAAAAAGGCTCCCCATGCTCAACGACATTTACAACAGGCGCATCCTCGAACTTGCCGCCGATATTCCGCGGCTGGGCCATCTCGACAATCCCGATGCCAGCGCCACAGCGCATTCAAAGCTCTGCGGCTCCACCGTGACGGTCGACATCCGCATGCGCGAGGGCCGCGTCAGCGACTTTGCCCATGATGTCAAAGCCTGCGCGCTCGGCCAGGCCTCATCCTCCATCATGGCGCGCAATGTCATCGGTTCGACGCCGCAGGAGCTGGCCGATGTGCGCGAGGCCGTGCGCCGCATGCTGAAAGAGAATGGCGCGCCGCCAGCCGGTAAATGGGCTGACGCTGCCGTGCTGGAGCCGGTGCGCGACTACAAGGCGCGGCATGCCTCGACGCTGCTGACTTTTGACGCGGTGGTTGAGGCTGTGGCCAAAGCCCAGGCGGCGGCCAAGGCGCAAGCCGCGCAGAGCGCTGCGTGAGCCTGCAAGTCCGCACCGCCCATGCGGCGATCCGCGCCTACCAGCTGACGCTGTCCAGCCTTGTGGGCCGCCACTGCCGCCATGCGCCGGGCTGCTCGGACTATACTGACGAGGCGATTCAGCGCCACGGCCTGTGGGCCGGGGGCTTTATCGGCCTTGCGCGCATTTGCCGCTGCCACCCGTGGGGCACGGAAGGATTTGACCCGGTGCCGCAATCCCTGCCCAAAGCTGGCCATTGGTCGCGGCCCTGGGCCTATGGCGTGTGGCGGGGGCCGCTGCCCGCCGCGCCATTCGCCTGCGACACACCGGCGGACGCTACCGCAGCAACGGCCAGCGGCGCAGTCACGGCTGCCAGCGCGACGCTGCACGCCAAAAAGTAAGGCCCCTGTCATGCCGCTGATCCGGCAGGCGGCGACGCCGCTTTTCACATCCTGAAAACGCCGAACCGCGTTTCCTCCGTGGGCGCGTTGCGCGTTGCCGCCAGCGCCAGCGCCAGCACGCGCCGCGTCTCCGATGGCAGAATAATCCCGTCGTCCCACAGCCGCGCGGTGGCATGATAGGGCGATCCTTCCGCTTCGTATTTCGCACGGATAGGCTCGCGGAAAGCGGCCTCGTCTTCCGCACTCCAGACGCGCCCCTCCGCCTCAAACGCGTCGCGCTTGATGGTCGCCAGCACGCTCGCCGCCTGCTCGCCGCCCATCACGGAAATGCGGGCATTGGGCCAGCTGAACAGGAAACGCGGACCATAGGCCCGCCCGCACATGCCATAGTTGCCCGCGCCATAGCTGCCGCCGATAATCAGCGTCAGTTTGGGCACGCGGGCGCAGGCCACCGCCGTCACCAGCTTGGCGCCATCCTTGGCGATGCCGCCGGTTTCGTATTTTTCGCCGACCATGAAACCGGAGATGTTCTGCAGAAACAGCAGCGGGATATTACGCTGGCAGCACAGCTCGACAAAATGCGCGCCCTTCAGCGCGCTTTGCGAATAGAGGATGCCGTTGTTGGCGATGATGCCAATCGGCATGCCATGCAGATGCGCAAAGCCGGTGACCAGCGTCTCCCCGTACAGCGCCTTGAACTCGTCGAACTCCGATTCGTCCACCAGCCGGGCGATAACCTCGCGCACATCATATTGCTGGCGCAGGTCGGCCGGCACAAGGGCCTCAAGTTCAGCCGCATCAAAGCGTGGCGCGGCCGGCTGGCGCGTCGCGCCGCCCGGCGTGCGCCCGTTGAGATTGCGCACCGCCCGCCGCGCCAGCGCCAGCGCATGCGTGTCATCAGCGGCCAGATGATCGGCGACGCCGGAAACACGCGTGTGCACATCCGCGCCGCCCAGCGCCTCGGCGCTGACCACCTCGCCCGTCGCCGCCTTGACCAGCGGCGGACCGGCCAGAAATATCGTGCCCTGATTGCGCACGATGATTGTCTCGTCGCTCATGGCGGGCACATAGGCCCCGCCTGCGGTGCAGCTGCCCATCACCACAGCAATCTGGCCGATGCCCGCCGCCGACATGTTGGCCTGATTGTAAAATATGCGGCCAAAATGCTCGCGGTCGGGGAAAACCTCGGTCTGGAAAGGCAGGTTCGCGCCGCCAGAATCGACCAGATAGACGCAAGGCAGATGGTTCTCGCGCGCGATTTCTTGCGCCCGTAAATGCTTTTTGACCGTCAGCGGATAATAGCTGCCGCCCTTGATCGTCGCGTCGTTGCAGACGATCATCACCTCGCGGCCCTCGACCCGGCCAATGCCGGTGATCAGGCCGGCACCCTGCACATCGCCCTCATACATGCCATAGGCGGCCAGCGGCGACAGCTCAAGAAACGGCGAGCCGGGGTCGATCAGCTGCATCACCCGCTCGCGCGGCAGCAGCTTGCCGCGTTTGAGGTGCCGCTCGCGGGTTTTTTCAGGGCCGCCCAAAGCCGCCGCCGCGCGGCGGGCGCGCAGCTCGGCGGAAAGTGCCACCCAGGCGGCGCGGTTGGCGCCGACCTCGGGCGAGGCGGCGGAAAAGGCGGATTTCAGGATTGCCAAGCGGTGTCCCTGTCAGCAAATATTGCCGTCGTATGCCGATGATTTGCGGATGTCAGCCGCACGCGTGGAAATGCGGTCATTGAGCAAAATAAAATAGGCGTCACCGGCTGCGATGAGGTTTCCGTCCGCAACCTCCTGCCGCGCCGCCTCGAGTCTCTTACTGCCTGAGGAACTAAACGCGTAATTGATCATGCTTGCATGCTCATCATTGATAGTCACGATTTCGGGCAGACTTTCAGATTTGGCAAGGACGGATATTTTGCGCATATTCGACTCGTCGCATCATAAATCGGAGACCGTCTGCATACCCGAATTCGCATGGTTTGGGCAAATCGGCATCTCACGGCGTATACAGCGCCAGATACACCAGCATGGCAAATTCCGCTGTGCGGGTCAGGCGGCAGTAATACTGGCGCGGTGGCCGCACATTCACTTCAAAACGGTTGACGAAGCTGCATGTCCTGCCGCGGCTCAGGCGCATGGCGCTGGCGGCGGCGCTCATCGATTGCACTATCCCGGGCTTTTGCGCCGCGCCCGCTTTTGCATCTGCGATCAGGTGGTCGCCGATAATGCCTTCCCAGATCGCCTCCTCGCGTTTGTAGCAGGCGATCTGCGCCGTGCTGTCATTGGCATCCACATCATCGCACGGCGCGGCAAAGTCGCTGATGCAGCCTTTGACTTTGGCGTATCGCGCCTGCGCCGGATTGCCCTCGGAGGTGTTTGCGCCGATGCAGGCCCATTTGTCCTCGACCGCAGCCTTGAGCGCCGCAGGCGTCTGCGCGGCGACCGGCGCCGCGGCAAGGGCCGCGCCAATGGCCAGCGCGGCAAGCATTCTGGATAACAGGGTCACGGGTTTTTTCCTTTCAGCAAGGCAGCAAGGAAGCGGATGGCCCGCGCGAAAATCAGCACGACAATGCAGGCGACCGGGATCTGCTGGTACCAGGCAAAGCTCTGGAATATTTCGACCGGACAGGTGCCCAGCAGCCTGAAGACGCAAGCGGGCGAACTGGCGGGGCCCGTTGCGATGTCGCCTGCAAGTGCGGGCCAGAACCCTGATAATACCGGCGCGGCCCCTGCAAGGAAGAGCCGCGTCAGGGCGGGCGGAGAGGCATGGTTCATTGCAAATTCCACAGCAGGCTGGAAGGCGGCGATATGTTGAGAATCGCCGATGATTCGCAACCCCGCATTGCAAGACTGCCATGCCCTGGCCGCACAAGCGACTGGCGACGCCCGCAAGCAGCCCGCCCAGCCCCGGACGGAGCGGGCAAATGCTGTAACGGCCTGCCGGCCGGCGCCCTACAGGTCAATCAGCGCCTCGCCGCGATGCAGCGCCGCCGCCCGTGCCGTAAAGCGCCCGTCAGCTTCGTGCAGCACCAGCGGCGGCAGCAGGGACAGCGGCGCGCGGCTGCCCTTGACCGCGGCAGCCAGCACGCGGATCGCCGGCTCGCCAGCATGCGGGTGCACCGGCAGCAGGCGCAGCCCGCCAAAGCGCCCGGCCATGCCGCTGACCAGCGCCTCAAGCGCGTCCGCGCGGTGGATCATCACGATCTGCCCGCCGGGCGCGAGCAGCGCGGCGCAGGCCCGCAGCCAGCGCGACAGGAACGGCTCCGCGCCGGGCGCGCCGGCAGGCGCTACATGCGCAAGCGCCTTTGCGGGGTCCGGTGAAACGCGCCCGCGCGCAACCTCGTAGAATGGCGGGTTGGTCAGCACAAGCGACGCGCTGGCGTCGCGCAGCCCGGCGGCGCGGCGGGACTTGGCGCTGAGCACATCCGCGGTAATGCACATGGCCCGTGCGGCCAGATTATTCAGGACTATATTTTCGTGCGCCAGCACTGCGGTTTCCGCATCAATTTCGACACAGCAGACAGACAGCTGCGGCACGCGCAGGGCCAGCGCCAGACCGGCGGCGCCAGTGCCCGCGCCAATATCCATGGCGAGGCCTTGCGGGTTGCCTGCGGCGGCCGCCAGCAGCACCGCGTCTGTGCCGGCCCGGTGGCCAGCCTTCATCTGCCGCAGCACCAGGCGTCCGCCCAGCACTGTGTCAAGGCTGGCCGCCGCGTGATCCGCCACAGGGTCAGCCATGCGCAAGTTCATGCGCGAGGCCCGCCTCTGACAGCAACCGGCGCGCCTGCGCGAGGTCGTCAGCCGCCACCATCACCCGGCGCTGGATAATCCCCAGCGACCCGTCCATGACGCTGGCAAAGCCATCTGCGACAAAATAGCCAATATCCGCCCCGGTCAGGATGGCCTCCACCAGCGACAACAGGACAACATCATTGCTGCGCAGCACTTCTTCCATATCGCCGTCTCCGGTTGCCGGGGCAAAGCCTTGCTGCCAGCCTTGCGACAAGACGGCGTGTTGCACAAGGCCGGGCTGATGTGCGACTTTGCGCCAACCGCCCAAAATGGCCGCGAAAATGCGGCGGGCGTTCAGACAGGGACGATCAGGTTGGGCGTTGTTCTCGCACTTGACGAAAAAGCCTCGCAGCGCGGCATTGAGGCCCTCAACCGGCTGGCAGCGGCGGACCTCGCGCGCGTCAACCAGATGATCCTGTCGCGCACCGGCTCGGAAGTCACCATGATCCCGGAGGTTGCCAATCACCTGATATCGTCAGGCGGCAAACGGTTGCGGCCCATGCTCACGCTGGCGACGGCGGGCCTCTGCGGCTACGCCGGGGACGGGCATATCAGGCTCGCCGCCTCGGTTGAGTTCATGCATACGGCGACCCTGCTGCATGACGACGTCGTTGACCAGAGCGACATGCGGCGTGGCAAGATGGCGGCGCGCATGCTGTGGGGCAATGAGGCGAGCGTGCTGGTCGGCGATTTCCTGCTGGGCCAGGCCTTCAAGATGATGGTGGAGGTTGGCTCGCTGCATTGCCTCGATGTGCTGTCCTCGGCCGCGGCGGTGATCGCGGAGGGCGAGGTGCTGCAGCTGTCCGCCGCCAAGGATTTGCAGACCAGCGAGGAGGACTATCTGAAAGTCATCCGCGCCAAGACGGCGGCGCTGTTTGCCGCCGCCTGCGAAGTCGGGCCAATACTGGCGGCGCGCTCCAAAACCGAGATTTCGGCCTGCCGCGCCTATGGCGCAAACCTTGGCATTGCCTTTCAGCTGATCGATGACGCGCTCGACTATGGCGGCTCCAGCGCGCGGCTCGGCAAGAACACCGGCGATGATTTCCGCGAAGGAAAAATCACACTTCCGGTTGTGCTGGCGTTCCGCCGCGGCAGCGAGGCCGAGCGGGTGTTCTGGCGCCGCACGCTGGAGGAGGGCGCCATCAATGAGGCGGATCTCGAACAGGCGCTGGCCCTGATGCGCAAGCACCGCGCGCTGGAGGACACGATCGAGCGCGCGCATCATTATGGCGCGATGGCGCGTGACGCGCTGGGCCTGTTCCCGGATGCGCCGTGGAAAGGCGCGCTGCTCGATGTGATCGATTTTTGCATCGCGCGGGCGCATTGATTTTACGCGGGAGCGCAGGCCATGACCCAAACCGGACCACGCCGCGTCGCTGTCATCACCGGCGGAGCGCAGGGCATCGGCCTTGCGGTTGCCCAGCGGCTCGCGGCGGACGGCGCACAGGTTGCAATCTGGGACATGGACGGCGATCTGGCGCAGGCGGGCGCCCGCACGCTTGGCGCTGGCGCAGTGGCTTTCGAGGTTGACGTCACCGACGCGGCCGGCGTCGAGGCGGCAGCGGCAAAAACTTTGGAAGCCCTTGGCCGCATTGATATTCTGGTGCATTCGGCTGGCATTGCCGGGCCCAATGCGACGCTTGACGCCTATGACATCGCCGCCTGGCGGCAGGTGATTGACATCAACCTCAACGGCACGTTTCTGGTCAATCGCGCCATCGTGCCGCAAATGAAGGCGCAGAACTACGGGCGCATCGTCAACATCGCCTCGATCGCTGGCAAGGAAGGCAATCCCGATGCCTCGGCCTATTCGGCCTCAAAGGCGGGGGTCATCGCCCTCACCAAGTCCCTGGGCAAGGAGCTGGCGGGCTTCAACATCGCCGCCAACTGTGTCACGCCGGCCGCCGCGCGCACCCGGATTTTTGACCAGATGAGCCAGAGCCACATTGATTTCATGCTGGCAAAAATTCCGCGCAAGCGGTTTCTGGAAGTCAGCGAGGCGGCGGCAATGATCGCCTGGCTGGTGAGCGAGGAAAATTCTTTCTCCACCGGCGCGGTGTTTGACCTGTCGGGCGGCCGCGCGACCTATTGAAACGGGATTGGCGGCTGATTTATTGCAATCTTTAGTTGCAATAGATCCTGCCCGGCGGTAGCCTGCCGCCAGAAGCGCGCAACAGACCTGTCGCGCGTCCGGAGCTCTTATGCCTGTCCTGCCCCAGGGCGCCCTCGCCGCCCTCGCCGCCCCGCTCTGCCTGGTCTGTCTTTCACTGGCCACTGCCGCGCCCGCCGCCCTGCCCGAAACGCTGCGCCCGGTGTGCGAGAACACGAATGGCAACGCGCTCGCCGCCGAGCGCATTGCCGCCTGCACGCAGCTGATCGCGGCCCGGCAGGGCGACGCGCGCGCCCGCGCCTTTGTCCATGTCAACCGGGCCTGGGCCTTCGGGCTGGAAAAGCAGTGGGACAAAGCGCTCGCGGACTATAATGAGGCTGCGAAAATCGCGCCCGATTACGCGGTTGTCTACAATGAGAAAGGCCTGGCGCGGCTCAAGATGGGCAAACCGGACGAAGCCGTCATCAATTATGACAAGGCGATCCGGCTTGATCCCAAAAGCGCCTATTCGTGGTTTGGCCGCGGCCTCGCCAAGGCTGCAAAAGGCAAGGCACAGGCGGCGGTGCTGGACTATGAGGCGGCGCGGGGGCTCGACAAGGAGGTCGACGCGGTGTTTGAGCGTATCGGGCTGAAACCATAAGGCCGAGGCTTCAGGTTTGCGATAAAGTAGCCAACCGGTCCCGCACTTGCTAGAAGCCGCGCATCGCCCGCCCGGGCACGCCCGACACCAGCGAGACCCCCATGCGCCGCGCCACCATCACGCGCAAGACCAAAGAGACCGACGTCAGCGTCAGCGTCAATCTTGACGGCACAGGCGCAGCCCGGATCGCCACCGGCGTCGGCTTTTTCGACCATATGCTGGAGCAGGTCGCCCGGCATTCGCTGATTGACCTCGACATCGCCGCCAGGGGTGACCTGCATATTGACCAGCATCACACGGTGGAGGACACCGGCATCGCGCTCGGCCAGGCGGTGCGCGCGGCGCTGGGCGACATGAAGGGCGTGACCCGCTACGCCGACGCGCATCTGGCCATGGACGAGACTCTCACGCGTGTCGCGCTTGATATTTCGGGACGCCCGTCTCTGGTGTTCCGCACCACATTCTCCAACGCCAAAATCGGCGAGTTTGACACGGAGCTGGTGCGCGAGTTTTTTCAGGCTTTCGCCATGAACGCCGGCATCACGCTGCATGTCGAGACACTGTATGGTGCCAACAATCACCATATCGCCGAGTCGAGCTTCAAAGGTCTCGCGCGCGCACTCGGGGCGGCGGTGGCGATTGACCCGCGCCAGAGGGACCGTGTGCCGTCCACCAAGGGCACATTGCAGGGGTGAGCCATGACCGCGTATAATGTGCTGGTGCCGCCCGGTGACGCCGCAGGCACGGTCTTCGTGCCCGACCGCTTCTCGCGCACCGCCTTCATCTTCGGCCCGCTGTGGCTGCTGCGCCACCGGGTCTGGCGCGGGCTGATCGGCTACGCCACGATTTTTGTGCTGTTCAGCTGGGCGCTGCGCTGGTTTGGACTGCCGGTGGCATCCTACTCTTTTGTCACCCTGCTGCTGGCGCTGTTCATCGGGCTGGAGGGGCCGGCGCTGCGCCGCGCGGCGCTGGAGCGGCGCGGCTTTCGTTTGACCGATGTCGTCATTTCGCCAGATGCCGACCATGCCGAGCAGGTTTTCTTCGAACGCTGGCAGGGCGAGCCTGCCGCCCCGGCGCCGCCGCTTGCCCCACAACTTGCCCCGCCGCCCGCGCCAACCCGCCCCGCGCCCCGCGCGCCTGATGTGCTCGGCCTGTTCCCGGAAGCCGGGGGCGGGCGGTGAGCGTCGTTATTGTCGATTATGGTTCCGGCAACCTGCATTCCGCCAAAAAAGCCTTTGAGCGGGTGGCGCGCGAGACCGGCTATGCGGGCACCGTGGATGTCAGCAGTGATCCGGCGCGCGTGCTGGCCGCAGACCGCATCGTGCTGCCGGGCGTCGGCGCCTTCGCCGACTGCCGCCGGGGCCTCGACGCCGTGCCGGGCATGGTCGCCGCACTCACCGAGGCGGTGCAATGGCGCGGGCGGCCGTTCCTCGGCATTTGCGTAGGCATGCAGCTGATGGCCACGCGCGGCCTTGAGCACGTCACAACTCCCGGTCTCAACTGGATTGCGGGCGATGTCGGCATCATCGAACCGCGCGACGCGAGCCTCAAAATCCCGCACATGGGCTGGAACACCCTCGACGTGTTACAGCGCCACCCGCTGCTTGACGGCATCAAGTCTGGCGCGGACGGGCTGCACGCCTACTTTGTGCATTCATATCACCTGCGCGCGGCAAAGCGAGGGGATGTGATTGCGCAAGCGGACTACGCCGGGCCGATCACCGCGATTGTCGGCCGCGACAACATGGCGGGCACGCAGTTCCATCCCGAAAAAAGCCAGGCGCTGGGGCTTGCCCTCATCGCCAATTTTCTGAAATGGCGGCCATGATTCTGTTTCCGGCGATTGACCTCAAGAACGGTGACTGCGTGCGGCTGGTGCATGGCGATATGCGCCAGGCCACTGTGTTCAACACCAACCCGGCAGCGCAGGCGGCGGCGTTTGAGGCCCAGGGTTTTGAATACCTGCATGTTGTCGATCTCGATGGCGCCTTTGCCGGCAAGCCGATGAATGCGGCTGCTGTCGAGGGCATTCTGCAATCCGTCAAAATGCCGGTGCAGCTGGGCGGCGGCATCCGCGACATGCACACGATCGAGGCATGGCTCACGCGCGGCATCACCCGCGTCATCATCGGCACGGCGGCGGTGCGTGATCCCGCGCTGGTGCGCGAGGCGGCGCGGCGCTTTGCGGGCCGCGTGGCGGTCGGCATTGACGCGCGCGATGGTTTTGTTGCGGTGGAGGGATGGGCGGAGACCTCAAGCCTGAGCGCGCTGGAGCTGGGGCGGCGCTTTGAGGACGCGGGCGTCGCCGCGGTCATCTACACCGACATCGCGCGCGACGGCGTGCTGCAAGGCCTCAATATCGAAGGCACGCTGGCGCTGGCCAACGCCTTGAGTATTCCGGTGATTGCCTCAGGTGGGCTGGCGTCCATCGCCGATGTGCGGCGGCTGCTGCAGCCCGACTGCAAAAAGCTTGCTGGCGCGATCACCGGACGGGCGCTGTATGACGGGCGCATTGACGTGGCGGCAGCGCTGGCGCTGATCAAGGCTGCCGGTCCCTGACGCGCTCTGGACCGCCGGCCTCTGGCCGGCTTGCAGCGTGGCAGGGCCGGCCAGAAACCGGCGGTCCAGGGCGCACCTTGCCTGTCGCAAAACCTTCATCCCTGCGTCACGCCCCTGTTGCGCAGCGCGGGCACAAGCGCGCTTGAGGCAACCGATCAAGAAAACACCGGGAGAACGCCTCCAGAGTCAACGCGACCCATTGGAGACCAGACATGATCAAGACCATCGCCACCCTTTCCGCCGCCGCCGCATTTGCGGTGCTCTCTTTCGCCACCGCGCAGGCCGCAAAAAACAACCCGAAGTTCCAGGCCGAGCTGATGGAAGTCGCGCGCGGCGACAAGCCGCCGGCCAAGGCAAACCCATCGGCGCCGGATGCGACGGGATCGGCCAGCAGGAAGGTGAACTGAGCCAACGCGCCAGCATGGCGCGCGGCGGCCGCGCACGCGGCGGCTGCATTCTCGCTTGAGCTGAAAAACAGGGGCCGCGCACGCCGGAGCGCGGCTCCTGTTCTGCTCAAGCAGCTTCCCTGCGCCCCGGGGGACTATCAGCGGTTCGGGCGGTTGCGGCCCCGCTCACCCGCCCGGGACGGCGCCAAACCATTTGCGGTATATGGCGTCATAGGCGCCGCTCTCGCGCAGTTTCAGCAGCGCCTCGTTGACCGGTTTGCGCAGCGGGCTGCCCGGCGGAAACAGAATGCCATAGGCCTCCTTGCGGAACACCGGGCCGTTGACGGTCACCTTGCCGCGGCCCTCGTTGGCGGCAAAATACAGCAGCACCGGCGCGTCAAAAACAACGGCGTCGACGTCCTTTGCCAGCAGCGCGTCAAACGCCTGCGGGATCTTGCCAAATTCCGTCACTGTCAGATTGGACTGTTTCAGGTAGGCCGCCGACGTGCTTCCCGCAACGCTGGCGATTTTCTTGCCCGGTAAATCATCCGGCCCGTTGATGTCGCTTTTGAGCTGTTCAACCGTCATGGACGTCGTGACTGTCGCGGTGAAAGTCGCGACGATGATGATGCTCAGGTACACGCAAAGCGCGCCGACAATCCGGGCGATGGCCGAATGCGGATGAAAAGGCTGCTGCCCGCCAGCGGCCCCGGTCGCCCAGTAGGCGGCGCGGAAGATGCCGGGAAAGTAGGGTTGCGCGCTGTCGGGCTGCCGTCTGTCAAAAAACCAGACAATATGCGCGACAATAAAAATCAGCGCCGCCAGAAAGCCGAGCAGGTCCAGCATCGGGCCGTGGGTCGCCATGCGGCTGATGGCGGCAAGGCCAAAACTGCCCGAATCGCCGCTGGAGCGCACCATGATTTGCAGCCCTGAATCAAACATCGGCTGGGAGAAATCAAACTCCTCCTCGCGCTTTGAGGTGATCGAGATGGCAGCGATGGCAAGGTCAGCCTTGTGCTCTTTCACCTGGCCCAGCAGTTCGGGCAGGGTGGGCACCTCGCTGGTTTCCGTCTTTGCGCCCGTGGCTTCCGCCAGCGCTGCCCACAGATCCATGCTGAAGCCGGTAAGGCCGGTGTCCTTCTTGATGACAAAGGGCGGCACCTGCCGCGTCGCCACCCTGATTGTCCTGCCAGCCAGCGGCAGGTCTGCCGCCTGCGCTGCGGCGGGCTGCGTCCCGGCCCATGCGGCGGCCGCAAGCAGGATGCCAAAAAAAACCGGCCAGAAGAATTTTGGCAATATGCTGGCCATGCGTTTATCTGCCCCCGGAAATCTGTTTTTGCTTCTTGACGATTCCCGCACGTCTGACAAGACCGCGACCAGTCGCGCTGAAATGCCGCGAATGCCGACACAAGGCTTTCGCGCACGGGCCAAATATGCTCGAATGGGTGAAATGTCAGTCAACAACACATAAGGGGCCACGCATGAAGCCGATGAAATTTGGAATTGGCCAGCCGGTCAAGCGCGTCGAGGACGCACGGCTGATTGCCGGCCTTGGCCGCTACACTGACGATATCGCGCCGCGCAATGCGCTGTTTGGCGCAGTGCTGCGCAGCCCGCACGCCAACGCGGCGTTCAAGATCACCGACCTTGAAACCGCGCGCGCCCAGAAGGGCGTCAAGCTGATCCTGACGCATGCCGATGTGGCGCATCTGGGCGGCATTCCCTGCCAGGCGCCAATGACCAATTCGGACGGCAGCAAGATGAAACTGCCGCCCTACCCTGTCCTCTCCAAAGATCATGTCCGCCATGTCGGCGACGCCATCGCTTTTGTCGTGGCCGAAACCGAAGCGCAGGCGCGCCTCGCCGCCGAAAGCATCGGCGTTGACTGGACACCCGGTGCCGCCGCAGTCGACATGCGCGCGGCAATCAAGAAGGGTGCGCCGCAGGTATGGCCCGAAGGGCCGAACAACATCGCCTATGACATGCATGTCGGCGACAAGGACAAGACCGACGCCGCTTTCGCCAATGCCGCGCATGTGGTCAAGCTCAGCGTTGTCAACAACCGGCTGATTGCCAATTACATGGAGGGACGTGCCTGTATCGCCGAATATGACGGCAAGAAGGGACGCTACGTTTTGACAGTCGGCAGCCAGGGCGTACATGCCATCAAGAATATTCTGGCCAATGACATGTTCAAGATCAAGCCGGACAAGGTGCATGTGCTGACCCCCGATGTCGGCGGTGGCTTTGGCACCAAGGGTTTCATCTATCGCGAATATCCGCTGGCTCTGCTGGCGGCGGAAAAACTCAAACGCCCGGTGCGCTGGACGCAGGACCGCAGCGACCACTTCGTCAGCTGCACGCATGGCCGCGATAATTTCACCGCCGCCGAAATGGCGCTTGACGACAAGGGCAGGTTTCTGGCCCTGCGCGTCGATATTTTAGGCAATATGGGGGCCTACCTGTCGCAGTTTGCGCCCTACATTCCCTATCTTGGCGCCTCGATGGCGACCGGGCCCTATGACATTCCGGTGCTGCATGCCCGCGTGCGCGGCGTCTACACGCATACCGTGCCGGTGGACGCCTATCGCGGCGCAGGGCGGCCGGAAGCCGCTTACTTGCTGGAACGGCTGGTTGACACTTGCGCCCGCGAGCTGGGCATGGCGCGCGAAAAAATCCGCGCAAAAAATTTCATCAAGCCGAAACAGATGCCATACAAAACCATGACCGACCGCACCTATGATGTCGGCGAGTTCGAGGCGGCGATGGTGAAATCGCTGGAGGCGGCGGATTACGCCAGCTTCGCCAAACGCGCCAAAGAGGCGACCAGGCGCGGCATGATCCGCGGCATTGGCTTTGCCAGCTACATTGAATGCACCGCTTGGGGTTCGGGCGAGGAAGGCTCGGTGTCGCTGGAGAAGGACGGCAGCTTCACCGCGCTGATCGGCACGCAGTCGAACGGCCAGGGCCACGAGACGGCCTATGCGCAGGCGGTGTCGCAATATCTCGATGTGCCGCTCGACCGCATCAAGGTCATCCAGGGCGATTCGGACATTGTCAAAACCGGCAATGGCACCGGCGGCTCACGCTCCATTCCGGTCGGCGCGGCCATGCTGACGCGCGCATCAGAAAAGCTGGCCGCCTCGCTGAAAGAGCTGGCCGCCGACAAGCTGGAGGCGGCGGTGGCCGACCTTGAGATCAGCAGCGGCATGGTGCGCATCGCCGGCACGGACCGCGCCATCTCCTACGCCGACATAGCCGCCCTGCCCGGCGCAACTGCGGCTAAAACCCGCGCCATCGCCGACTTCACGCCGCCCGAGGCAACCTATCCCAATGGCACCCATGTCTGCGAGGTGGAGATTGACCCGGATACCGGCACGACACAGCTGGTGCGCTACACGGTCTGCGATGATTTTGGCATGACGCTGAACCCCTTGCTGCTGGCGGGCCAGGTGCATGGCGGCATCGCCCAGGGCATCGGCCAGGCACTGCACGAGACCTGCCACTACAGCCCGGAAGGCCAGCTGCTCAGCGCCAGTTTCATGGATTACGGCATGCCGCGTGCCGACGATCTGCCGAGCTATGATTTCCAGACCCGCAACGTGCCTTCAACCACCAACCCGCTCGGGTTGAAGGGCGCGGGTGAGGCGGGGTCCATCGGCTCCACCCCTGCGGTCATGAACGCGGTGGTCGATGCGCTCAACCGCGCCTATGGCGTCACCCACATCGATATGCCCGCAACGCCCGCCGTGATTTACGGCGCGATTGCAAAGGCGCGGGCGTCCGTGAAACACTGAGCCTGACGCACCATCATGCGACATTCCGGGGCCGCGAAGCGGAACCCGGAACCCGGCGGCCACACAAGGCATTTGAGCCGATGACCCGTGCCTGTGGCTCCCGGGTTCCGGGTCGGCTGCGCCGCCCGGAATGACACGGGAGAAAGCGTGTAAAATGCCAGCAGCACCGCCGTTCACGGAAACGTGAACGGCGCGCCAGACACTGTCAGCTTCCTGTCATCCCAAACTCTTCTAGACTGGCCCCATTGGCAGATGCGCCAAAGAGTCTGCTCTTTTCAGGAGACCAAAGCATGCAGCGTTCCATCATTATTGCGGCAGTTCTTGCCCTCACCGCCGGGGCCGTGACGGCGCAGGTCGACATTATCAAAAGCCGCCAGACCATCATGAAAGGCGTCGGCAAGGCCACCGGCGAACTCGGCAAGGTCATGAAGGGCGAAGCCAAGTTTGACCTGAAACAGGCGCAGGATGCGTTTCTGGTTTATGCGGATGCAGGCAAAAAAATGCCTGCACTGTTCCCCGATACCACCAAGACCGGTGGCGACACGGCAGCCTTGCCGAAAATCTGGGAGGCCAAAGCCGATTTTGAGGCAAAATTCGCCAAGTTGGCGGCGGACGCGGAGCGGCTTGGCCCCGGCATCAAGGATGAGGCCGGTTTCAAGGCCGCCTTCATGGAAGTGACCAAGAACTGCGGCGGCTGCCACGAGCTGTATCGCGAAAAGCCGAAAACCTAAGGGTTCTACGCAAGGCGCAGGGGACACGGCAACCCTCTCCCGGTTGGAGAGGGTTGGCCGTCTCTGCGTTGCGTTGCCCCGTCAAAGCAAAGCTTCCCGCCCATGCGCAGCTTACGTTTTCTCTCCGGCCTTGCTGTCATCGGCGCTTCCGCCGCATGGTTTCTCAGCGCGCCGGAACCGGCCATTCCTCAATCACAATATGCCGCGCTGGAACAGGGCGGCGACGCGACGCGGGGCCGCAGCATTTTTTACGCGGGCGGCTGCGCCTCCTGCCATGCCACGCCCGGCCAGGACGACCGGCTAAAACTCGGCGGCGGCCTGAAGCTGCCCTCGCCCTTCGGCGACTTCACCGCCCCCAATATTTCGCCGCACCCGGCTGACGGCATCGGCGCATGGCAGACCGGCGATCTGGCCAATGCCATGCTCAGCGGTGTTTCGCCCGGCGGGGCGCATTATTATCCGGCCTTCCCCTATGTCACCTACGCGCATGCAAAGCTCGATGACATCAAGGACCTGATGGCTTTCCTGCGCACGCTTGCGCCCGTCGCAGGCAAGGCCCCGGGCCACAACCTGCCGTTTCCTTTCAACATCCGCCGCACACTGGGCCTGTGGAAACTGCTGTTTTTCCGCGAGCGCGGGCTGGCGGACGATCCCGCCAGAACCCCGGCCTGGAACCGCGGCCATTATCTCGTCGAGGCGCTCGCCCATTGCGGCGAATGCCATACGCCGCGCAATATTCTCGGCGGGCAGGACCGGGCGCGGGCCTATGCCGGTGGCCCCAACCCCGAAGGCAAAGGCCAGGTGCCCAACATCACGCCGGACAAGACCGGCATCGGCGCCTGGTCCAAGGCCGACATTGCCTACCTGCTCGAAACCGGTTTTACCCCCGAGTTTGACAGCGTCGGCTCCGGCATGGCCAAGGTGGTCAGGAACACGGCGGAACTCCCCGCCGCTGACCGCGCGGCGATTGCCGACTATGTGCTGTCCCTGCCGCCCGTCGCGGGCGCGGCCAAAAAGAAAAAAGCTGAATAATCAGCGGGCCTTCCGCAAGGTAACGTCGCGTTAACCAGACCTGATCCATTCTGGCACAGCGCCAGCCCGCCATTGGTGGCGCGCCGGAGACAGCATGCGCGACGCGACCCCGCCTGGAATGCTGCAAAGCGATTTTGACTCCATCCACGCGGCGGTGATGGAAACCGCGCGCGGCCGCTGGTTTCTGGCCGAATATGCCCGCCGCAACCGCATGGCCGACACGCGCATGATTCTCGACGCCATGGCCAGACTGGAAAACGCCTTTGGCGCCGGGCCGGTGGCAGCAGCGGGCGTGTCTGAACCCGACGCGCTGGCCGCAACTGCGGCGCAGATCGCCGAACGCCTCGCCGACATCGGCTGGGACCTGCGCGAGCGCGGCTCGCCCGACGACGTCTGCGCGGCCGTGGACCGGCAGGCAACCGCCGTGCAGGGCCTGGCGCAGCGGCTGAGTGACGGGGCCGAATCCGCCGAGCAGAAACGCCTGCCCCCGCCCGCTCACGCCCCCGACCTGCGCGCCAGCCTCAACGCCCTGGCCCGACTCGACTCGCTGCCGCTGGCGGCCAAGCTGGAGCTGTTCGTGTAAGCTCGGCCCGCGCAATAAAGCCCGCATGCCAGCCCCGCCGTCCCGCGCCTTGCCTCGCCCGCCTCATTCCGGCTAACACGCTGGCATGTTACGCGGCATTGTCCTCAAGATTCTCTCGGTCTTTGTGTTTGTCATCATGGCCGCGCTGGTCAAGCAGGCGTGCCGGACCTATCCGGTTGGCGAGGTGGTTTTCGCCCGCTCGTTTTTTGCGCTGCCGGTCATTCTGGGCTGGCTGTGGAGCCAGGGGCTGCTGCCCTCCGGCCTCAAAACCCGGCGCGCCGGCGGCCACACGCTGCGCGGCGTGGTCAGCGCGGGCGGCATGATTTTTGGCTTCTGGGGCCTGTCGCTGCTGCCTTTGCCGGATGCCACCGCCATCGGTTTTGCCATGCCGCTGATTGTCGTGGTGCTGGCGGCGCTGGTGCTGGGCGAAAAAGTGCGGATTTACCGCTGGAGCGCCGTGGCGCTGGGTTTTGCCGGTGTCAGCCTCATGCTGTGGGAGCATCTGGGCGTGCCCGCCCCCGGTCTGCCGCCCACCAACCCGTTTGGCGCGGCGATCGCGCTGACCGCCGCCACATTCGCCGCCTTCGCCACCATCCAGACGCGGCGGCTGACCGCAACCGAGGGCACCGGTGCCATCGTGTTCTACCTGTCGGTGATGACCAGCCTGTTTGGCCTCGCCGGCAGTGTTTTGCCCGCGCTGGCGGATTATGTGCCGCAGCTGGCGCGGCAGGCCTGGCGCCTGCCCGGCCTGCCGGACACGGCGCTGCTGGTGGTCATCGGCGTTCTGGGCGGCGTTGGCCAGTTGCTGCTGACCGGCGCGGCGCGGCGCACCGACGCCTCGGTCATCGCGCCGTTCGACTATCTGTCGCTGCTGTTTGCGCTGGCCATCGGCGCGGTGTTTTTCGGCGAGACAGCGACGCCGCTGATGCTGGCGGGCGCGGTCATCGTGATCGGGGCGGGGGTGTTTGTCATCTGGCGCGAGAACCAGCTTGGCCTGCTGCGCCCGGCCAGCGCCGCCATAAAGCCGCTCTGAGGCAGGCGCAGCGCGTTTTTCCGTTCGATATTCCAGACACTCCCGGTTATTATGCCGAACGAACCGGCAGGATCACGAGCGTCGCATGGGAATAGAAGGCAAAGACCGCGTCAAGGCGCTGGAGGCGGGGGCGGCGGCCCTGTCGGGCCAGCTCGGCCGCACCGTGCAGCGGCTGCGCAAGGCCTCCGGCTTGTCGCTGTCCGAACTGTCCGAGACCTCGGGTGTGGCCAAATCCATCATCAGCCAGATCGAGCGCTCGGAGACCAACCCGACCCTGTCCACCATCTGGCGTGTGGCGCAGGCGCTGGATATTTCCATCGACCGGATTTTGCAGGGCTCGGACGAGGAGCCGTTTGTCGAAAAGACGTCCAGGGGCGACACGCCGGTCCTGCATTCGGACGACGGCAAATGCCGCCTGTCGGTGATCGGCTGGATCAAGACGGTGGACTGGCTGCAATGGTACGAGTTTGAGGCCGAGCCGGGCGGCGCGCTGGAGTCGGCGGCGCACCAGCGCGGCTCGATTGAATGCCTGTCGGTGACGGCAGGCGAGTTGCAGGTGGAGGTGGCAGGCGTCATTGAAACCGCCGGCACCGGCGAAACCCTGCGCTACCGCTGCGACCGCCCGCACGTGATCACCAACCGCACGCGCAAACCGGCGCGGGCAACGATGGTGTGTATTTTAAGGGCGGCGGTGATGGAGTAGGGGTCCCTTCTCCCGCAAGGCGCAGGGCTGTCCGTGGAAAGTCAGACACATATTATCAGGTCCATCTGGTCTGGGGAAGTTTTGGATTTTCGTTTGGACGGATTGCAGGGCGGTGGTTTTTCGATGCTTGCGAGTTGGCGTCGTTCGAGCAGGTATTGGGCTACCAGACCGGTGTAGCGCAGGATGTTCATGGTGACAGCGTTGGCTTTTGCCGCGATGCGCAACAATGTGAAGGCGATCATCGCGGCAAACAGCTGCAGGCGGATGGCATTGTCCGTGTTGCCGAGGAATTTTTTGATCCTGAGATGCTGCTTGATCCAGCGGAACAACAGTTCGATCTGCCAGCGGCCCTTGTACAGGGCTGCAATTTCAACTGCCGGGCGGGTGATGTCATTGGTCAGGATGCGGATTGTCTTGCCGTTGTCGCGCACAATCCGCAGGCTGCGCAGCGGGATCGGCAAGGTTTGGCTGCCTTTGCTGGCAAGCCGCACGTCGGTGTCTTCGATAACCGTAAAACCATCGCCTTTGCCTGCCAGACAGGGGCGAATGCGGTCAATTTCGAGCACCATGTTGGTTTTTGGCCGCGTCACGAAGGTGGCACCCGCCGCTGCAATCGCTGTCCACCAGACATAATGGCAATAGCCCTTGTCAAACACATAGGTTGCGCCCGGCTCTATGGTGATGCCGCGCCCGATTTGGGCATCGTTCACATTGGCGTCGGTAATGTCGAGAATGCGAGGATAGTCGGCCTTGGGGTTAAACACGACATGCACTTTCATGCCCCGGATACGCCCGTTCGACTTGGCCCAGTCGCACAATTTGCCAAGCGGGATCGGAGTCGAATCGATCAGGCGCAGCATTTCATTGCCTTCGCAGCGCGTCTGCCGGTCAAGCTGGCCCGCAAGGCTGGCGAAAGTATCGGCAAACACCGCCACGGGGCGCCGCTGGCTGGCATCCGACAGGGTGGAGCGCTGCAACGGGCCGCTGGCGAGGTGATAATGGTGCTGGCTGCTGGCATTCCACGCCGCCGCCAGGCCGCGCAGGCTGCGAGCGGCGCTGAACTGCGCAAAAACCAGCGCAACAAGATGGTCCCAGCTGCGAAAGCTCTTGTCATAGGCATCACCCGAGTGGCGCTCTACGGTTTTGTCAAAGGCGCGCCGATTAATTGCTTCAAGCAACTGACCGAAAATGCTAGGAGAAAACCGCATGCCCCGTTTCCTTTTTTCTGAGTCTCGACAACCAGAAAATAGCAGGGAAACCCGCAGAAAACGGGGCATGCAGCCGCGACAAATCGATTCACCCAAAACTTTCCCCGGACAGCCCTGCGCAAGGCGGGAGAAGCAGATACCGATGTTACAAGGTGGCGCCATAGG
>JANLPP010000119.1:0-17860 GCA_031367295.1 Hyphomicrobiales bacterium | reverse complement strand
AACAAAAAAATCATCCTCGCCTCCCGCCCGCAGGGCGAAGCCGGGCCACAGAATTTCTCGCTCATTGAGGAAACCCTGCCCCCGCCTGCCGTTGGCCAGATCCTTGTGCGCCACCACTACCTGTCGCTCGATCCCTACATGCGCGGGCGCATGAATGACGCGCGCTCCTATGCGCAGCCGCAGCCGGTTGGCGACGTGATGATCGGCGGTACGGTCGGCGAGGTCACGGCCTCGAACAACCCGCGTTTCAAACAAGGCGACAAGGTGGTCGGCATGGGCGGCTGGCAGCTGTTCTCTCTCAGCGACGGCAAGGGCTGGCAGAAGGTTGACGCCCGCGCGCCCTTGCAGGCCTGTCTTGGCGCGCTCGGCATGCCCGGCGTCACCGCCTGGTACGGCCTCAACAAGATTATCGCGCCGAAGGCGGGCGAAACCATTGTCGTCTCGGCGGCGACCGGCGCTGTCGGGTCCGTGGTCGGCCAGCTGGCGACGCAGGCCGGCGCCCGTGCGGTGGGCATTGCAGGCGGCGCGGAAAAATGCCGCTTCGCTGTCGAGACGCTGGGCTTTGCCGCCTGCGTCGATCACCGCGCGCCCGATTTTGCGGCGGCGTTGAAAGCGGCCACGCCCAAAGGCATCGACGGCGTGTTCGAGAATGTCGGCGGTCAGCCGCTGGAATTGTGCATGCGCCGCCTCAATGATTTTGCCCGCATCGCCATCTGCGGACTTGTGGCGTCGGGTTATGACGGCACGCCGACGCCGCTCAGCAACATTGCGGTGATGCTGGCGACGCGCTCGACCATGCAGGGGTTTATTGTGTCGGACCATCTCGATGTATGGCCGGTCGCGCTGGGCGAGCTTGGCGCCCTGGCGGCGGCGGGCAAGCTGAAATGGCATGAGACTGTGGCGGTTGGGCTGGAGAGCGCGCCGGACGCATTTTTCGGCATGCTGAAGGGCAGGAATTTCGGCAAGCAGCTGGTCAAGCTGGTGTGATCCTCGCCGGTTTCAGGATGTCAGCTTTGGGGCGGCAGGTTGTGTCATTCCGGGCGGCGAAGCCGACCCGGAACCCAGAAGCCGCTGACATGTATCTCACTTGTGACTCCTGGGTTCCGTGATCCGCTGCGCGGCCCCGGAATGACATCCGGCCATATTGACCGGAGTAGACATGCGCTCAATCCCCGCCCCGCCCGCTTTCGCTCGCGTGCTCATGGCGGGCGCGGGCTTCTTCCAGGTCAAAGTCGCGCTCGATACGGCGGCGCGCCTCGTCGGTCAGATGGTTGTTCTCATAGGCGCGGGTCACCGCCTGCCGCTCGGCCTCAAGCATTGACGAGGCTTTCGCCCTCCAGAATGGTCAGCACCCGGCGCGGCAGCCGGATGCGTTTCAGCACCGCCATCGGCGCCAGCGCGTCCGGCGGCGAGACGATGGTGCCGGGCACGAAGCCAACTGCCCAAATCAAGCCCGGCGCGTAATGCACCACCGCCGCAACCGCGCTGGCGGTGAACAGCATGCAGCCGATGGCAAGCAGCAGGATCGGCCGCAGATTGGCGCGAAAGCCGCGCCAGCTCATGCCCATGCCCGAGGCATAGAGCAGCGTCGGCAGGAAAATCAGCAGCACGGCATCCGGGTCGAGCGCCACCTCCGGCATCGCCGGCACATGCGGCCATGCGGCAGCCCGGAGGCAGGCAGGACAGCACGCTGAAACGCAAGGCCAGAGGCAATGGGCGGCCATTGCGCCAAAAAACTTGCCAACCCACGCCTTTGCTCCTATGGGAACGCGGTATTGTGCCGTCATAGCTCAGATGGTTAGAGCGCTAGATTGTGGATCTAGAGGTCCCCGGTTCGATCCCGGGTGACGGTACCACCCTGCTTCCCGTGTCAATTGGCCCCGGCCCGACACCGCGCATGCCATTGACAAGCGGCCTGGCTGCGGGGAAACAGCGCGGCAACCCTCCCTGTTCCGGAACTCCCGAATGTCGCACGCCCAGCTTGAAGCCCTCGTCAACGCCGCCTTTGAAGACCGCGCCGCCATCAGCGCCGCCACCACCGGCGACGTGCGTGACGCGGTCAATCAGGCCTTGCTGCTGCTCGACAGCGGCCAGCTGCGCGTTGCCGAAAAGCTGCCCGGCAAAACCGGCGTTGAATCGTGGAAAACCAGCCAGTGGCTGAAGAAAGCCGTGCTGCTGTCGTTCCGTCTCAACGACATGGGCCTGATTTCCGGCGCGCCTGGCGGTGCCAGCTGGTGGGACAAGGTTCCCTCCAAGTTTGAGGGCTGGGGCGCGAAGGAACATGTGGCGGCGGGCTTCCGCTCGGTGCCAGGCTGCATCGTGCGCCGCTCGGCCTATGTCGCGCCCGGCGCGGTGCTGATGCCGTGTTTCGTCAACCTTGGCGCTTACGTTGACTCGGGCACCATGGTCGATACCTGGGTCACTGTCGGCTCCTGCGCGCAGATCGGCAAGAATGTGCATCTGTCCGGCGGCGTCGGCATTGGCGGCGTGCTGGAGCCCTTGCAGGCCAACCCGACAATCATCGAGGACAATTGCTTTATCGGCGCGCGCTCCGAGGTGGTTGAGGGCGTCATTGTCGGCGAGGGTTCTGTTGTGTCGATGGGCGTGTTCATCTCCGCCTCGACTAAAATTGTTGACCGCGCCACCGGCAAGACCCATGTCGGCTATGTGCCGCCTTTCTCGGTCGTGGTGTCCGGCAATCTGCCGGGCAAGCCCTTCCCCGATGGTTCGCCCGGCCCCTCGCTGTATTGCGCCGTCATCGTCAAGACGGTGGACGCGCAGACCCGCGCCAAAACCGCGATCAACGAACTGCTGCGCGACTGATGGCCAACCCCGGCGACGAGGGACCGCGCGCAGGCTGGCGCTTTCTCTACCGCAGCCTTGAGGGCCGCATTGACCGGCACCAGTGGTGGCGGGCGCAGGCGCCGCTGGCGCTGGCGCTGCTCGTTCTCACGCTGGTCTGGCAGGCGGTTGCGCCCTATGCGCACCGCTCGCTTGCGGAGACAAAGCTGATTGATGGCGCGGCGATCGCCGCCTACAGCTATCTCATCGCCTATGCCTTCGTGGCGCTGCTGTTGCTGGTATGCAGCTATTACGTCAGCGCCAAGCGCTTCCGCGACCGCGGCCTGCCGCCCGAACTGGCAGGGCTGCTGCCGCTCGCCGCGCTGTTTTATGGCGCGCTGAGCTGGACGCAGCAGCAGGATGGCGGCATGTTTGCCCTGTGGATTGTCTGGCTTGGCCTTGTGGCTCTGGCGGGCGTAGCGGCCTGGACTATCTACGAGCTTGGCTTTTCCGGATCAGGGACAGTGCGTTGAGCATAGATTTGCCAGCGCTATTTTTCAGCGCCAGCGGGCGGATCGGGCGGCTGCGTTTCTGGATTGGCGCACTGGCGCTGCTGTTTCTGGGCGATGCAGCGGCGACATTTCTGCGCTCGTGGTTTGCGCCGGGCATCCAGCCGCAACTCATAGATTTTACCGTGACGGCGCTGCTGGCCTGGCCGGATTTCTGCATTGGCCGCAAGCGCCTCGCCGACAGGGGCCGCGGTATTTTTTTCGCGCTGGCCTATACTGGCTACAGTCTTCTCGCCGCTTTGATCAGCATTTTTTGGCCGCTGCTGTCGGAAAAACCAGACGGCAGTTTTGAATCCAGCCTGTTTCTGGCTGCCATCTACACCTGCACGCTGTTTTTTGTGGTGGAATGTGGCGTTCTCAAAGGCGTCAAGGGACCCAACGCCTACGGGCCGGAACCGACCCTGCCGTGAGGCGCTTGCGGTGACAGCTTTTTCCAGGGCATTCTGAGCTCATGACACCCCTCGACCTCACCCGCGCGCTGATCCGCTGCGCCTCTGTCACGCCTGCGGAGGGTGGCGCGCTGGCGCTGCTGGAAGGCGTGCTGCAAGGAGCGGGTTTCACCGCGCACCGGCTGGTTTTTTCCGCGCCAGGCACGCCAGACATCGATAATCTTTACGCCCGCATCGGCACGGGTGCGCCGCACCTGATGTTTGCCGGTCATACAGATGTTGTGCCAGCCGGCGACCGCGCCCAGTGGCGGCATGATCCCTTCGCAGGCGAGATTGTGGACGGCATGATCTACGGGCGCGGTGCCTGCGACATGAAGGGCGGCGTTGCCGCGTCCGTGGCGGCGGCCCTGTCCTTTGTGCAGACCCATGGCGCACCCAGAGGCTCGATTTCGTTTTTGCTGACCGGCGACGAGGAAGGCCCCGCAATCAACGGCACAGTCAAGTTGCTGGCCTGGGCGCAGGCACGCGGCGAGCGCTTTGACCATTGCATTCTGGGCGAGCCGACGAACCCGGAGAGGCTGGGCGACATGATCAAGATCGGGCGGCGCGGCTCGCTGTCGGGCCGGCTTGTGGCGCATGGCAAACAGGGCCACGTCGGCTATCCGCATCTTGCCGATAATCCCGTCCCGCACCTGATGCGGATGCTGGGCGCGCTGATGGCCCCTGCGCTCGACACTGGAACAATACATTTCAGCGCGTCAAACCTTGAGATCACCAGCGTTGATGTCGGCAACACGGCGGGCAATGTGATCCCGGGTGAGGCGGCGGCGCTGTTCAACATCCGCTTTAATGACCTGTGGTCGCCCCAGACGTTGAGCGGCGAGATTGCGCGCCGCGTTGCCATTAGCGCGGGTGAGGCGCGTCACACGCTGACGTTTCAGCCGACCAACGCCGTGGCGTTCCTGACCAAACCCGGCCCGTTCACCGAGCTTGTCGCCCGCGCTGTGGCGGCTGAAACCGGCGTGACACCGGCGTATTCGACAGCCGGCGGCACCTCGGACGCGCGCTTCATCAAGGACTATTGCCCGGTCGTCGAATTTGGCCTCGTCGGCCAGACCATGCATATGGCCGACGAGCGCGCGGCGGTCGCCGACATTGAGGCGCTGGCGCGTATCTACGAGCGCGTCATCGCTGATTATTTTGCCGCCGCAAGAACCGGGACATAAGCGCGGACATGGGCACAGACCTGCCACTGCGGCTGGTGCAGGTCTCCGACACGCACCTGTCGGCGCGCCACGCCTATTTCACCGATAATTACGATGCCTTTGTTGCCCTGATGCAGGCTGATCCGCCCGACCTGATTGTCCACACCGGCGACGTGTCGTTCAACGGCCCGGATGCGCCCGGTGATCTGGTTTTTGGACGCGCGAGTCTGGAGCGCCTGCCTGTGCCGTGGCGCGCTATTGCTGGCAACCATGATGTCGGCGATGCTGCGCTGGGGCGGACCGCCAAACAGCCGGTGACACAGGAGCGGCTGGCGGTGTGGCGCGCCCGGTTTGGCGTGAGCTGGTGGAGCCAGGATTTTGGCGCATGGCGGCTGATTGGCCTCGACACCGCCCTGATGGGCAGCGGCCTGCCGCAGGAGGCGGCGCAGCGTGAATTTTTTGTGGATGCGCTGGCGAGCCGCGCGGCGCGGCCTGTGATGGTGTTCATCCACATGCCGCCCTTCCTCAATGATCCTGACGATGCAAATTTTACGCGCGGCGCACTGAACCTTGCCGAACGCACGGTATTCTTCAGCCAATGCGCGGCGGGTGGGGTGCGCGCCGTCGCTTGCGGGCATCTGCACATTTACCGCGCGCTGCGGCACGGCGGCATGGACATTGTGTGGGCACCCGCGACATCCTACGTCAACATGCCCGCAAAAGTCAGCGCCGCGACGATCGTGCCGCGCGCCGGCGTTGTCGAATGGACATTCTCCGGCCCGCAGGTGACGCACCGGCTTATCGAACCGCCCGAAATGCTGACGCTTGACGCGCACCGCTGGATTATCGGGCGCGGCAGCGTGACCGGATTGCCGGAGCGGCTGTTGCGGCCAGGCCCGCGTCCATTGTGAAACGGCTATGGGCGGAGTCGAATTAATTCCGCTCGCCCAGCGCCTCCAGAAACGCCTTGCGCGCGCGACCGAACAGCTGCGGAATGCCGAGCGGCGCCATGACTTTTGCCACAGCCTCGGCGGCGAGCTTTGCCGCATGCGCCACCGGGTTCGGCTCAAAGTCATCGAGACGGTCGGCAATCTGCTGCGGCATGGCCAGCAGCAACAGCCCCAGCGATGCGTACAGGATCACCGCGAGACGGCGCAGCGGCCTTGCGGCGGTGGCGATGCGGTTTTCCTCAGGCTGCATGGCGGCACGGCCTAAAATTGAAAATAGATGAAGGGCGGCACACCCGCAGGCGCGAGCACGCTGATGATCCAGATAATGAGCACGGGCAGCGCGATCTGCGCGGCAAGCGGCGCATGCTCATAAGCGCGCTCGATGCGCGTGAACAGGCTTTGGGGCAGAAACTGTGTGGCAAAACCCAGCGCCATCAGCGTGAGCACCATCAGGCTGGCAAGCGCGGGCGCAGGCGCGCTGGCGCCAATGGCGCGGAAATAATCCAGCGCCGCATCAAAGCTCTGCGAACGGAAAAATATCCAGGCGATGCAGACAATGTTGAAGGTGATGAACCAGCGCAGCGCCCGGATCGGCCAGGAACCCGCGACGCTGCCAATGCCCAGCAGCCGCTCAAGGCTCAGCCCCGCGCCATGGATCAGGCCCCAGACAATGAACTGTGTGCCCGCGCCATGCCAGAGCCCGCCAAGCCCCATGGTCAGCAGAAGATTGCGGTAGGTCATGAGCGCGCCAAACCGGTTGCCGCCAAGCGGCACATAGAGGTAGTCGCGCAGCCAGCCCGACAGCGTCATGTGCCAGCGCCGCCAGAAATCCTGCAAAGTCAGGGCGCGGTAGGGCTGGTTGAAATTCTGCGGAAACCGGTAGCCGAGAAGGTTGGCGACACCAATCGCAATGTCGGTATAAGCGCTGAAATCGCAGTAGATGACGATGGCATAGGCGTACATTGCCAGCACAAGATCGACGCTGCCAAAGTCGGGCGGATTGATAAAAACCGGATCGACGAAGCGCGTCGAGATGTGGCTGGCGATCACCACTTTTTTGATGAGGCCGCCAAGGATCAGCAGCATGCTTTGGCCAAGCAGGATGCGTGCCGGGTCCGAAGGCTTTGCCAGCTGCGCAAGAAAGTCATGCGCCCGCACAATCGGCCCCGCCACAAGATGCGGGAAGAAGGCGATGTACAGCATCAGATCCATCAGCGAGCGCGAGGGTTTGAGCACGCCGCGATAGACATCAATGACGTAAGACAGGCCGTGAAAGGTGAGAAACGAAATGGCGATGGGCAGGGCGAGGCCGGTTGAGCCAAAATCCGTCTGCACGCCCAACCGCGCCAGCAGTGCGCTGAGATTGGCGGAGAGAAAATCGTAATATTTGAAATAGCCCAGCAGCGCGAGATTGCCCGCAACCGCGAGGGTTATCGCGGCTTTCGAATGCCGCGCGCCGTCCCGTCCATCATTGCGCGCGGAGCGAAGCAACCCGGTGCCGCTGGCTGTGGCCGCTGGACTGCTTGCCTGCGCCCGCAAGGACGATGGGTGCTTCAGCGCTTCTATTATCAGGCCAAAGGCGAAATTGAACACCGAGGAAAATAGCAGCAGGACCAGAAACCGCCAGTCCCAGAAGCTGTAGAAAAGATAACTGACGGCGGTGAGAAAAAACTTTTTTGCCGTGTTGAAGCGGTTCAATGCCCAGGCAACCGGAAACACAACAGCGAAAAACAGCGCGAACTCAACGGTTGGAAACAGCATCGCCACCCAGCCGCATCTGTTCGACAACCGGTATCAGGAATTTTGCAAAAGCTCTCGCGCCGGCCTTGTAGCCGTCACCGGTAAAATGCACATGGTCCGGCGTCATCAGGCGCGGGCTGGCATTGACCAGCGCATGGGCACCGCAGTCCCCCGGAGTCACCTCGGCCCAGTTCCAGAACAGAAAATTTTCCTGTCTGGCGATCTGGCGCTGCACGTCGCGCACCTTGTCCAGCACGGGCGGCGTTGACCAGAAACAGCCCTGCTCCTCGCTGCCCTTTGGCTTGCAGCTGGCGCTCGCGCCCTCCGCCCTGCAGCGGCCCGGCAGGCGGTTGGCATTCGGCGGTGCCATCAGTACCACCCGCGCGCGCGGCAGGTTTTCACGGATTTTTTTAAGCACCATGCGGTAGCGCTCGGAATAGCGGCCAATGTCGAGATTGTCGTTAAACCCCTCGTTGGTGCCAAACGCCAGCACCACCAGCTGCGGATCAAGCCGGCGCAGCTCCTCACCAAACAGGCGGCTGTTGATCTGGTTGATAATGTCGACAGTCGCGCCGGGAAATCCAATGGCGCTATAGGACACGCCGTAGCTGTGATTGAATACGCCGACACTGGCGATGGTCACCGGACCGCTGCCAGTGGTGGTGATGGTCATCCTGCGAAAATCATAGGGTGCGCCCTGCGAAGGCGTCACCCGGAACACACGCTTTTCGGTCTGCGGTCCGTCCAGCCCGTGCACGACCGGCGGCAGGTCATCGATGGCAATGCTGACGCCGCCCCGGCCGGGGCCAAAAATCGCCTCAACCTCGATCACGTCAAACGGCGCAGGCTGGCTGGCGGCAAAGGCCAGGCTTTCGCCGCTGCCGCTGACGGAGGCGTTGAAGCCGGACAGATAGAACTGGTCCGTGTCGCTGGTTTTCTGCAATGCCGAATAGGTCCAGCCGGGCGAGGCGTTGACCTTGACGAGGGCGCTGCGCACGCCCGGATGTGGCTTGCCAGCGTTGAGATAGCCAATGCCGCCATCGCCAAAGCGTGCCTGCAACAACTGGCGCACTTCGCCCGTGAAAAAATCCGCCGCCGTATGGCTGTCGCCAATTTGCAGGATGGTCAGGCCACCGCGTCTCGCCTCGCCCGGGACGACCGAGGGCAGGCTGAAAACAGCGCCCCGGCCGCCGCCGGGCGCGGGATCGCGCCCGGCTTCCGGCGGAGCAACCGCAGGGAGCGCGGAAGGCGCGGGCGGCAAGGCTGCCAGCACAGGCAATTCTGTTTCGCCCGGCGAAGGCACGTCGGCATATTGCGCCGCTCCAGGCATTGCCAGCCCCGGCAGCGCAATCACTGGCGGGGGGCTGGCACTATCGCCGGTAGCAACCACCGCAGGCAGCGCCGGATCGGCTGGCAAGGTTTCTGGCGGTGCCAAGGTCGCGCCGCCACTGGCGCTTGCCCCGGCTGGACCTGCTGCGAGACTTCCCGTTGTTCCCGTGTCTGCGCCGCTGATGTCGGGGCTTGGCCTCGCAGGCAAGGCCAGATCCGAAAGTCCCGCGGGCGACACAACCTCAAGCTTCAGCAGTCTTGCATGCCGCCCGTAGACCAGCACAAAATACACCGCTGTCACAACACAGGCGAGGCAGGCCAAGGCAAAGAATGCAGCGAACCGCCGTGTGCCTGCCACGATATCAACCTGCCTTGCTTAAAATCCCGCCGATTATTTCGGGCAGGGATGCGGAGTTGTGACCTGCTGGCCTTCAAGATGCGCAATAATACGTGGCAAAAGATAGGCAGCAACCGAATCATAGCCGGCAGAAGTAAAATGAATGCCGTCAGTTGAGCGCAAAGCGACAGTTTCGCCACTCGGGCCGGGGCCGAAGGGCTTGAACACATCATCGCCTTCCGGGGCAAGACGCCAGGGCTCAACAAAGCGCACCTTCGGCGAATTGAAATTCTGCACGTTTTCGAGATACAGGCGGTTTTTTTCCTGCGCGTCGGTTTGCGAAACCTTGTCGCGCAGCACCGGCAGACCGACCCAGAGCAGCCCCGCCTTGCCAACGGACGCTTCGGCCAGCACCGAGGTGATATGGCTGCTGTAGCGCCTCGGCCATTCGGCACCGCCCAGCTCGACGCGGGTGACACGGTCAGGTTCCACGACGCCCTGCCGGTCATTGAGGCCAAAAGACACGATCACGAGCGCAGGACTGAAACTGGCGATGATTTTTTTCGTCTCCTCCGCCCAGTTGAACTTGTCGGCGCGGGTGAGGCCGGTGCCATTTTCGCCAAAACGGCCCAAAGTGAAATGGCCTTTCAGGCAGGTGTCATTCGAGGTAGCCCGCACCAGGCCACCCCAGATGCCATCCGCCATTGAGTCGCCAGCAAAGGCGATGCGAATCTCGCCGTTGCCCGTCTGCTGCGCTGGCCCCTGCGCCATGGAGCGCGCCGGTGCCAGCAGGGCTGCGCCAAGCGCGACAGTGCGGCAAAGGCCAGACAGAACCCGGACTGAAAAAACGCTTGGACAGGCGGTGCGCATCAGGTTGATCCGGTAAAATTATGTCATCGGCCAGACGGGCGCGGCGCCGGCGGCGGGATCACCCTTTGGCAAAACCGCGCAGCATCGGGTGTGCCAAATCGCACATCAGACCTTGCCGGGCAATTCCGGCGCAGGCGCGGCGGGCACTATTTTTTTCCCGGCCTTCTTGTGCTTTTTCTTTTTGTGCTTCCTGGCCTTTTTCACGGCCTTTCCCGCCGCCGCGATTTCCGGTCCCGCCTCGATCTGCTCTCCAGCGGCGGCGCGCGCCAGCACCCAGATGCGCCGGTAGCCGGCAAAAGTGAAATGCACGCCGTCATGGCCGCGGATCGCCGTGTCACAAAACCCTTCTCCAGCTATGCTGACGTAAGGCATGCGGCCGGACAGCTTGCTGCTCAGTATCTGGTCGAGTTCGCCAATAGTCGTGTTCCAGGGCTTGATCACGCAGGCAGGGCCGATCCACACAGCCTTGATGCCTGCGGCATCCACTGCCGCCAGCACCTTCTCGACCCGGGCACCGACGCCTTTGATCGAGCCAACCGCGTCATTGGTGCCAAGACTGAGGAAAGCCACGGTTCCGGCAGGCACCTGGGCGATCTGGCCCAATATATCGTCGCGCCCGATGGTGACGCTGTTATGGGCCAGCCGCCTGACACCGGAAGCCAGCGAGACGCCCACCCCAATGGAATCGCCGAGCACCAGCCCGGGCGCGGCGCTGGCGGACCGCGAGGTCAGAGGCTGGCAAGCCAGCAAAACAGGCAGAAGCCACTTCAGCCACATCGTGATTCGGGTCCCTGAGATTGTAACGCGCGAGAGGGCTAGGACGCTTTCCCCTAAAAATCAAACAGGCAATGACGTTGCAGCAGGCATATCCGCCCGCCCGCCTGTGTGGCAAAAAAGCCGGAGCATGCAGTGGCAGCCCGGGCTTACTTTGTCGCGCAAAGCGGGTTATGCTGACGCACTGAACCCGAGGCACCCATGTCTGACGCGCCGGTTTGCGCACTGGCGATCTGTACGCCCAACACAAGGCCAGTGCAATTTTTCGTCTTCGGACAAGCCTCCGTCTTTTCCCGCACCCACGAGTTTCCTGCCCATGAGTGACAATGCCTTCTACCGCTTTCTGGGCGGTCACCCGATCAAAGTGCTGATCCGCCTGGTGCTGATGTCGCTGGTTGTCGGTGCGTTGATGCTGTGGCTGGACATCAAGCCGCTGCAAATTGTCGAAGCCGCGCAGCGTTTCGCCAAGCGCATTTCGGAGATGGGATTTGAGGCGGTGCGCGAGGCAGGACAATATATTCTGGCTGGCGCGATTGTCGTTGTGCCGATCTGGTTTGTGCTGCGGCTGCTTGGCTCGCGCGGCCACCAGTAGCAAACCTGTTGCGGTACCAGTGGCGTCAAGGCGTATGTCCGGCTGAACAACGGTGCCCGCGTTTGAGCGGGACGGAGCTGTGTCCGCCATGACGACACTCACCGCAGTTGAATTGCTCGGCGCAGGCACGCAGACGCATGCCGGGACTTTCGACATTGCCATCGCGAACGGGCTGGTCAAATCCATAACCGCGTCGGCGGCTGCCGCGCCGCGCCGCCTGCTGGCCATGCCGGCGCTCGTCAATGCGCATGACCACGCCCGCCCGCTGTCGACAACATCGTTTGGCGCGGGCGGCAAGCCGCTCGAAACCTGGCTGCTGCGGCTGGGCGCAATGCCCGCAATCGACCCTTATCAGGGTGCGCTCGCCGCCTTTGGCCGCGCTGCGCGCGCGGGCGCGGCCAGCGTGATGGCTCATTACACGCGCTTCCATGGGCCGATGCTGCCGGTGGACGAGGTGCGCGCGGTTGCCCGCGCCGCTGCGGATGTTGGCATCCGCGTCACCTTTGCAATGTTCATGCGCGATCGCAATCCGCTGGTTTACGGCAATGCCGCGCCTGTGCTTGACGCTTTGCCCAGCGCGGCACGCCGTGTCATTGAAGCGCAGTTCATGGCGCCGATGCCAGACCCGCAGCAGCAGATTGCACGGGTTGAGGCGATTGCGGCTGCGGTTGAAAGCCCGATGTTCAGCGTGCAGTATGGCCCCAATGGCGTGCAATGGTGTTCGGATGAACTGCTTGGAGCGATTGCGCAAGCCTCGGCCCGCACAGGGCGGCGCGTGCATATGCATCTGCTTGAGACACGCTACCAGCGCGCCTTTGCTGACCGCACCTGTCCGGAAGGTGTCCTGAACCGTCTGCACCAGCTGGGCCTGCTCACCGACCGCCTCGCGCTGGCCCATTGCGTTTACGCCCGCCCTGACGAGCTCGACCTGATTGCCCGCTGCGGCGCGGTGATTGTCACCAATGCCAGCTCCAACCTGCATCTGCGGTCAGGCGTTGCACCGATTGGCGCGGCCATCGCGCGCGGCTGCCGGGTGGCCATGGGTGTTGACGGCTCGGCGCTGGATGAGGATGACGATGTGCTGCGCGAAATGCGGCTTGGCCATTTCCTGCATGGCGGCTGGGGCTTTGACAGCGTTGTGACGCGCGCGGACTGGCTGGCAGGCAGTGTCAGGCATGGCCGCTTCGCCAATGGCGCGCCGGGCCCTGGCGTGCTTGAAACTGGCGCTCCTGCGGATATTCTGGTGCTCGATCTTGACCGGCTCGACCGTGACGCCCTCATGCCGGTTGCGCCGCTGGATCTGGTGTTTGGCCGTGCAACGCAGGCCCATGTCGTGCAGCTGTTTGTCGCCGGCCGCGAGATTGTGCGCGACGGGCGGCTGACAGGTGTTGATCTTGAGGCGGTCGAGACAGCGCTGCGGGACGAATACCGCCGCAGGTTGCCCGCACGCGCGCCTTTCCTTGCGGCCTGGCCTTATCTTGAACAGGGCACCGCAGATTTCTGCCGCAACAATCTGGGCTGCTGCTGAAATAGCGGTCGCAGGCCTACGGAGAGGCCCAAAGGCCATGAAAGCGTCATGTCCGGTGTTTGATGTGCCGGGCAGGCGAGCCTCAGCTTGAAGGCCTTGCGGCGCGTTGCTAATGAGGCCAGTCGCGTCCCGCCGTTACCCTTCTCAGCGTCAAATTAATCCGCCCGCCGCCCGCCAGCAGCGTTGAGGTGCCGGGATACAGGCGGTCAACGCCGTGGAACGCCAGACGCGCCGGGCCGCCGAAGACGAAGGCGTCACCGGAGGCGAGTTTGAACGAGCGTGTCGGGTCAGTGCGTTTGGCGCCGCCGAGCCGGAACAGGCACGTGTCGCCAAGCGACAGTGACACGACCGGCGCGTCAAAATCGTCTTCGTCGCGGTCCTGGTGCAGGCCCATGCGGGCCGTGCTGTCATAGTAATTGACAAGACAGGCCTGCGGCGGATGCGGGTAGCCGCTGAGCGTCTCCCATGCCGCCAGCAGGGCGGGCGGCATGGGCGGCCAAGGCGCGCCGGTGTCCGGATGCAGCGGCTGGTAGCGGTAGCCTTTAACGTCGGAGACCCAGCCAAGCGGCCCGCAGTTGGTCATGCGGACAGAGAAAGGCTTGCCGGTTTTTGGCATGCGCGGCGTGAACAGAGGCGCGGTTTTGACAAGATCGCGCAGGGCGTCGCGCAAGGCCTCCTGCGCCGCGCGGTCGAGGAAACCGGCGCTGTAGCGGCAGCCGGGAGTAACTTCGGTCATAGGCGACACGCAGCACTCGCAATGACGGATCGAAAGAATGCGCCTTGCCGGCCCAACTTAAATCGCCTTGTAAAAAAACGTCGTGGGGCCAAGACTGCCATCGGGAAAAGCCGCATAGTCCGGGATTATCCCGGCCTTCACATAGCCCGCCGCGCTGTACATTTTCTCTGCCACGCTGCCCGACATTGTGTCGAGCGTCAGCAGCGTCTTGCCTTGCGCCCTGGCTTCCGCCTCAACAGCGGCAAGCAGCGCCTTGCCGAGGCCCAGCCCGCGCGCCGAGCGGTGCACCAGCATTTTGGCGACGTCGGCGCGGTGCAGCTGGTTGGGCTGCACGTCGGTGACAAGCTGCGCCGTGCCAACCAGCCTGCCATCGGCAAAGGCGGCAAACAGCACGCGGCCGCCTGCGCCGACGCTTTCGGCGACACGCGAGAAAAACCCTTCCGCCGCGCCCTGGCTGTAACCCGCCATGAACGACACGGACGCGCCCCCCGCCACACAGTCCACCAGCACCGCAGCAAGTTCGCTGACACGGCGGCGCGCCTCCTCATAGGGCAGAGGGCGGATGCCGCTCACGGCTTCAGGACCAGTTTCGACTCGACTGTCGAATCGGCCTTCAGCCGGTAAACCAGCGGCACACCGGTATCGAGTTCCATCGAGGGAATCGTCGCCGGGGTCAGCCGGTCCAGCACCATCACCAGCGCGCGCAGGCTGTTGCCATGCGCCGCCACCAGCACGCGCTCGCCGCGCAGCACGCGCGGCAGAATTTCCTGCGCGTAATAGGGCAGCACGCGGGCGACCGTGTCCTTCAGGCTCTCGCCGCCGGGGGGCGCGATGTCATAGCTGCGCCGCCAGATGTGCACCTGCTCCTCGCCCCAGCGCTTGCGTGCGTCATCCTTGTTGAGGCCGGAGAGATCGCCATAGTCGCGCTCGTTCAGCGCCTCGTCGCGGATGGTGTGCAGCGCGGGCTGTCCCTGCGCCGCCAGCAGCAGCGCGCACGTGCGCTGCGCCCGTGACAGGGCGGAGGTGAAAGCGACGTCAAAGGTCAACCCCAGCGCCTTGATGCGCTCGCCCGCGCTCGTCGCCTCGGCGACGCCCTGCGGCGTCAGGTCGGGGTCCTTCCAGCCGGTAAAAAGATTTTTCAGATTCCAGTCGCTCTGGCCATGGCGCACGAGCACAAGCAGTCGTTCCATCGTCACTCCGGATAGGCTCTGTTAAAAATCAGCAAGGCCAAGCACATCGGCCATCGAATAGAGGCCAGGCTTCTTGCCCCTGCCCCACAGCGCGGCTTTCAGCGCGCCCTGCGCAAAAACGCTGCGGTCCTCGGCTTTGTGCGTGAGTTCAATGCGCTCGCCCGCACCCGCGAACATGACGGTATGGTCGCCCACCACGGTGCCGCCGCGCAACGTGGCAAAACCGATGGCGCCGTTTGGCCGCGCGCCATTGTGGCCGTCACGCGAGCGCACCGACACCGTGTCCAGCGCCACGCCGCGACCCGCCGCCGCCGCCTCGCCCAGCAGCAACGCGGTGCCGGAGGGCGCGTCGACTTTCATGCGGTGGTGCATCTCGACAATCTCGATGTCGAAATCCTCGCCCAGCGATCTGGCAACCCGCTTGACCAGCGCCGCCAGAAGATTGACGCCAAGGCTCATGTTGCCCGAGCGCACGATGACCGTCTGGCGCGCGGCTTCAGCCAGCCTGCCAATATCGGCCGGCGACAAGCCGGTGGTGCCGGCGACGTGCACAATGCGCGCCTGCGCCGCCAGCTCCGCAAATTGCATGGTCGCGGCCGGCACTGTGAAGTCAATGACCGCGTCGGCGCGCGCAAAAGCCGCGCGCGGATCAGCGGTGACAGGCACGCCAAGACTGCCGGTGCCCGCCAGCAGCCCCGCATCCTGCCCCAGCGCACTTGATCCCGGCATCTCCAGCGCCGCGCAAAGGGTCACCCCCGGCATGTCATGGATGGCCTTGACCAGCATGCGGCCCATGCGCCCGGCGGCCCCGGGGATGACGATGCGCAGATCGCTCATGCCCGGTGTCCGGTCAGCTCAGGGCTGCGGGCCATCATAGCCCTCAATGATGACAAGGTCAGCATCAGCCGCATGCCGGCGCAGGGCCATGGCGTCGCGGTATTCATCCGAATGATAGCAGGCGCGCGCGGTCGCGTGGTCCTTGAACTCGATCACCACATTGCGCGCACGGGCCTTGCCCTCCACGCTGTCATAAGCGCCACCGCGCACGAGAAACCGCGCGCCATATTTCTTGAATGCCGGGCCATTGGCCGCAACATAGCTTTTGTAGGCGTCAGGGTCTGTCACATCCACCCGCACAATCCAGTAGCCTTTAGCCATTTCAGACGCCCTCCACCAAAACAAATTCGCCAATCGCCTTGCCATCGCGGTGCTGGCGCGCCGCCTGGTATTCGGGTGAATGAAAATAGGCGCGCGCCGCGTCAAACGAGTCGAACTCGATAATGACATTGCGGGCCCGCGCCTCGCCTTCCAGCGCCTCGAAACGTCCGCCGCGCGCCAGCGGGCGGGCACCATAAATCTTCATCGCCTCGCCCGCGCCCTTGGCATATTCGGCATAGGCGACGGGATCCATCACAGTCACGCGCGCGACGATATAGCCTTTTGCCATGTGTCTCTCCCGGTTCAGGCGGCGCAATTATTTGGGTGCGGCCGCGCCCTGTCATCAAAATGTTGCAATCAAAGCCTACCCGCATGCCAAGCGTGCGTACAGGCGAGTTGTGCCAGTAACATGCGTTGAAGCGCCGGGCCGGATGTACGCCCGGCGTTTTTATTTGTCCATGCGGCTATGGGCAATTGCAAGCTTGACTTGCAGTATTGGACGCGCTCGCATGGCTGGTGTTCAACGCCGGAATGAGTGTGATGCCAACAATGAAAATATCCGTTTCACACGGGGCAAGCGCTGCCCCCGCCCGCTGGACGTGCACGCGCGCTTTGCTCGCTGGTGCCTTTGGCGCGCTCGGCCTGTCTGCTTCCCAGGCCCAGACGCAGGGCTGCATTGATCTTGAACGCCGGTTCGATACGACTTTCGCCGAGGTCTCCGCGCCGCAGATGAGTTCGTTCCTGTTCTCCGCCGCCGATGGCGGCTGCGAGGCTGTGGTTGTCAAGGCGCTGAAACAGGGCGCCTCGCTCGACGCGCGCGACCGCGACGGCGGCACGCCGCTGACCCATGCGGCACGGGCGGGCCGGGCCAATGTCATTGCGCTGATGCTCGACAGGGGCGCGGTGATCGACCAGCGCGACGTCAAGGGGTCAACACCGCTGTATGTCGCCATCGAGAAGAACCGGCTGGAGGCGGCGCAGCTGCTGATCGGGCGCGGCGCCAATGTGAATGTGGAGGGGCGCAGCGGTGTATCCACCGTTGCGGCGGCGGCCTATCTGGGCGACGATGCAATGGTCGCGCTGCTGCTGGCGCACGGGGCGGATGGAATTACGGCGGACTCAACCGGCAAGCCGCCGATCATCTACGCCGCCGCGCGCGGGGCCGCACCCATTGTTGCCCGCCTGCTGGCGGCGGGTGTCGATGTCAACCAGCACTACGCCGCCGAGCAGACCGTGCTGATGTGGGCGGCGGGCTATCCCTCGGACACGTCCGAGCCGAAGGCGCTGGCACTGGCGGCGCTGCTGCTCGACAAGGGCGCGCGCATTGACGAGGCCGATGACCGCGGCCGCACCGCGCTGATGACGGCGGCGGAACTTGAGCACCCCGCCATGGTGGACCTGCTGCTGGCACGCGGCGCGAAACGGGACGCGCGCGACAAAGAGGGCCGGAGCGCGGCGGAGATCACCACGAATGCAGAGGTAAAGGCGAAGCTGGGGGGGTAGCGCCGGACCGCTGGCCTCCGGCCGGCTCTTGCAGCCTGCCCAAAGCTGGCCATAGGCACGCGATCCATTAAAGCCCCGCCAGAAACTCGCTCAGCGCCGCCAGATCAGCCTCCGGAGTCGCCTTCATCAGGTCCGACATGCCCGGATTATTGCCGCGCGATCGGGTGCGGAACTCGGCCGTGGTCTTGGCCATATACTCGCGGCTTTGC
>JANLPP010000102.1:0-2012 GCA_031367295.1 Hyphomicrobiales bacterium | reverse complement strand
CTTCGTCCCTTCAATCCGCGCCTTGATCTTCTCAAACGCCACATCCCGCGCAAAATCGGGCGAGCCGTGCTTGGGCTTCACGTCAATCGAAAACGGCGAGAAGCCGCAGTCGTCGGTGGTCGCCAGCCGCTCCTTCGGGATGTGTTTTGAGGCCAGCATGATGTCCTCAAAAACTTCCTCGGCGGTTTCGACGCGCGGGTTCTGCGGGTTGGTGACGCCGATGAAGCAGACCTGCGCCACGCCATTGGCATCCTCACGGCTGTATTTGCCGCACATTTTGTAGACCTTTTCCTTGTCCTTCTCGGACGACAGTTGCATCAAAAAATAGCCGGCATTGATCTTGAACATGCTGGGCAGCAGCTCGGAATAATCGACGTCGGCGCTATGGGTCGCGTCGCAGTCGCCGCCGGGGCAGGTGTGGATGCCGATGTTCTTGCGCTGCTTGGCCGTAAAGCGGTCCAGCACGCGGTTGTTGAGATCGACAAAGCCCGCCAGCATGTGCCGCCCGGTCCACGGGTTTTTGGGGTCATTGCGGCAGGCAAGACGCCCCTCGGTAAAATCAATCGAAACGCGTTTGGCACCCGCCGCGAAAGCCTGGCTGATGTCTTTCGCACATTCGTTGACAAGATCGTCATAGAATTGCGTGCGGGTATAGCCTTTCAGCTCGCTGTCGAGCGGATAGAGCAGCGCCAGCATCGAAGGCGCGATAACCGCCTGCTTCAGCGGCTTTTTGGTCATGGCCTTGGCCTTCTCGACATATTGCGAGGCATAGGTCTTGTATTTGAACGGCCCGCCGGTCAGGCGCGGCAGCTGGCGATGGTGGCCGTCGGTAAAAATGGCGAAATACTGGCCGTCACCCGCAAGGTGTTTGGCAAGGCCGGTGCCCGCCAGCGTGTCGGTGATCGGGTAGGTGGCAAAACTCGACATGCGCTGCTCGCCGTCGGAGATGATCGGCGAGCCGGTCGCCGCCATGCGTTTCAGGCTGTCGGCGCAGGCCGCGTCCTGCTCCTTGACGAGCGCGGCATGTTTGATCTTGCCTGCATCATAATCCTTGAACGCCGCCTGCAGCTTGGCAGGACGGGGTAATGAGCCAACCGGCTCTGTGAGCATCGCCATGACATGCACCTCCCTGTTTCGCGCGGAGTTCTTCGAAGTGAGTTCCTTTCGCGAGTGAGGAATGTGACGTATTGGCGCAGGTATGGCGAGTCATTCTTGCGGCGTTCTTGCGGCGGGCGAGCGCGGCGGCAGATTTTGCCTTCAGCCGAACGCCATTTTCTTGGGTTAAAACATCCCGTTTGGATTTGCGGAGGTGCCAGGAATGATTTGCAGCACGTCCCAATGCTCAACAATCCTGCCGTTGTCATCGAAGCGGAAAATATCAATGCCCGCATAATCATGGTCATTGGGCCAGTGTTGATGGCAATGCAGAACCACGAAAGCGCCTTCTGCAATGGCGCGCTTGACGGTCACCGTCTTGCCTGGCCATTCGCGCGCCATCCGCTCAAAATAGGCGATAAAGCCCTGCTTGCCGGTGACGACATGCGGATTGTGCTGAATATACTCGGCGCCGACGTAGCGCGCCACAGCCTCGGCTGGCTGGCACGCGTTGAACATGAGTTCGTAGAAAGCGATGGCGCTGGCTTTGTTGCTGTCGGGGGTGAACATGGCGGGCTCCAATTCAGTTTGCGGGGTCGCTTGGCAATTGGCGCAATTCCTCAAACAGGATGGACTTTCCCTGTGCAAGGCGCGCCGTCACATCCAGTGGATGCGCCACAACAAGCATGTGGCCATCGCGGGCGCGGTGGAACTGGCAGTTGAGCTGGCGGATGGCGCCAGTGGAATGGCGCGCGCGCGATGTGGCGGCAATCACACAGTCTTTGGTTTCAAAATCCGAAAGATTGTCCGTAACGAGCAGGTCGGCGCGCGCGGCAAAAGCGGTTGCGAGCACAGCGGCGTCTTCGCGGTCCCGCAAGGGGAAGCGGGCGTCGCTGCGGTCAAGCAGGAGAAATGGG
>JANLPP010000039.1:0-8185 GCA_031367295.1 Hyphomicrobiales bacterium | reverse complement strand
ACGCTGTGCGACCGCGTTGCCATTCTGGAAAAAGGCGCTGTCACCGCGACTCTGGACGCCCGGGAATTCGCCGTGCCCGGCCGCGTCGAGGCGTTTCTCGGCCTTGGCGCGGCGCGGCACACCCGCGCCAGCGCTGCCTTGCCAAAGCCATCGCCCGGCAAGGCTGCAACGCCCCGCGCGGAAACGCCGCTGCGGCGCGAAAAAGCCGCCGATCTGCTGATTGCCGAAACCGCGATAAGGAATATTGCCATGAGCGTCAGACGCCCCACTGTCGACAAGCTGCGCGAGGTTGCGTCCGGTCTGGGAATGTCGATGAGCGACCGCGAGCTGCTCGACTACCTGCAGCTGATGGAAGCCAATTTCCTCAGTTATGACCGCATCGACGCCATGCCCGACAGCCTGCCGCAAGTGAAATACTCCCGCACGCCCGGCTTCCTGCCTGATCCGCACGACAACCCGATGAACGTCTGGTACCAGAAATGCGAGGTGCGCGACGCTGCCGGCGGGGCGCTGGCCGGGCGCAAAGTGGTGCTGAAAGACAATATATGCCTTGCCGGCGTGCCGATGATGAATGGCGCGTCGACGCTGGAAGGCTATGTGCCCGACGTTGACGCGACCATTGTCACGCGCCTGCTGGATGCCGGCGCAACCATTGTCGGCAAGGCGCATTGCGAGTATTTCTGCCTGCCAGGCGGCAGCCATACCAACGCTACCGGGCCGGTGCACAATCCCCACAAGCGCGGCTACATGGCGGGTGGCTCATCATCGGGCTGCGGCGCGCTGGTTGGCGCAGCCGAGGTCGAGCTTGCGATCGGCTGCGACCAGGGCGGCTCGATCCGCATGCCCGCCAGCTGGTGTGGCTGCGTTGGCATGAAGGCGACCCACGGGCTTGTCCCCTACACGGGCATCATGCCCATCGAGCCGACGATTGACCAGGCCGGACCGATGACGGTGACAGTGGCGGACAATGCGCTGATGCTGGAGGTCATTGCGGGCGAGGACGGACTTGACCCCCGCCAATACGCGCCGAGGGTCGAGCGCTATACCGCCGCGCTGCGCCAGGGCGTCGGCGGCCTGCGGATCGGCATAGTGCGCGAGGGTTTCGGGCATGCCAACAGCGAGACCGATGTTGATGTCAAAGTGCGGCTGGCAGGCGAGCGCCTGCGCCAGCTTGGCGCGCGCGTGGAGGATATTTCCATCCCCATGCACCTCAGTGGCGTCGATATCTGGACCCCCATTGCGCTGGAGGGACTGACCGACACAATGATGCATGGCAATGGCTTTGGCACTGGCTGGAAGGGGCTTTACGTTACAAGCCTGCTCAATCATCATTCGAACTGGCGCCAGCGCGCGGATGACCTGTCAAAGTCACTGAAAATCTCCATGCTGGTGGGCGATTACATGCTCAGGCAGTATCGCGGCCAATATTATGCCAAAGCGCAGAACCTCAACCGCAAGCTGCGCGCGGCCTATGATGACGCGCTGTCGCGCTGCGACCTGCTGCTGATGCCAACGACACCGATGAAGGCGCAGCCGATTCCGCCGCCGGACGCGCCGCTGTCGCTGGTGGTGCAGCGGGCCTTTGAAATGGTCGGCAACACCGCCCCCTTCGACGCAACCGGCCATCCGGCCATCAGCATTCCGTGCGGCATGAGCGACGGCCTGCCGGTGGGCATGATGCTGATCGGCAAACATTACCGTGAGGACGGGATCTGACGCGCCGCCTATGCCTTATGAGCAATCAGGCAAGTGGCGCGAGATGTGACGGCTGACGGCTGGCAGAGGGATCCCGGGTCTCAGCGCGGCTCTGTGCGCCTCGGCGCGGCGGCGTCGAGATGGCGCGAGACAATCGTCCGCTCGCCCAGAATGCCGCGCGGCCGCAGAAGGATGGACGTGGCCATCAGCACGCCAATCGCCACAATGCGTAGCGCCGCTGCGCGCGCCTGGTCCTCGGCGGCAAAAAAAGCGCCGATGGCAAGGCCCGAGGCGCTCCAGATTGCCCAGATCAGGCCAGCGCCCAAGATCGCCCCAAGATTGTTGCCAGAGCCGCCGACAATCAGCATAGTCCAGATCTGGAAGGTCAGCGCCGACTGGTAATTGTCCGGCGCGATGAAGCCGATGAAATGCGCGTTGACCGCGCCGCCAAGGCCCATGATTGCGCCGCCCAGCGCAAAGGCCTCCAGCCTGTAGCGCGTCGGGCTTTTGCCGAGCGACATGGCGGCACGCTCATCCTCGCGCACGGCCCGCAGCACGCGCCCCCACGGACTGCGCACCAGCCGCTCCAGCCCGAGGTAGAGGACCACGACAAGCGCTGTGACAAGCGCGAGATTGGCGAGGCCAAACAGCACCGGGCGCTCGGCAAGGCTCTCGAACGGGCGCGGAATAAAACCGATGCCGAATGCGCCGCCGGTGAGGCCTTGCGCGTTGAGGGCAACCAGATGAATCGCCACCGCAACGCCAAAGGTTGTGATGGCAAGATAGTCGGAACGCAGCCGCAGCGTCACCGCGCCAATGAAGGCGGCTGCCGCGCCGGCCGCCAGCATCGCGCCAAGCCAGCCCAGCGCAATCGGCAGCGCGAAGCCGCCAAGGTGCGTGTCGGTCAGCGGCGTCGTCAGCAGCGCTGACGTGTAAGCGCCAATAGCGACAAAACCGGCAATGCCGACATTGAACAGCCCGGTCTGCCCCCACTGCACGTTGAGGCCAAGACATACGATCGCGTTGACCAAAGCGGTGACCAGAAAGAAACTGCCATAGGCGGTCAGGCCAGCGAGGTCCGGCATCAGTCCCTGCTCCCGAACAGGCCAGCCGGCTTGACGAGAAGCACGCCGGTCAGCAGAAGAAACGCGACGCCAGCGCGCCACTGCGCGCCCACAAGCTCAACCGCCGCCGCCTCGGAAATGCCGACAATAAGCGCGCCCGCCAGCGCGCCGGGCACACTGCCGATGCCGCCAAGGATTGCGGCGGCAAACAGCGGCAGCAGCAGGTCAAAACCCATGTAGGGGCGGATCTGTACCAGCAGTCCGAGCATCATGCCTGCGGCGCAGGCGAGCACCCCGCCTGCAAACCAGGTGATGCGGATAACCTGCGCGGCGTCAATGCCGGCGACACGGGCCAGTGCCGGGTTTTCGCTGACGGCGCGCATCGAGCGGCCGGTCTGCGTGCGCGTCAGCAGCAGGTGCATGGCGAGCATGAGAGCCGCCGTCAGGGCGAGCAGCGCGATCTGGTCCGGCGTGACGCGGATGCCAAGGCCGACGGGCATGGCGATTTGCAGCTCGCGCGAAAAATAGGCCGGGCGCGAGCTGAACAGGAATTCGAGCAGCGAGCGCAGCGCCATCGACGCGCCAAAGCTCGCCATGACGATGGTGATCGAAGCGCTTTTGCCGCGCAGGTGGCGGAACAGCGCATAGTCGAGCGCCAGCGCCAGCGCCCCGGTGAGCGCCATCGCCAGCAGCAGGGCCGCGACAATGCCCCAGCCAAAGGAAAATGGCCCGAGCGGCTGTGCCATCGCAGGCGACAGTGCGCCGATAGCGCCCGCCGTGAGCAGCGTGCCATAGGCCCCCCATGAGATGAATTCGCCATGCGCGAAATTCGAAAAGCGCAGGATGGAATAGGTGAGTGTGACGCCAATCGCGCCAAGCCCGATCATTGCGCCCGCAAGAACGCCGTCGGCGATGAATTGCAGGTTCATGCGCGCTGCCCCGCCAGCGCAGGTGCCCGCATGCCGCCAAGATAGAGCGCGGCAACCTTTGGGTCGTTCGCCAGGGCGCGGGCTGTCCCTTCATGGCGGTTGCGGCCTTCCGCCAGCACAAAGGCGCGGTCGGCGATGGCCAGCGCGGCGCGGGCATTCTGTTCGACGAGAACGATGGTGACGCCGCTGCCGCGGATTTGCGCAAGTTTGTTAAAGACAGTCTCGACCAGCAAGGGCGAGAGACCGGCGGACGGCTCGTCCAGCATCAGCACGCGCGGATTGACGATCAGCGCCCGCGCCACCGCCAGCATCTGGCGCTGGCCGCCAGAAAGCCGCCCGGCGCGCAGGTTGCGCTGGCGCGCAAGGTCGGGGAAAAACTCGTAGGTTTCGGCAATTCGCCCCGCGCGGTGCGCCGCGCTGACGATGCCGCCCGCCAGCCGCAGATTGTCCTCAACCGACATGCCGACAAAAACATTCTCGGTCTGCGGTACAAAAGCGAGGCCGCTGCGCACCATCAGGTGAGCGGGCAGGCGGGTGATGTCCGCCCCCGCCAGCATCACCCGCCCCGACTGAATCGGCACCAGCCCGGCGATGGCTTTGATCAGCGTCGATTTTCCCGCGCCGTTCGGCCCCAGCACAACGACAATTTCGCCCTTGGCGACCGAAATCGACACGCCGTTGACAATCGGCACGCCCGGTTCGTAACCGGCCACCAGGGCGTCGACGCTGAGGATGGGATCATGCAGCTGCGTCATGCCGCAGCGCCGCCAAGGTAGGCCGCGATGACGCGCGGATCCCGTGCCACCGTATCGGGCGCGCCCTCGCACAGCAGACTGCCGGTGGCCATGACAAACACGCGGCTGCACAGACGCGCCACCATGTCCATGTTGTGCTCGATGACGAGGAATGTCGTGCCGCGCCGGTTGATGTCGACAATGCGCGCGATGATCACCTCAAGCAGGCTGGGGTTGACGCCTGCCGCCGGCTCGTCCAGCAGGATGACCGCCGGGTCCGCCATCAGCACGCGCGCCAGTTCCAGCAGCTTGCGCTGGCCGCCGGACAGCTTGCGCGCCGGCTCGCGGGCAAGATGCGCCAGCGTCACAAACTCCAGCAGGTCCATCGCCTTGCCAAAGGCGGCGCGCTCCTGCCGCGCGACAATGCCCGGCGTCAGCCAGTTGGCCCAGATGCGCTCGCCGCTCTGGCGCTGCGCTCCGGTCATGACATTTTCCACCAGCGACATTTCCGCAAAGGGCCGCGGAATCTGGAAGGTGCGGCCCATTCCGCACGTGATGCGCGCATGGGCGCTGGCGCGCTCGACCGCCCGGCCGCCCAGCAGAATGCGCCCGCTGCTGGCGCGCTGGTCTCCGGCAAGCACGTCAAACAACGTGGTTTTGCCTGCGCCATTGGGGCCGATCAACCCGGCAATCTCGCCGCGCTTGATGGAAAGCGAGACGCCATCGACCGCCACAACACCGCCAAAGCGTTTGGTCACCGCTATTGCGGCCAGAATGTCGGCGCTGGTTTCCGCAGCCGCCGGATTGGTGCCTTGCGCGCTCGCCTGCATGTTCAGATAATTAGCCTTTGACGCCGGACCAAACTTTCGTAATGCTGGCAGGCTAGCGGCACAAACGCTCGCCAGCAAGGATGAAACGCCATTTGTCAGGCAAGAGTCGCGGGAATGAGTATCACACACACCGGCGACAGTTTTGAGCTTTTCGATCTGCGCGTCGAGGCGATCGTGCCAGCGGGCACGACGGTCTATTGCGGCGCAAAAGACGGCGACTATTTCGAGCTGCAAGGAGAAATGCTGTCGCTGCCGCCAGGCCAGGGCTTTTCCATGTATTCGCTCGCTTCGGTTCTGCCTCTGCTCGCGGCAAAGCAGCGCGCAACCCACGCCAATGACTGGATGACCAGCGATACGGATGTGGCCTGCCCCGATCCCAATTGCGGCTCGCGCCTGCGCATCAAGCGCATGGGCCTGCGCCGCTTCAGCCACGCGGCGACAACCGCTGTGCCGCTGCCTGGCAAGGGCGGCGCATGAGCGGCGTGGCGACATGCGAGCTTGCGCCGGGCTACACCATCTCGCGGGTGATGCGCGGCGGCTGGCAGCTGGCGGGCGGCCATGGCGCGATTGACTGCGCAACTGCCGTCGACGACCTGACCACCGCCTTTGACGCCGGCATTTTCACCTATGACTGCGCCGATATCTACACCGGGGTCGAGGCGCTTTACGGCGCATTCCGCGCGCATCTCGTGCAGACGCGCGGCAGCACGGCGGCGGCGCGGCTGAGGGTCCACACCAAGCTGGTGCCCGATCTCGAAGGCCTCGCCACCATCAGCCGCCGCGAGATTGAGGCCATCGTCAACACCTCGCTGCAGCGGCTGCGGGTTGACTGTCTCGACCTTGTGCAGTTCCACTGGTGGGACTATGCGCAGCCGCGCTGGCTCGATGCGCTGCACTGGCTCGACGGCCTGCGCGCCAAGGGCAAGATCAGCCATATTGGCGGCACGAATTTTGACACGCCGCATGTGGCGGCGATGCTTGAGGCCGGTATTCCGCTTGTCACAATGCAGGTGCAATATTCCGTCCTCGACCACCGTGCGCAATACGGGCTGGCGGCGCTATGCGCCAAACATAAAGTTGCGCTGTTGTGTTACGGCTCAGTTGCGGGCGGTTTTTTGAGTGACCGCTGGCTGGGCGCGCTTGAACCGGCAGGCCCGGCGGAAAACCGTTCGCTGGTCAAATACAAGCTGATTATTGACGACTTTGGCGGCTGGCCGCTGTTCCAGGAGCTGCTCATGGCGCTCCGGCATATCGCCGACAGGCACAGCGTTGACATTGCCACCATCGCCAGCGCCTGGGTGCTTGCCCGGCCCGGCGTCGCCGCCGTCATCGTTGGCGCGCGCAGCGGGGCGCATGCGGGCGCAAATGCCGAGGTAACGAGCATCGCGCTGACGGCGCGGGACCACGCGGCGATTGCGGCGGTAACCGCCCGCGCCTGCGGCCCGCTGGGTGACACGTACACGCTGGAGCGCGACCGCGATGGCCGCCACGGAGCGATCATGAAATACAATCTCAACGCCAAGGCCTCCTAGACGGCGGCGCGGTGGACAAGTTGGTCAAGAATGCCCGGATCATGTGGAAGAGGAGAAACGACAATGACAAAAACAACACTGTTGATGACGGCAGCCATGGCGTTGGTCCTGAGCAGCGCGGCCCGCGCCGAAGACTGCAAGATTACCGTAGGCCTCGTGATGGAGCTGACCGGCCCGGCTGGCGAATATGGCCAGGCCGGCGCGAAATCCGTCGAAATGGCCTTCCGCGACATCAATGACGCAGGCGGCGTCAAGGGCTGCAAGCTCGCCACGGAGACGCGTGACTCGCAGAGCTCGGGGTCAGTCGCCGTTGATGCCGCGACGCAGCTTGTGCAGCTGAAAAAAGTCCCCGTGATCATCGGCGGGATTATCTCGTCGGTGTCGATCCCGATCCTGACTTCCGTTACCGGTCCGTCAAAAATCGTGCAGGTGTCACCCGCGTCCTCGTCGCCGACGCTGACCGCGCTGGGACGCGACGGCAAGACCAATGGCATGTTTTTCCGCACCATCACCTCTGACGCTTTGCAGGGCACGGCGGCGGCGAAATACGCGCTCGACCAGGGCTTCAAGAAAATCGCCGTCATCCACGTCAATAATGATTTCGGCGTCAATCTCAATGGCGAGTTTGCCAAGGCCTACAAGGCGCTGGGCGGCGAGATTGTCTCGACCACGCCCTATAATGAGAAGCAGTCGAGCTATGCCTCGGAAGCCACCGCCGCCATGGCCGCCAAACCCGATGGCCTCTACCTCATTGCGACGCCGGTTGATGGCGCGACGATTGCCCGCGCCTGGGTGTCACAGGGCGGCGTCGCCAAATTCCTGCTCAATGACGGCATGAACAGCCCGGACTTCATCGCCGCAGTCGGCGCAAAATATCTTAACGAAGCCTATGGCACGTCATCGGGCACCAGTCCGTCAGCCTCGACGGAATACTTTAACGCCAATTACAAAGCCTTCTCCAACATCGATCCGGCCAACCCCGCCGCCGACCGCTCCTATGACGCGGGTGCCATCGTCGGCCTCGCCATCGCGGCGGCGGCGAGCGCGGAACCTGCCGCCATCCGCGACGCGATCTTCAAAGTCACCGATCCGGCGGGCGCTGTCGTTCACGCCGGCAAGGACGAGTTTGCCAAAGCGCTCGGCCTGATCAAGGAGGGCAAGGCGGTGCGCTACGAAGGCGTCATCGGCCCGGTGGCGTTTGATAAATATGGGGACATCACCGGGCCGTTCCGGCTGTGGAAAATTACCGATGGCAAGGTAGTCACTGTCAGCGAGATGAGCACGGACGAGGTGAACGCGATCAAGGCGAAGATTGCGAAATAGGGCGAGCGCGCATGATGGCAAAGCCGTCCGCCCCCGAGCGTTTCCGGCTGGCTCCAGATCTGGAGATCAGCCGGATCG
>JANLPP010000502.1:0-21569 GCA_031367295.1 Hyphomicrobiales bacterium | reverse complement strand
CGCGGGGCGGCAGTTTGTTGCGGTGCAAGCTTTTGGATGCGCGCTGTTTGCGCGCCAGCGCATCGCCTTGATAGGGCCGTCCGGCGGCGGCAAGTCCACGCTGCTCAACCTGCTCGCCGGTCTGGAACAGCCAAGCGCTGGCACCATCACCTGGCCAGGACTTGACCCGCAGCGTCCGCTGCGGCCACGGCAGATTGGCTTCCTGTTCCAGTCGCCCTCGCTGATCCCGGCGCTGAGCGTGATCGAGAACGTGCGGTTGCCGCTCGACATTGCCGGCCTTGATCCTGGTTTGGCAATGCACCCTGATGCTGCGCTGGCTTTGTTTGGCCTGTCGGATCTCAAGACAAAGCTGCCCGATCAATTGTCCGGCGGCCAGATGCAGCGCGTGGCTCTGGCACGGGCGCTGGTGACGCGGCCAAAGCTGCTGCTGGCCGATGAGCCAACCGGACAGCTCGACGGTGCCACCGCACAGGCGGTGATGCAGGCGCTGCTGACCGCGCTTGAGGGCACGGACACGGCGCTGGTTGTGGCAACCCATGATCCGGAAATTGCAAAGCTTTTGGATGAATGCTGGCACATGGATGCCGGGCATCTCTCACAAAACCAAATCACGAGGGCGGTGGCATGATTGCGCTTTGGACCAAGGGAATTATTGCCACGCGCTGGAAGCATCTGGCCATGTCCGCGACGGGAATAGTCGCGGCAACGGCGCTGATCGGCACTATCGGCGTTTTCGGCATTTCGAGTGGCGGCACCATGACGGTCCGCGCCCTGTCGGCTTTGCCTGTAGACTGGCAGATTGCGCTCGGCGCCGGAGCCGACACCACCGCTATCACTGCCAAACTGCGCGCAGCGGCGCCGGTCCGCGCTTCACGCGTCATCGGCTATGCTGACGCGACAACTTTCAGTGCGCGGCTTGGTGGAACGACACAAACTACAGGTGCCGGCCAGATTGTCGGCCTTCCGCTGGATTATGCCGCCACTTTCCCCGGCCAGATCAGGGTTTTGCTGGGCAGTGCCAAAGGCGTCTTGCTGGCGCAGCAGACCGTAGCCAACCTGCATGCCACGGTTGGTGATGCGGTGACGCTGACGCCTGCGGGTGCGGAACCGTTCGATATTACGGTTGAAGGCATTGTTGACCTGCCCAATGCCGATCCGATGTTTCAGGCCATTGGGCCGCAGAAAGGCCCTGTCGCGACTGCCCCGCCCGACAATATTGCGATGCTGCCGATGGAGGTCTGGGCCGCGCATTTTGCAGCGGCAGCCAAGGCACCAGGCGGCGGGGCCAGGGTGCAGATTCACGCAAGTCTCGATCATGCGGACCTGCCGGCCGCTCCCGATGCAGCTTTTGCCAGTGTAACCGGCAAGACGCGGAATTTTGAACTGCGCGCCGCAGGAGAAGCCATGGTAGGCGACAATCTGGCGGCGCGGCTCAACGGCGTGCGCCAGGACGCAATATTCGCGCGGATTCTGCTGCTGTTTCTGGGCTTGCCCGGCGCGGTGCTGGCGCTGTTTTTGACCATCGCCATCGCCCGCTCCAATGTCGCAAGGCAGCGGCGCGAGCAGGCCTTGCTGGGGCTGCGCGGGGCCAGCAACGCACAGATTGCGGCGCTCGCTTTCGTCGATGCGGGCCTGGTTGCGGCTTCTGGCAGCGCGTGCGGCGTCGCACTGGCAGCCGCAGTGTCGTCGCTGGTGCTCGGTGTGGACCTGTCTCCAGCAAGCCCGCGCCTTTGGCTACTGGCAGCAGGCATTTTTGGCTTTGTAATCGCTGTCGCTGCTGTCGTCACTCCGGCGTTGCTCGACTTGCGCAGCCAGAATGTTGCTGCCCGCCGGGCCTGGCTAACGCCGGGCGCGGTTCCCTTGTGGCGGCGCGTTCATGCTGATTTGGGCCTGCTGCTCATCGCCGCCGCAATCTATTGGCATTCGGCCAGCACCGGCTATCAGGTTGTGCTCGCCGCGGAGGGCGTCGCGGCAGCCGCTGTCGACTACACAGCATTCCTGGCCCCCTTGCTGTTCTGGACGGGTTCAGGCCTCTTGATACTGCGTCTTGCCGGTGCGGCATTGCGAGTGGGCGGCCCGGCGCTGCAATGGGCGCTGTCTCCGCTGGCTGGCCGCCTGAAAGCTCCGGTCGCCGCAGCCCTGTCCCGCCAGCATCGGCGGCTGGCATCGGGCGCGGCGCTGGTCGCGCTGGCTTTCGCCTTCGCGCTGGGAACCGCGCTGTTTACCACGACCTACAATGCCCAGCTGCTGGTCGATGCGCGGCTGACCAATGGCGCCGATGTCACGGTGACCGGCACTGCGGCAATCCCGGCAGGCGATGCTCTCGACAGCATTCGCGCTGCGCCGGGCGTCGCAGCCGCCGAACCCATGCAGCACCGCTTCGCTTATGTCGGCAAGGATTTGCAGGACATGTATGGCATTGATGCGGGCCAGATTGGCAAGGCGACCGATATCGTCGATGCCTATTTTGGCGACGGCAACGCGCGCGGCAGTCTGGCGCGCCTCGCGACAACGCCGGACGGAGTGCTGGTGTCGCAGGAGACGGTCGATGATTTCCAGCTGGCACCCGGCGATCTGGTCAATTTGCGATTGCAGGCCGCGGGCGAGACAAGAACCGTGCCCTTCCATCTCGCCGGTGTCGTGAAAGAATTTCCCACCGCGCCGCACGACAGTTTTCTGGTCGCCAATTCGGCCTATCTGGCCGCCCAGACCGGCAATGCCCGCGCCGAAATGGTGCTGGTGCGCGCCATTGGCGACCCTGCTTCGCTGGCCAAAATCATCCGCGAGCGCCTCGGCCCGGCAACGCCCCTGCGCGTTACGGACATCTCGCAGGCGGCGCATCTGATCGGCTCCAGTCTCACGGCTGTTGACCTTGGCGTGCTGGGGGACGTGGAACTTGCCTTCGCGGTGCTGTTCGTTGCGATGGCGACCGGGCTGACATTGTGGCTGGGACAAAGCGGGCGCGCCCGCGGCAATGCAATTCTGCTATCGCTCGGCGCATCGCAAAAGAACATCCGCGCCTTCGTCTGGGGTGAAGCGCTGGTGGTGCTGGGATTTGGATTGCCCTGCGGGGCCGCCATCGGCGCCATTGGCGCATGGATGCTGGTGCGATTGCTCAACGGCGTGTTTGATCCGCCGCCCGCTACGCTGACCTGGCCGCTTGGCTATCTCGGCCTGGTGTTCGCCAGTGCAGTGGTTGCAACGGCCATCGCGGTGCTGGCGCAAGGCACCCTGTCAAAGGAATGGGCTGTGCGCGAGTTGCGGGCCGGAGGCTGAGCCTCCGGCCGTGGCCAGATGGCGGGAAATTGCTGTTCTTGCTGCACCTTGTTTTTCTCGTCTCACAAATTATTCGCGTTCGTGTTTGCAGAAAGGCTGCCATGACAGTCGGTGGCTGATCTCAATGCTTGCCTGCGCTGCGTCTGGGGATGGCAGCAATTTTGGTCCACGGGTTTTGGACACGGTCTTCACAGCGGCGACAGTCGGCAGCTGTCTTCAATAATGCTCGCCACAGGCAACGGCAACAGGTCCCGCAGCGTGACCACCCGCAGACAGGCAAGCGCAGTTGGTGCCTACACGTTCCCGACCAATCGCTTGGCCAATTCAGGCAATTCAGGCCAATTAATAGCTGTCACGTTATTGGTGACCAAATAGATGTTGCGGGCGAATATTGGCGCGTCTGGGACATGAAAGAGGCGACCAGACAATATGTGCAACTTTACCAGTCTTTCGGGGAGATAGGCCGACCCGCCGTGTTCCATTAAATGTTCCAGGGCCCAGACGGCGCAAGCGAAATTGATCTTTGCTGTGTCCGCATCGGCGAAAGCGGCAGAATGTTTTTGCGCAAAATCCTCGCCTGCATGAACGTAAACATATTGAGGGTCAAAGCGCATCGGACTCCCGTTGCGTGTGGTTACCAAAACCAGCCTCTCCTGACCCAGATCATAAATTGTCTGGTTCTCGTGCGCGAAGGGCTGAAAGGTCAGCGCCACGTCAATCAGGCCAGCGCCGAGCCAGCGGTCAAGTTCAACCTGTGCGCCCGGCCAAATCGAAAGACCGATCGTGGGCCGACCGTCATAGATTTCGTCAAATATCTTTTGGCCCAACCCTGGCCACAGATCGACATTGCAGCCGAAATTCAGGACGGCCTCAATGTTGGCTGGCAGCGAGGTCTCAAGTTTCGCCATCCTCCAAAGGTCATTCATGAGTTCGGCATAACGTTTGAATTTGAAGCCTGCCGCCGTCAGTTCTGCGCCCGATTTTTGCCGATGGAGGAGTACCTGGCCCAGTTCACTCTCCAGGCCTTTCAACCGGGCGGTCACAGTCGATTGCGTGACATTGAGGGCCTCCGAAGCACGCACAAGGCTACCAGTGTGGACAATCTTGAGAAATGTTTGAAGGCTCGCAAAATTCATTTTCGTTCCCTTCAGTTCGATATTTTTGATTTATTAGTGCTAAATTATTCATTTTTCAAATAGAAAAATATCAGCATAATGGAGGTTGTGAATTCAGTTGGGCAATTGAAAGGCTGTGCGACGATGTTTCAGTCAGGGATGATCGACGCACGCTCAGCTGCGCGCGGAGCCTTCATTGATGCGATGCGGATCGTCGCAAACAGTGTTGCAGTGGTGACAACAGACGGGCCAGGCGGACTGCAAGGTGCAACGGTCAGCGCCTTTTCATCTGTTTCCGCCGACCCGCCGACAATTCTGGTTTGCCTGCGTTCGCAAAGCCGGATCGCCCAGGCCGTCGCGGAAAATGGCGCGTTTTGCGTGAACGTTTTGCCGCAGTACGCTCAGGAGATCGCGGAGCGGTTTGCTGGCGGCCAAGACATGCATTTTGCGAACCGGTTTGAAGGAATAGGTTACGAATGCGAACCGGGGTTTCTTCCCATTCTGCATGGCGCAACCGCATTTTTATGTGGAATTGAACAAATCGTGACGTCTGGCAGCCACAGGATTTTCATTGGGCAGGTCCGCAACGTGCGTCGTGGCGCGCCTGAACCACTGACATATTTTGATGGAGGCTATCATCGCGTCGTTCCGCAAAAACGCCACGACCGATTATTCTCACCATTCCAGCCTTGATTGAGGATTGCAAATTCCATGGATGATATCCGCGGATACAAAATGCTCATCGACGGTGCCTGGGTCGATGCGTTGGACAAAAGGCAATTTGACAGTATCAACCCGTCAACATCTGAAGTGTGGGCGCGTATTCCCGAGGCGACCGAAGCTGATGTGGACCGCGCTGTTCTGGCGGCGCATCGCGCTTTGAATGAGGGCCCCTGGGCACGCATTTCGCCAACAGAGCGTGGGCGTTGCTTGCGGCGTCTGGGAGATTTACTCGCGGACAAATCCGAGATGCTTGGCAGGATCGAGACTGTTGACACTGGCAAGCTGCTGAAAGAGACTCGCTGGCAAGCGAAATATATTTCCGAATATTTTCATTTTTACGCGGGTTGCGCTGACAAGATCAATGGAGAAACGCTTCCGATTGATAAGCCGGACATGTTCGTCTTTACCAACCGTGAGCCGGTGGGCGTGGTGGCGGCTGTTGTTCCCTGGAACTCACAACTGTTTCTGTCAGCGGTGAAAATAGGCCCGGCACTTGCTGCCGGTAATACAATCGTGCTGAAGGCTTCCGAGCATGCTTCCGCAACGATGCTGGAATTTGGCGAACTGATTGCCGAGGCCGGTATTCCTCAGGGGGTCGTCAACATTGTCACAGGTCATGGCGACCCATGTGGCCGCGCCCTTACGTCTCACAGGCTTGTCGCGCGGATTTCTTTCACGGGTGGCCCCGCTGCCGCACGGCAGGTCTTGCTCAATTCTGCCAATAATTTTGCGCAGGTCTCACTGGAGCTCGGCGGGAAATCCCCCTTTATCGTGTTTGACGACGCCAACATGGAAAGCGCTGTCAACGGTTCGATATCCGCGATATTCGGCGCGGCTGGCCAAAGTTGCGTTGCCGGATCACGGCTCTATCTCCAGGACAGCATCGCTGATGACTTCCTCGCACGGATGACGGCGCTGGTCCGGAAAATCAAAATTGGCGACCCCTTGGACGAAGCGACCGAAATGGGGCCTCTTTGTACTGCAGGACAACTGGAACGCATCGAGCGCGAGGTGGCACATGCCCAGAAAGAGGGCGGCAAGCTTCTGTGTGGAGGCAAGCGTGTCGACGGCCTCAACGGCCTTTTTTACGAGCCGACGATCATTGAATGTCCACGGCAGAATCTTCGCATCGTCGATACAGAGTTGTTTGGTCCGGTTCTCAGTGTTTTGCGCTTCAAGGATGAAGCAGATGCCATCCGTCTGGCCAACGACACTGAGCACGGGCTTGGCGCAGGCATTTTCACGAGAGACAGCGCGCGGTCGTTGCGAATGGCGAAAGCGGTCAAGGCAGGAATCGTGTGGATCAACACCTATCGGGCAATTTCTCCGATAGCAGAGTTCGGCGGGATGAAAAATTCAGGTTATGGTCGTGAAAGCGGATTCAGGGCAATTTACGACTACACTCGACCAAAAACCGTTTGGATCAATACGTCTGACACTCCATTGGGCAGCCAGTTCGTGGCACGCTGAAGACTGCGGACGCAGGGATTAGATACGCTTCTGGCGGGAGACAATTATGAAATTTCAATTGGCGATCAATTTGGAGCGTGTGGACGGCACACTGAAAATGGAAGATGTCGCCCGCCATACCCTGGAGATGGTCCAGCTGGCCGATCTGGGCGGCTTTTCGGTCGCATGGTCAGCTGAACACCATGCCCTTGAGATGACGATCGCGCCAAATCCCTTTCAAATTCTCACCTGGTGGGCAGCGCACACCAACCGAATCCGGCTTGGCACCGCCGTGGCGGTGGCTCCCTACTGGCATCCGATCAACCTGGCTGGAGAGGCTGCATTCACTGATCTGGTAAGTGGGGGACGGCTGGAATTTGGCATCGGGTCCGGTGCTTATCAGCGCGAGTTTGATCGCATGGCACCGGGATTGAAGCAAACCGACGCATGGCAGTATATGCATGAGATGTTGCCGGCTCTCAAAGCCCTTTGGGCTGGAGATTATGCCCATGATGGCAAATACTGGTCTTTTCCCGCATCGACTTCGGTGCCAAAGCCTTTGCAGATTCCTCATCCGCCCATTTGGGTCGCCGCCCGGGCACCGATGACTTTCAGCTATGCCATCCAAAATGGCTGCAACATCATGTCGTGGCCTTTGACACGTTCGTTTGCAGAAGCTGAACTCTACATGCAGCGATTCGAGGATGCGATGGAGGCCAATCCCGGATTTGCCCGCCCGCGGTTTGCGATGATGCGGCACACCGCAATTTATGACAGCACTGCGGATCGTGGTGTTCCTGTCAGAGCAGTTCAGCGCCAACTGGGACAGTTCGAGAACCTGTTCAAAAATCTCGGCGACGTGGTCAATGGCTTTCCCGGGCAAATCTCATTGGAGCAACTTGCAAACCGGGATGAATACAGCCCGCAAATGCTGAACGAGAACTTGATCTTCGGAACACCGGACGAGGCAATTGCCAAATTGAAGCACTATGAAAAACTCGGCGTCGATGATTTCATTTACTATGCCAGCATGGGGTTGGGACTGAAAGAACAGAAACGCTCCCTTGAGTTATTCTGCAGTGAGGTCATTCCGGCATTTAAACAATAAAAATAACAACGAGATTGAATATTCATGCCATGTCAGGTGAGACGAACAATTCTTCATGTTGAAACCATAATGGTGGATGGTGAAAAACAGGCGGAACGGCCTCTGAAGCTTATTGCCGCCGTTGCTGTCATCAAGAACCCCTGGGCCGGGCGGGGATTTGTGGAAAACCTTCAACCGGAAATCCGCGAAATGGCACCTTTCATTGGTGCAATGCTATCGCAAATGATTGTGGATGCGGCAGGTTCCGGTGACGCCGTCGAAGGCTATGGCAAATGTTGCGTTGTCGGCATGGACGGGGAAATGGAGCATTCCGCCGCGCTTATCCACACCGTGCCTTTTGGCAACCAATATCGCTTGGCGGTGCGGGCAAAAACCTATCTGGGATTTAACAATACGCGTGGTGGCCAAAATGCACCGATCATGATTCCGCTGACAGACAAACACGATGTCGGTCGCCGCTCACATTACATTTCGATCCATTTGTCGATTCCTGATGCTCCCAACCGTGACGAACTGATTGTCGCGCTCGGCGCATCGCTGGGCGGACGACCGCATCAAAGAATCGGCAGCCGGGCGCAAGATCTCAAGGAATTGAGGCGGGAGGTAGATAACCCTGCTGGACTTCCGGAAACTATCTGAACTGGCGAGAACGAGATGGTATCTCAAAGCAGGAGTGGAACAGCCTATGTTCGTGCAGGCAGGGAAACGGCACCCGTTATCGTGCTCATTCATGGACTCGGCCTGAATCTCGAAACCTGGGACCAGGTTATTCCGACATTATCCGAGAGCTACGGCGTGTTGTCTTATGATCTTTGGGGACATGGCAAAAGTGCACGCGCCCCTGGTACGCCATCATTAAGAGGCTTTTCGGAACAACTGCTCCATCTCATTGACGAACTGGGCATCCGGCGGTGCGTGCTCGTTGGATTTTCGCTCGGCGGCATGATCAACCGGCGCTTTGCAATGGATTATCCAGATCGCGTGGCGGCCCTCGGCGTTCTCAACTCGCCGCACGACCGGGGGCCGGAAGCGCAGAAACTGGTCGAGGAGCGTGTCGCTCAAACGGCATCTGGAGGGCCAGCGGCGACGCTGGATGCGACGATTGAGCGTTGGTTCACTGACGCCTTCCGACAGGACCGTCCAGACGTTATCGAGACAGTTCGCGGGTGGGTATTGGCCAACGACCCGGAAATTTACACCCAATGCAGGCTTGTGCTGGCGCGAGGGGTCAGGGAACTGATCCGGCCCGACCCGCCGATCTCCGTTCCAACACTTGTCATGACATGCCAGCATGATTCCGGCAGTACCCCGGCAATGACCCATGCGATTGCCTCGGAGATATCCGGCGCGCGGGCGATCATTGTTCCGCGGTTGAAGCATATGGGGTTGATGGAAGAACCCGGGCTGTTTACCCGGCCAATACTTCAGTTTTTGTGCGACATATTGACAGAAACCAATAAGCCCTAACAAAGGAACAGGACATGCAGAAACTGACCGGCGGCCAGGCCGCCGTTGAATCCCTGAGGGCCGAGAAAGTCGAACATGTTTTTGGCCTGATCGGCTCGGCCACGATGGAGATATTCGACGCACTTTACGACGCAAGGGATATTGCATTCATTGGTGTTCATGACGAACGCACGGGTACACACATGGCCGACGGCTACGCCCGTGCGTCTGGATTGCCGGGCGTTATCCTTGCCGGGCAGAACGGACCGGGAGCGACTAATCTTGTGACCGGCCTCGCGCAGGCGTACGCAGCATTTTCTCCGGTTGTTTCGATTGCCGGCTCATTGTCTTCGGCACATGTTTATCGCGACGCATTTCAGGAAGTTGACCAGCAGGCTCTTTTCAGGCCAGTGACAAAGAAAACCTGGACGGCGACCCACGTCGATCGCATTCCCGAAATGTTTCGCGAGGCTTTCCGCGTTGCATTGACCCCGAGGCTCGGCCCGGTGCAATTGAACCTGCCACGCGATGTCCTGTCTGCGTCAGCGGAATTTGGGGCATTTCAGGACCCGCAGACCTATCGGTCGCATTCGGTTCCAGCGGGTGGTTCAGAAGTCATTCAGAAGGCTGCCGAATTGTTGCGCAATGCCAGGCGGCCGGTTATCGTCGCGGGCGGCGGGATCAAGAACACAGGCGGCCACGCTCAGGCGCTGGCTCTGGCTGAAGCACTGAACGCACCGGTCGTGACATCACCCGGTCACGGAGATGCCGTGCCATTCGACCATCCGCTGAATGCCGGGCAAATGGGTCCGCGTGGCAATTCCGTGGCTTCCCGTTTGGTGAAAGAGGCGGATGTTATTTTGGCACTGGGCACAAGGCTCGGCTTCAACGCCACATTCTATTCTTACGATAATATCAATCAAGACGCGCAAATTATCCAGGTTGAACTGGAACCAACCGCGATAGGCCGATTTTTCCCGGTTGCCATCGGGATTTGGGCCGATGCGCCAACCGTGGCGATCCAGTTGCGGGATGCTATCACCAAGATGAACAAGCGCTCTGAGGCTGACGCCTGGACCCAGGCTTACAAGAGCGAACGCAGTGCTTACCTGATAAAGCGTGATCTTGACGCCGCCATTGATGCCCATCCAATCCAGCCGTCGGGATTGTTTAAAACACTGCGGGACGTTCTGCCAAGAAACTCTGCAATTACCATGGATGCAGGGACATTGTGCTTGCAAGCAACGGATGCGCTGAACTACTGGCAACCAGGGAGCCTGTTTACACCGCTGGATTTCGGCCTGGTCGGATTTTCCTTTGCTTGTGGTCTGGGTGTAAAACTGGCGCAACCGGATCGTACAGTGGTCAGCCTGATGGGTGACGGCGGCTTTGGCATGACTATTTCCGAACTCAGCACCGCTGTCGATCATGGCATCAACACAGTGACCATCGTGATGAACAACAAGTGCTGGGGAGCAGAAAAGGCCTATCAGCGAGACTTTTTTGGCGGTCGCTATATTGGAGCAGATGTGAGCAGCCCGCCGTTTGACAAAGCCGCCGAACTGTATGGCGCTGCCGGATTCCGCGTCGACAAGATCAGCGAGTTAGGTGATGCAGTACGAACCGCCATCACTTGCGGAAAACCGGCAGTCATTGATGTGGCCGTAGATCCGAAGGCGCTATATAGTTTTCGTCGCGACAGCTTTAAACATAGAGGAGGGTAAAGATTATATGGACCATAAACAAAAGGCATTCCCTAATATTGAAGCGCAACAACTAACAGGAGACTGGAATCCGTCGTGGGATCTGTTTTATGAACTGGATCCGGATTATCTGGAGGCGTTCTTGGCCTTTCGCAACGTCCCGCTCAAAAACGGTCCCCTTGAACAAAAATACAAGGAGCTGATTTTTATTGCGATCAACGTTGCGACCACGCATCTTCATGCGTCGGGAGCAAGGCGCCATATCCAGAACGCACTCAAAGCCGGTGCGACTAAGGAAGAGATTCTCGAAACTATCCAGCTAACTTCTATCATGGGTATTCATTCCATGGGTCTTGCCGCTCCGATTCTGCTTGAAGAAGTTTTGAAGTTTCAGAAATAGGCAGGAAGTTTGCGTATTTTTCAGAGGGCCCCGCGCCGGACGCCTCGCCGGAAATTTCGAGGCCAGCCTCGAATAGTCCCGTGTTTGGCTCCCGACAAGCCCTTGCCGCAATGCTGATGGCGCGCCTCGCCCGCAAGGTCAAAACCGCAGAGTCGAGGCAGGCGCGCGGAACCAAGCGGCCCGAAGCTGCCTGTAATTGTTTCAACGGCATATCAATTCGACAATTTAGAATATTTGTCTTAAAAAAATTTGATTTACAGAAGTTCTTTCCCGGCGCACCAATAGCGTCGGGTGATTCCGTCCAAATGCTAGTACCAAGGCGCGACAAACTAATTTTTGCCGAGCCATCCTGAACGCTCCTTGCTTGACACGATGATTGGGATTCAACCTGCCATTGACACCTGAAACCATAGCCGAGGGGAAAATGAAACACCAAATCGCGCGTCTGATCGCCGCATACACAGCAGCAATCACAGCAACTGCATTGATGTCGACCTGTGCTTTTGCTGCTGATGTCGTCATCGGCGTACCAAATTGGCCTTCGGCCCAGGCCACCGCCAATGTGCTCAAAGTTGTCTTCGAAGACAAACTGGGGCTCAAAGTTGAAATGCAAAACGGCACCAACCCCGTCATTTTCGCAGCGATGGCATCCGGCGCAATGGATGTTCATCCAGAAGTCTGGTTACCCAACCAGCAAAACCTGCAAGACAAATACGTCAAGCAAGATGGCGTCGTACGCATGAATGCGAACGGCATCCCGGCTGAACAGGGCATTTGCGTGACAAAAGATTCGGCACAGCGTACCGGCATCGTCAATCTGACGGATCTGGCCAATCCGCAAATGGCGGCAAAGTTTGACACGAGCGGCAGCGGCAAGGGCAAGGGCGAAATGTGGATTGGAGTGCCGGGCTGGGCATCGACCAATATCGAAAAAATTCGGGCCAAGTCCTATGGTTATGCGGAAACCATGAATTTGAAAGAATTGGACGAAGCCCTGGCACTGGCAGAGGTGGATAACGCTGTAACAAAGAAGGCAAACATGGTCTTCTTTTGCTACACTCCACACCACATGTTTGCAATGCATGAACTGGTGAAGCTCAAGGAGCCGCCGCACGATGCCGCGAAATGGCACGTGATGCAGCCGACGGACGACCCTGATTGGCTCAAGAAATCCACTGCGACCGGTGCCTGGGATACAGCATATCTTCATATCGACTATTCCACGAGACTCGAGAAAGCCCAACCTGCGGCAGCGGCCATGCTGTCCAAAGTAAAGCTTAGCACGGATATAGTCTCACAAATGACTTTCGCACTTGTTGTGGAAAAGCAGGATCCGGCCGACTTCGCCAAGAAGTGGGTCGCGAAGAATGCCGCTCTTGTGGACACCTGGCTCAAGTAATCAGTCAAGGACATTTCGACGGTTAGTGTGCCGCGCTTCCGATGCGGGAAGCGCGGTTGCACTCCGGTCGGCGATCTGACCCAGAAACTCGGCTGACCAGCAGCACATTGTAACGAAAGAAAACATACTTGTCCGAACCAGCCATTAAATTCGAGGCGGTGTGGAAGATATTCGGGGACCGCGCTGCTGAAGCAATGCAAGCGATCATTGGCGAAAATCTTGGAAAGTCACAGGTACTTGAAAGATTCAAATGCGTCATCGGCATTGCCGATTGTTCATTCTCTGTATCCCGTGGCGAAGTATTTTGTATTATGGGACTGTCCGGGTCTGGCAAATCGACCTTGGTGCGTCACATAAACCGGCTTGTTGAGCCCACGTCCGGGAAAATCAATGTACTGGGACGGGAAATGCTGACGCTCGGCAACAGAGCATTGCGGGAAATGCGCGCCGCTCATATTGGTATGGTTTTCCAGCATATGGCATTGCTGCCTCACATGACCGTGCGTGACAATGTTGCCCTCCCACTCAAGATTCGTGGTGAACCCAAGTCGAGATATTGGGAAATATCACAACATTACTTGTCGCTTGTTAATCTCGACGGCTACGAAGATCGTTTTCCGCGAGAGCTTTCCGGAGGCATGCAGCAGCGCGTTGGCTTGGCCCGCGCGCTCGCGTCGGATCCCGAAGTGCTGTTGATGGATGAACCGTTTTCCGCGCTCGATCCGCTGATCCGGCGCCAATTGCAGGACCAATTCAAGGCTTTGTCGTCGAAGCTTGAAAAGACAACGGTTTTTATCACCCATGATCTTGACGAGGCCATCCGTATAGGCGACCGGATTGCGATTATGAAAGATGGCCGCATCATTCAAATTGGATCGCCTGAAGACATCGTGGGCCACCCGGCGGATGATTATGTGCGTGACTTCGTTGATGGCATTTCCAAGCTGAAGTTTGTATTTGCGCATACAATCATGGTCGATTTCGCGCGATATTTGGCCAACCATCCTGGCGACTTTCGGCTGGCCCCTCGCGCATCTCACACCTGCAATCTGAACAGGCTTATCGATTTGGCTACGACGACGGATCTGCCAATCGTCATCCAGGACGACGAGGGGCGCGATGTCGGCGTTATCGATAAATCTATCCTGTTGAAAGGCATCAAGGGTGGCAATCCATGACGGACTCTATCACCAAACACGACCGAGGACCTCTCTCGAATGCTGTGGGTGCTTTTGTCGGTTCCAATGCCGGGTTTTATGAACGCGCATTCGCCAAAATCGAGGCGCACGCTGCGGTCACTTTTACGTGGAACAGTGCGGCCGCCATTTTCGGACCGCTGTGGGGTGCAGCCCGGCATCTTTGGAGTTTTTTCTGGATTTTTCTTCCTCTTGAACTCTTCGCCCTTGTCCAGATCGGACGCGGGCTTTGGGGCGAACTGGGGGCCGACCAGAGACAGCGCTATGAAAAGCTGGTCGGCATTATTGCAGAACGGGAGCAAAGTGCCCTTGACGCAATTGCGCTCGGTGACAATGCCGGGGCAGAAAGTGCTTTGAATATTGCCAAAAATTTAAAGCTTGCTGCGGCCCAGGCCCAGGACGGCGCACACGTTGCTGCCGCAGACGCCGTAAATATTCTGGTTTTTGGCCTTCTGCTGCTTTTGCTCATCAAGACAGTGGAGGGTTTATATGCGAATTATGCATATGAGAAACAATATCTGAGATGGCGTACAAATCCTGCTCTGCCAACCGGCACAAGCCGACTGACTACAGCATTTGGCGTTCTTCTCTTGTTGGCAATCTGGCCAATCACTATTTACCGTTTTACGACTGCCTTGCCGATCGATATCGTAATCAATTTTCCGTTCAAGAAAGAAGTGTTTTCGCCGACAGCCGTATGGCTGGAAAGTCGAATCAATTGGCTGGCTGTTGAATTTAGCAGCGTCTTCAAAAGCATCACGATTTTAATTCGGATGATGCTGGACGCGTTCGAGGTAATCCTTGTCGATACGCCGTGGCCTGTCGTCATGCTGCTGATTATTGTTCTGGCATTCCGGCTTGCAGGCCCTCGTGTCACCGCTTTTGTAGTTGCTGCGCTGGCATATCTTGCATTTTTCGGGCTGTGGCAAATGTCAATGATTACTGTGGCGCTGCTTGGAACATCGGCAATCCTCTGCTTGATCTTTGGCATTCCTTTGGGTATCTGGTTTGGCAAGAGCCCGCGCGCATATTCGTTTGCCTCGCCTGCACTTGATTTCATGCAAACTATGCCGGCGTTTGTCTATCTGATACCGATCATAGCATTTTTCGGGACCGGCAAGCCCCCCGCAGTGCTCGCGACGATCATCTTTGCAATGCCTCCTGTGATACGACTGACAGCCCTCGGGATGCGCCAGGTACCCGAAGGAACAAAAGAAGCTGCGACCGCTTTTGGCTGCACCCGTTGGCAGCTGCTATGGTATGTCGAGGTGCCGCTCGCGATGCCATCGATACTTACCGGGGTCAACCAGACAATTCTCATGTGCCTGTCAATGGTAGTCATCGCGTCACTTATTGGTGCGGGTGGGTTGGGTGCAAGTATTCTGGAAGCATTGCAATATGCTGCAAAAGGCCAGGGTTTGCTTGCCGGCCTTGCCATATTGTTCTGCGCTATGGTCATCGACCGAATTGTGCGAGGCCTTTTCCCGCGTGAGCACAGGGCATGAAATGCTTTGCCAGCGTCCCCCCCCCCGCACCTCGGCTCCGCTTTGGTGCGTCACTTCTGTTTGGCTCAATGCGGCAAAACATCAATGACTTTTGCAAGACCGGGTGGTCCCGAACCCCGTGCAGGCCCCTGTTTCAAGCATTCTGCCGGAGAGGCCGAAGCCGCCGAACGGCCAACTTTCAGCGGCGCCCGGCCAGTCTCAGGCAGTGTTGCCGCCAAGGTCTTTGATGTCCTGATAACGGTTACCAATGCGGTGATGCGGACGGCCGCCGATGGACGCGCCCAGCGCCACGACGATCTCGTCCGGCGCCGGTGCATCAAGGACAGAGAACTGGATGGTGAGGTAGTGCGAGCGCATGCCTTCGTCTGATTTGTGCATCAGGGGAATGACGATTGGACAATTGGGGCCACCGCGTGTGTTGGTGAAGCTTAGATAGCTCGTTGCCCCAACGGCTTTGCGATAGTGATTGCCGAAGCGAAGCGTGTGGATCAAGGCGGAGGCATGCTCGATCTCGCCGGACGTTCCGGCAACGGCTGCCTTGCCATAGCCTTCGACCGCCTCGCCGCCACCCGTCAGTGCCAGAATATCTTTCGTCAGAAGCTCACCGAGGACGGGAGCGATCGCCTGTATTTCCGGTTTCAGATCTTCGACGAAATCACGGCCAAACCAGGGGTTTTTAAGGATTGCCGCAACCGCGAACAAACGTAACGGCGTTGGTGCAGCCCGTCCGCCTTCGATCAGCGTCGTCTCGCAATAGCAAACGGTTTTTCTGAGTTCCAGCACCACAATCCCTCTAGCGAAATTGGCCTGCCAGATAGTTTGTATTGTGGTATACCATCATACCGCCTTGTCAACCAACCTCTTGCGACTTGCTGGAGAACAGGTTTCACTACCCAGATCATCGACACAAAAGCTGATCCCCCGATGAACCATGACTGCGGCAACCTTAAAATTGAGCGATCAAACAAGACCCTGCGCCAGCTGACGCTTGAAACCTTGCGTGACGCGATCCTGGATTCGCGGTTTCGTCCCGGCGAAAGACTCGTGGAACGGACCCTTTGCGATCTGACCTGCGTCAGCCGTACGGTTGTGCGTGAGGGCCCGATTGTCGCGCGCCCGGACCTGGCTCAAGCCGAGCAGATTTATGAAATCCGCGAACTTCTGGGGCCGCCAGCGCCTGTGCCGCCAATGCGACCAAGGACGATATAGCGCGCCTTTCAGCCGCCGTTGACGCCATAGAGGTCGCATTCGGCGGTGGCAGGCCGCATAACCTGCTCAGGGCGACATCGGAATTCTACAAAAAAATGTTCAGCATCGCCGAAAGGGCAATTGCATGGGGCGTCGTCCAGTCAATCAATGTGCGCATCAACCATCTGCGCGCGCTCACTATTTCGACGCCGGGGCGCGCAACCGCGTCAATCGCGCAAATGCCTCGGCTTGTCGAAGCCATCGGCAAGACTGATCGCGCCGCTGCTTTTGACGCCAGCCGCGACCATATTCGCACCGTCCACAATCTGGCGAGCCAAACGCTGGAATAGAAAAAACGCCCTCGTCCTGGAAAAAGCAGCATTCGCTCACTGATTCCCGACGCTGATCTCGCCCTTCAGCCAGGGGAATGCCGCCTCGATTCCCGGCACCGTCACATTGAGGAGTTGCTGGCGGCAGAACGCAGCTACCTCGAATGGCAAACGTCCTAGTTCCTGCTTCCGGGCGATTAAGGTCAGTTTGCGCCGCAGGCCCGGCCCCGGCAGCGGCCAGCACACCATACCATCGAGTGGCAAGGCCGATTCGACAATGCACATCGGCGTCGTAATGGCGAAACCTTGCCGCGCGGCGACACTCGCGGCAACGCCATAAGGCGTGTCATATTCCAGCTTGCGCGGTAAATCGAGCCGCAAACGCCGCAAATGCCGGTCGATCTCGATACCGGTGAGCGAACGCGCGCTGAAGCGGACGAATTTGCAACTTCGGGCAAGCTCCATAAGGTCCGAGGGCTGACGCGGTTGGGTGAAAGCATCCGGCGCGAGCAAAACATAGGGCTCACCAAGCAAATGCCAGCGCTCAAGGCCGTCGAGATTCTCAAGATCGTCAACCCCAATCAGCATATCGAGCCGTCGCGTCATCAGCGCGCTGGCATGCGCGGCGGTAAGGCCGGACTGGATCGAGACATGCTCGGTCGATTCGCCAAGCTTTTTCCCGAGCACGCTCGACAGCGCCCGTGACATTGAATCGACGAGGCCAACCCGGATCAGCGGAAAGCGGTTGCGCTCGGTTTCGCGCAGCAGCGGCGCAATCTGCCGCGCTTCGGACAGCAGGGCGCTGGCGCGTTGCCGGAGCAAGCCACCCGCCGGGGTCAGTCCAATTGGGCGCACGCTGCGGTCGAAAAGGATGGTCCCGGTCTTGGCTTCGATATCGGCGATCGTCTGGGAAACCGCCGGCTGGGTCAGCTGCAGCTGACGGCCGGCAGCTGCCATCGAGCCGCAGTCACAGGCCGAGAGAAACACCTGCAGCGACCACAGATCGAACGGCAAGCCATCTGCATGGGCAGTCACAAACCCTCCACAATAAGAAAAACTTATATTATCTGTTTTTCGCGGAAGCGCTAGAGAGAGAGTTCTGGTGTTTTTTCTCCCGACGGGGCAATTGCGGTATGGCGGATCAACGCTACTCGATATTCAGGCTCCTCGCCGAAGCGCTGGGTGGGCACAAGGGCTGGCAGCCGATGTGGCGCGAGCCCGAGCCCAAACCCGCATATGACGCGATCATCGTCGGCGGCGGTGGCCATGGCTTGGCCTGCGCTTATTATCTTGCCAAGGAATATGGCCTCAAAAATATCGCCGTCGTCGAAAAGGGCTGGATTGGTTCGGGCAATGTCGGCCGCAACACGACGATCATCCGTTCCAATTACCTGCTGCCCGGCAATGTTCCCTTCTACGAATTATCGATGAAGCTCTGGGAAGGGCTCGAGCAGGATTTCAACTTCAATGCGATGGTGAGCCAGCGCGGCATCATCAACCTGTTCCATTCGGATGCCCAGCGCGACGCCTACGTCCGGCGCGGCAATGCGATGCGGCTGCATGGAGTCGATTCCGAACTTCTCGACCTCAAGAGCGTCAGGAAACATCTGCCTTTTCTCAATTTCACAAACAGCCGTTTTCCTGTCCAGGGCGGGCTGCGGCAGCGGCGCGGCGGCACAGTTCGCCATGATGCCGTGGCGTGGGGCTATGCGCGCGGAGCCGACAGCCGCGGCGTCGACATCCTTCAGAACTGCGAAGTCACCGGCATCCGGATCGAAAACGGTCGGGCCATCGGCATCGAGACATCGCGGGGTTTCATCGGCGCGAAGAAAATCGGTCTCGCCTGCGCCGGCAATTCGTCACGGGTTGCGGCGATGGCAGGCCTGCGCCTGCCCATCGAGAGCCACGTGCTGCAGGCCTTTGTCTCGGAAGGCATCAAGCCCTTTATCGATACGGTCGTCACTTTCGGTGCCGGGCATTTCTACATTAGCCAGTCCGACAAGGGCGGACTGGTGTTTGGCGGCGATCTCGACGGCTATAATTCCTATGCCCAGCGTGGCAACCTGCCGACCATCGAGGATGTCTGCGAAGGCGGCATGGCGCTGATGCCCGCCATCGGCCGTCTGCGCCTGCTGCGCCATTGGGGCGGCATCATGGACATGTCGATGGATGGTTCGCCGATCATCGACAGGACCCCGGTCGAGGGCCTCTATCTCAATGCCGGCTGGTGCTATGGCGGCTTCAAGGCGACGCCCGCCTCGGGCCTGTGCTTTGCACATATCATGGCGCGCGACGAGCCGCATCCTGTCAGCGCCGCCTATCGTCTCGACCGTTTCAAAACCGGCCGGATGATTGATGAAAAGGGCGTCGGCGCCCAACCGAACCTGCACTGAAAGGAGCACGCGATGCGCATTACTTGCCCGCACTGCGGCAACCGCAGCCTTGACGAATTCACATATCTTGGCGACGCCAATGTTCAACGTCCCGATCCCGCGCAGCCGGACGCATTGGCGGCCTTTGTCGAATATGCCTACCAGCGCGACAACCCGGCTGGCCGCCATCGCGAGCTTTGGTTTCACAATGCCGGGTGCCACGCCTGGCTGGTGGTGACGCGCGACATCCGCAGCCATGAGATTTTCGCCGTGGACTCGGGCCGCGACGTGCAGCTGGCCCGGCAGCAAAAGACGGAAGCGGCAGGATGAGCAGGATGCCAGGCTCCTTCAGGTTACCGACCGGCGGGCTGGTCGACCGGTCGCAACCGCTGTCGTTCAGCTTCGACGGGCGCTCCTTTCAAGGCTTTGCGGGCGATACGCTGGCCTCGGCCCTGCTCGCCAACAATGTCCGGCTGATCGGCCGCTCATTCAAATATCACCGGCCGCGCGGCCTGCTTTCCGCCGGATCCGAGGAACCCAACGGCCTCGTCGAATTGCGGTCCGGCGCACGGCGCGAACCCAATACCCGCGCGACAATGGCGGAACTCTATGACGGGCTGGAAGCCACCAGCCAGAACCGCTGGCCGTCGCTGGATTTCGACATCCTGTCGGTCAATTCCCTGCTTTCGCCATTTCTTGCGGCGGGTTACTATTACAAGACCTTCATGTGGCCGGCGGCCTGGTGGGAAAAGCTCTATGAGCCGATCATTCGCCGCGCAGCGGGCCTCGGTCGCGCCTCCGGCCTCGATGATCCCGATCATTATGAAAAATCGACCCTGTTTTGCGATATACTGGTGATCGGTTCGGGCCCTGCCGGGCTGATGGCCGCCCTGACTGCGGCGCGTTCGGGAGCGCGGGTCGTTGTCGCCGAGGAGGATCATGCGCTGGGTGGCCGCCTGCTGGCGGACCAAAAAACCATCGCGGGCCTGCCGTCCCCGGCCTGGGCCGCCGATCTGGAGGCCGAACTGGCGGCGCAGCCGGAAGTGCGCATCCTGCGCCGGACCACGATATTCGGTGTTTACGACGGCGGCACTTACGGTGCGCTTGAACGCGTATCTGATCATCTGGCCGAGCCAGCCGCCCATATGCCACGCCAAAAACTCTGGCGCATCATCGCCAAAAGATCGATTCTCGCCGCCGGGGCTATCGAGCGGCCACTGGTTTTCGGCGACAATGACCGCCCCGGCATCATGCTGGCGGGCGCGGTGCGGACCTATCTCAATCGCTATGCAGTCGCGCCCGGCCGCACAGCCATCGTGTTTTCCAATAATGACGATGCGGCATCGACCATCGCCGACCTGCACCGGGCTGGTGTTTCGGTCGCCGCATTGATCGATCCGCGCCAGGATGTTCCGGCTGCCCTGCAGGCCGTCGCCAAAAATGCCGGCACCCGCCTGATTGCAGGCGGCTCTGTCGAACGGGCGCTGGGATCGAAAAATGTCGAAGGGGCTGAAATTGGCCTTGCTGACGGCAACCGCCTGACCCTGCCCTGCGATCTCATCGCCATGTCGGGCGGCTGGAATCCGAGTGTTCACCTGACCACGCATCTTGGCGGCAGGCCGGTCTGGACCGCGTCGATTGCGGCTTTTGCGCCCGGTGCCTTGCCCCCTGGTATGGCTGTCATCGGCGCGGCGGCTGGAGCACTTGCGCTGGCTGACGCGCTGCTTGCCGGCCAAACCGCAGGCAAACAGGCCGCCGAAGCCACTGGCTTCAAAGCGGCCGATATCGAATTGCCTTCGACAGAGCCCGAAAGCACGGCAATCGAGCCCTTGTGGCGGGTGCGCAAGGCAAGAGGCAAGTGCTTTGTCGATTTCCAGAACGACGTGACGGTCCAGGATGTCGAACTCGCCGAGCGCGAAGGATTCCGCTCCCCCGAACATCTGAAGCGCTACACGACGCTGGGCATGGCGACCGATCAGGGCAAGACCGCCAGTGTCAACGGCCTCGCGCTGATGGCGGAACTGACCGCCAAAACCATGGAGAAGGTCGGCACGACCATCATGCGGCCCCCGTTTTCGCCGGTGGCGATCGGGGCATTCGGCGGTCATCATCGCGACAGGAATTTCAAGCCGACGCGGTTGCCGCCCTCGCATGACTGGGCGCTCGGGCAAGGCGCGACATTTGTCGAGACCGGCTACTGGCTGCGGGCACAGTATTTCCCGCTGAAGCACGAGAAAGACTGGCTCGAAACCGTAACCCGCGAGGTGCGCGCTGTGCGCAGCGCGGTTGGCGTCTGCGATGTATCGACCCTTGGCAAAATCGACATCCAGGGCAGTGACGCAGCTGAATTTCTCGAGCGC